>CAMYEY010000009.1 GCA_947254895.1 uncultured Clostridia bacterium
ATCCTGAAGTTCAGGCAGCCGGTAGCCTGATGGGAACAGCCTGCCTGACAGCTTATGCTGATTGGGTAGCCCTGGGCGGGATAGACAACCTGGTCGAGGCATCAAGTATCTTTTACCCTGACCTTAAACTGCCGGATGAACGGATACTAGAAGGGGTGCTTCGCCGGGAATCAGATCGGATTCTGACCCTCAAAACAGACTTGGCAGGGGTTGATTTAAGCCTCAAACCTCAGAATTTGAATTACCGTCCAACCTACTTTTGGCAGTCACGAGAGGACCCCTTGATGCCGGTTAGTTTAAATATTGACTTTGCTGATCATTTGAAAGGAATCGCTGAGGGGAAAAATTTTGAATTGGACCTCAGTGACCAAGGTGGTCACCTGGTTCCTCTGGCCAAGGTCAAGAAACTGCTAGGCTTTTTATGGCAAGCTTTTGTTGAATCCGGGGACTGACCCATCTAAATTTGTAAAATTTAAAAGAATCTTTACAAAGAAAGGCTGGTTTTAACAGCATATTGTGCTAGGCTGTAAAATATGAAATTTTTGATGAAACACAAGAAGCACGATAAAGTTACGGCAGACACAGCCCATCCGGTAGACCAGGCACAACTTCTCAATACGGGTGACCGGGGCTTGACGGAGGCAGAAGCTAAGGCTAGGGCAGAGGCCGGCCTTGGCAACCAAGACAGCCAGACAGCCTCCAAAAAGGTCAGCCAGATCGTTTGGGAGAATGTCCTGATCCCCTTTAATCTGCTCAATCTGATTCTTTTTTGTGTTATCCTCTTTGTCAGCCTGGGTGAGCCGCAATACTTAATCAACGGCCTCTTTTTTGGCGTTGCCATCATCAACACTGCTAGCAATATTTTACAAGAACTTAAGGCAAGGCGAGAACTCATGCGCCTATCCTTGATTAACCAGCCCCAGGTTTATGTGGTCAGGGAGGGACAAAAGCGAGAGGTTGCGGTTTCCGACCTTGTTGTAGGTGACCTGATCGAACTTCACTATGAGGACCAGGTAGCGGTAGATGCTATCTATCGCCAGGGGATTAATTTTTTAGTCGATGAATCTTTATTAACAGGTGAATCCGATGGAGTGGCCAAGGAGACCGGCGACCAGCTCCTTTCAGGCTCCTATGTCTTATCGGGCAAGTGCCAGGCGGTAGTTAATAAGACGGGACAAGCCACCTATGCAGCCAGGCTCAGCCAAGAAGCCCATAAGATCAAAAAGCCGGCTTCAGAAATTAAATTAGCCCTCGACCAAGTCTCTAAAACTATGGGCTGGGTCATCCTTTTTGTCGGCTTGGCCATGCTGGGATCCAAATTCATCATCCAGGGAGAAAGCAATTACCCGGCTGTTCTGGTTTCGACCGTCGCAGCCCTGGTGGGGATGATGCCGGAAGGGCTGGTCCTCCTTAATTCAATGGCTTTCTTAGTCGGTGTTGTCCGACTCGCCCAAAACAACATCTTGGTCCAAAGGATGAGTACCATTGAAACCCTAGCTCGGATAGATACCCTTTGTCTGGACAAGACCGGCACCATCACAACAGGCCAAATCGAGATGGTCGGCATTCAACCTTGCCAAGACGGAGAACTGGGCCCAAAAGAAAGACGCCTTATCCTGGCGGCTATGTTGGGCCTTGACGATCAAAACTCCACCAGCAAGGCTGTGATCACTCACTTTAGCCAAGAACACCTGGCTGAAGTTGACCCTGATAACCAAGACCTGGAGATTACAGACTATTACTCCTTTAATTCAGATAACAAATGGTCCGGCGTCCACTTTAAGGACTACGGAACCTGGCTCTTTGGGGCCCCGGAGAGGCTTCTATCCGCTGATGACTATGACCATTACCGAGACTACCTTGCTAGCCGGACGGGTCAGGGGGTTCGACTTTTAGCCGTTGCCAGTGCAGAAGATCCTATGTCGGAACAGGGACTAGATCAGACCAAGCTCAAGCCGGTCTGCTTCCTGGAGATGGCAGATCAAGTTCGGACCAATGCCAGGGAAACCTTTGCCTATTTTAAGGAGCAGGGAGTTCAGCTCAAAATTATTTCAGGAGATAGCCCACGGACAGTCCAGGCTATAGCGGCTAAGGCGGGGATTGAGGATCTTGGCCGGGCCATAGACTTGGGCGAATTTGCCGGAAAAGAGGACCAGATAGACTACTTGGACCTGGTCCAAAACTACCAATTGTTTGGACGGGTAGGACCCTTTCAAAAACAAAAACTGATTGAAGCCTTGCAGAAACTGGGCCATGTTGTCGGCATGACCGGAGATGGGGTCAACGATGTACCGGCCTTTAAGGTAGCAGATTGTGCTGTGGCTATGGCTTCCGGGTCTGATGCGGCCAAGCTAAGTGCAGACCTGGTCCTCTTGACCGATGACTTAGCTGAAATGATCCCTACAGTTTACGAGGGAAGGCGGATTATCAACAATGTGGAGCGGGCAACTAGCTTGTTCCTAAGTAAAACTACTTACATGTCAGTCCTGGCCTTTGTTTTTGTCTTTCTCCCCCAGAGATTCCCACTCTATCCTATCCAACTGACCCTCATCGGATCCGCTGTTATCGGTATGCCGGGCTTCTTCCTTTCACTTATGCCCAACCACAACCGGGTCAGTGGCAGTTTTTTAGAAAAGACGATGCAGGTTGTCTTACCTGCCGGTTTAGCAGCCAGCTTGATCATTGTGATCCACCAATTTGCTATGCCGGTCTTTGGTATCGGACTGGAATACAACAGTACCATCTCCCTGATCCTGCTTTTGGCAAGCAGTTTGAGGGTCCTAGCCAAGGCTTGCCGACCTTTCACCCTCTATACGGGAGCTATCCTCGTGACCTCCTGCTTAGTTTTGGTTCTTGCCTTTAGCTCTTTTACAGACTTTTTTGTCCTGGAAACTTTGCCGGGGCGGGCCTTGACCTATACAGGGGGCTGCCTGGTTCTAGGCCTGGTCATAGCCTGGCTTTTTGACCTTGCCTACGCACGTCTTTATCGGTCTGGGAAGATAAAGATAGGTGGTTGAAAATTTTTCGAGTTGTTTGGCGTTGATTCCGTAGATCTTAGATTTGTAACTCGTATCTTGTAGCCTTGGCGCTTTTGATAAGATGGTAATTTTTAATTTGTTACCGTTTTTCTTTTTTGACCCGTTTGGGCTTGGGTTTGGCTCTAATAGCAAGACGGTAACTTTTTTGTCGTTACGATCTTTGTTTTTTAGCCATCCAGACCCTACTTCTGGCGATTCTAACAAGATGGTAACTTTAAATTTGTTACCATCTTTCTTTTTTGACCATCAGGACCTGGGACCATCCAGGACCTGGCCCCATCTAGGACCTGAGTTCATCCAAGACTTGAGCTCAGCCGAGATCTGAGGCCAGTCGAGATCTGAGGCCAGTTGACCCCGACCCATAGCGACCATAAGCAAGAATGGTCATTGTTAATCTTAGCCGGTCTGTGTAGAATAGCACTTATCTGAAGGTAGGTAGATCATGAAAATCGTAATTGCAGGTGCCGGCAAGATAGGTAGCCAGCTTTGTCTTGAATTGGCTAACGAAGGCCACAATATAGTTTTGATAGAACTCCGAGAAGACCTGATTGACCGGATCATGGAAAGGTGTGATATTTCAGGCATAACTGGATCGACAGTTGATTATTCGGTCCAAATGGAAGCCGGTGTTGCTGATTGTGACCTCTTTATTAGTGTCACAGGCAATGAGGAAATCAACCTGATCTCAGCGGTTTTAGCTGAAAGACTGGGTGCCGGTTACACCGTAGCTAGGGTCAACAGCCCCCAATATGGTGAACATATGGGGATTATGAGGCGGGCCCTTGGTGTTTCTTTGATCCTCAATCCCAAGCTTGAAGCAGCCAAGGAAATAGCTAAAAATCTCAGCTCACCTTCCTCGGTCTCGGTCGAAAGTTTTGCTCACGGCCGGATTAATATGCATGAGCTCATCATAGAGGACGAGAGCCCCTTGGTTAACCTAAAACTGAGTGACTTTAGACAGCGATATTTTTCTCTCATCGTCTGTGCCGTCTTGAGGAACGATGAAGTTTATATACCGGATGGGTCTTTTATCCTCCAGGCGGGTGACACTATCCAGGTGACCGGTTTTATTCAGGACCTAGATGCCTTCTATAGTTCGCTTGGCCAAATCGGCGAACCGATCAGAAATATTTTAATTATCGGGGGTAGCGATGTTACCAACTACCTCTGCCGGATCTACAGGCGACAAAACAGTGGGGTCAAGATCACTGTTATTGAAAAGAGTGAGGAAAAAGCCAGGCAGTTAGCAGCAGATTTTCCTCAGGTCACGGTCCTCTTGGGTGATGGAACAGACCACAGTGTTCTTGAAGAGATTAACTTTAGTTCCTATGAGGCCATTATCTCCCTGACCGGGGTTGATGAAGAAAATATCATGGTTGGTCTTTGGGCAGCCCAGCACAAGGTCCCCAAGATTGTTTCTAAGGTCAACCGGACAGAAATTTTGCCTATCATTAAAGAAAACCGTTTCCAAACTATTGTTACGCCCAAGTTGATTGTGGCAGACCACCTCATCCGCTTCGTTCGAGCCTTGAATAATGCGGTCGGCTCTAAGGTGGAGGCCCTTTATAGGATTTTTGATAAAAAGGTAGAAATCTTGGAGTTTACCATTAGGCCTGATAGCCGGGTTATTGATATTCCCCTCAAAACCTTAAGGCTTAAACGAGATACCTTAATCGTCTTTATCCTCAGACACAATAAGGTTATCTTCCCAAGCGGCAATGATACCATCCAGGCAGATGACCATATCGTTGTTGTTTCTAAAGAAAAGCAATTTGATGATGTTGATGATATTCTGGAAAATCCTGGCCGGGACAGCCTGAAAAGCGGTGAAAAGATGAATGAGCAGGAAGGTGTGCAATGAATAGCAAGGTGATCCGCTACTCGCTGGCTAGGATGTTGCTGCTTGAGGCGGCTCTCATGGGTCTACCCTTGCTGGTTGGTCTGGCTTATGGCGAGAGCTTTAAAATTGTTTCTTCTTTCTTCATTAGTATGCTGATTATTTTTGCTATCAGTTATTTGATTGGTTGGAAAAAACCATCCAACAAAAAGCTCCATACTAAAGAGGGGATGGTCATAGTAGCTTTGACTTGGATTATGTGGGCAGCCCTGGGTGGCCTGCCTCACGTTATAGCCGGACAGATCCCGCATTTTATCGATGCTTTTTTTGAAATGACCAGTGGATTTACTACTACCGGAGCTTCTGTTATCAAAGATGTTGAGGTTTTGAGTCATGCCCATCTTTTTTGGCGGTCCTTCTCCCACTTTATAGGGGGTATGGGTGTTTTGGTTTTTGCTTTAGCTATCTTCCCGAGGGGGTCCTCAGAGACCGTCCACCTGATGCGAGCAGAGGTTCCCGGCCCTAGCTTTGGTAAGCTGGTCTCTAGAATTAGGGATACTGCTATTATTCTCTACATGATTTATCTGGTCATGACCGTCATCACTATAATCCTCCTCGTGCTGGGAGGGATGGGCCTCTTTGATGCCTCCTGTTATTCTTTTGGTATAGCAGGTACCGGGGGCTTTTCCACCTATAACGATAGTATGGGTCACTTTAACAGTGCTTATATTGAGTGGGTTTCTGCCTTTATGATGCTCCTTTTTGGGATCAACTTTAACCTCTACTATATGATTCTGATCGGCCAGGCTGCTGAGGTTTATAAAAATGAGGAGCTAAGGTTATACTGGTCAGTGGTTGGAATCGCTACAGCTATCTTGGTAACAACCAATGCGATCCACCAAAACTATAGCTTTTCGGATAATCTCCGTCATAGCTTTTTTGCGGTGAGTTCGATTATTACAACTTCCGGTTTTGTTACGGTAAACTTCGCCCAGTGGTCTCTGACTGCCATTATTGTCTTTGCTTCTATCATGTTTATTGGTGGTATGGCAGGATCAACGGGAGGGGGTTTTAAAGTTGCCCGCTTCGGTATTTTTCTCAAGTCTGCCGATGCAGAGCTTAAGTTGATGAAAAATCCTCGCCGGGTGGCTGTTATAAATTTTAACGGAAAGGCCATGTCTAAGGACCAAGTGGACCACGTTAAGGCCTATTTTATTATTTATATGATCTGCCTTTCTACGGTCTTTTTCCTGATTAGTTTTGAAGATGGAATAGACTATCGGACTGCCTTTTCCGCTGCCATGAATACTTTTAATAATATAGGAGCAGGCTTTGCAACTAAGAGTGCCTCGGCTTCCTTTGCGGATTATAGCTGGTTTTCTAAGCTGGTTTTGACCTTCTCAATGATCGCCGGCAGGTTAGAGATTTATCCGATTTTAATCTTATTGTCACCCTCGACCTACTCATCCAGGTCATAGGTCGTGGGGTTGGACGTGTAAGTAGGGTAGAGTTGGCCGCTCAGGCTGTTTTTAAGCTCTTTTAAGGCCTGGTCTCTTTTAACAAAACTTTCGTAAATTGCAAAAATAGATGGACCTGAACCGGTAAAGCGGACAAAGCCGGCTCCACTAAGGCTAAGTTTTTTCAGAGCTTCTTTTAAATCAGGGTGGATTTTCAGTAGAAAAGGAGCAAAATCGTTAACCATTTCCCTGTCCATGGCGGTGAGCCCCCGAGTTAACAGTCGCTGGTATTGGTCTTTCTTATGGTTGGCCGGGGATTCATCCGGCCTATAAGGGCCTGCTCCAAGCTGCTGAAAGAGGTCGGCTGTGGAGACAGACTGGGGTGGTTTGTAAACCAAGAGGGGGTGACCGGAAAAGTCACCCAGCTCATGGATAATCTCTCCCTTGCCTTGGCAAAGAGCAGTACCCTGTTTGAGGCAAAAGGGGACATCAGCACCTAATTGTTCAGCCAGGTTATGGAGAAAGCTCAAGTCTACCTTGCCTTTCTCTGGGCTAGACTTGGTAGGGGTAAAACAAGACCTGCTGAGAGGATTGTTAAAGAGCAGGCTCAGCCCTCTGAGGACGGCCGCTGCATCAGAGCTACCACCGGCTAGACCGGCAGCCATGGGGATCTCTTTTTTGACACCTATGGTTAAGTTGGCCTTGACCCCTAAGGACTCTAAGAAAAGATTGGCTGCCTTGAAGGCCAGGTCAGCTTCTGGCCCCTGGGGGATTTGGTAGTTGCTGATTAACTTGATCTGACTGTCCTTAAGCGACTTATCTTCGGACGCACGGAGTTCTAGGTCTATAAGGTCGCACAAGGCCAAAGACTGCATGACTGTTTCCAACTGGTGGTAAGAATCAGCCCTCTTACCGAGGATGCTGAGGTTGAGATTGATCTTGGCCGGGGCTTTGACCCGGATAGAGGCTTTGGTAACTTGCCCTGCTTGTCCCCGGCACTGCCCCCTGATAAGCCAGATGATTGGGCCTTGGCCTGACCTAGATAAAATCTGCAGTGTCCTTTTCAAAACCTTCTCCTAGAACTTCCCGGGCTTCCGTTACAATAACAAAGGCACGTGGGTCTATGCTTTTGACAAATTCTTTGAGCCTTGGGACCTGGCGGTTGGAAAGGACGCAAAAGAGCATGCCCCGCTCCTGGTCGCTATACATACCCTTGGCTTTAAGTGAGGTGGCTCCCCTGTCCAGCTGATCAAAGATATTCTGGGCAATCTCTTCCTGTTTGTCTGAGATGATATAGGCGACCTTGGAAACCTCCAAACCTTCGAGAGCGATATCGGTAAATTCCGCTGCCAGATAGAGGGCGATGAAAGAGTACATGGTAATCAAAAGAACGTTAGGCTGGATTCCAATGTAGAAAAAGAGGGAGGACAGGATAACCAAGACGTCCGCTAATAAAATTATTTTGCCGATTGTAAAACCGGGAAAGCGGCGGTGGATAATAACAGCTACAATATCTGTACCGCCTGTGGTATATCCGCCTCTGAGAATCAAGCCCATGGATGCACCAAAGAGGATTCCTCCAAAGAGGCAGAAGATCAACAGGTCGGGATTGCCGTTGACTGTAGGCTTGTTGAAGTAAAGACTAAACCAATGCTGCATGGGCTTTTCAGTTACCAAGAGGCAAAGTGAGTAGACAGTTGAGCCGATGACACTTTTGTAAACAAAACGCCAGCTAACCATCCGCCAACCTAGAATCAGGAGAGGAATATTGAGCAGGGTAACGATGACACCCAGGGGAAGGAAATCTCCTTTGCCGGTCAATTGGTAAATGATGGAGGCCACACCTGATACACCACCCATAGTAAGCATGATGGGGGTGAAAAAAACATTAATGGCAAAGGCAGAGAGGAGAGATCCGGCCAGCAGGTAAAAGATGGACCGGAGAGTTTTTTTATGTTTTTCACTGCATTTAAATTTTACTTTTGTCTGGGTCATAAGTCCTCCTTAGCTGAAATATACATGTGTGTATAACCAGCCCACATAATAACATATGGCGTAGATAGATGACTATGAATCCAGAATGTTCAGTAACATTCTTTTTGAAAGTTAACGTCTTGTTGTAAACCCCGAAACCATAAAAACTTAAAAGTTAGGGCTGATAATGCCTCCACCCAAGCAGCGACCATTCTGATAAAAGACGGCGGCCTGACCCGGGGTTACTGCTCTTTGTTTCTCCAAGCAGAGAACCTTGAGCCGGTTCGGTAGTGGTACCAGGGATTTGTCCTGAGACCTATCTTGACCCGGTTCAACTATGGCCCTGGCCTTAACCGGCTTAGCCTGGTAGCGACAGGCGACCTCAACTTCGAGGGGGAAGATGGGTTTGGAGCAGCCGTTCCAACGAAAGTCATCCAGGTAAAATTCTGACCGGTTGACCTGGTCTCCTTCGGCCAAGGTGATCTGATTTTTTGCAGGGTCGATCTTAGAAACAAAGACCCGTTTACCTAAAGCAATGCCCAGGCCTTTCCTTTGACCTATGGTGTAGTTGGCAATGCCCTTGTGGCGGCCCAAGGTATGCCCTTGGGGATCAACAAAGTCACCCGGTTGACCGAGACCGGAAAAACGTTCGAGGAGGTCACGATAGGACTTATCTTGAGAAATAAAACAGATGTCTTGGCTGTCACTGAGGGATTTGTTGTCAAAGCCCATCTCAGCCGCTATCTGTCGTACTTCTGCTTTATCAAGCTGGCCCAGGGGAAAGAGGGTTCTGGCCAGCTGGGCTTGGGATAGGTGGTAAAGGACATAACTTTGGTCTTTGTGGAGGTGGCTGGCTTGCCAAAGTTGGTATTCGCCATCTTTTTGAATTATTCGAGCATAGTGGCCGGTGGCCAAGTAGTCAAATGATCCCTGGGCTGCCGCCTCCATCAGTTTAAACTTAAATTTTTGATTGCAGAGGACGCAGGGGTTAGGGGTTAGGCCGGCTTGATATTGGCGGATAAATTCACTGACAATTTGGTCGAAAAAGACCTGTCTTAAATCTAAAATCTGCAGGGGAACCTGGAGAAAGTCTGCAGCAAAGCGGACCTTGTCCAACTCAGCCTGGTCCCTGGCGGGATCTTCTGTATCTTTCCACAGTTGCATATAGGCACCGGTTACGGAGTAGCCCTGGGTCTTAAGCAGGTGGGCGGCAACGGTTGAATCGACCCCGCCGCTCATACCGAGTAAAACTTTTTTCATAAACTAATGCCCCCTTACCAGACCTTGATTGTATTGTGCTATTATAACTCATAACGTGCCAGCATGCCGAGATGGGGTAAAGATGAATTTATTAGTGAAATTGTTTCTTAAACTAGTATCCGTTTTTCAGGTCGATATGAAAAAAGATTATGCGAAGGTGAGGGAATTGCAAAAGGTCATAACACCCGATGTTAAAGACCGTTACCAGATCTTTGACCATGAGATTAAGGCTGATGACGGCCACCTCATTGCCGTAAGGACCTTTTTGCCCAACACGGAACGTAAACCTGGAATTATTCTCTTTTTTCATGGTGGTGGTTGGGTCATTGGAGATATCGAAACCTACACACCGGTCTGCGGTCAGATGGCGGATGAAACAGGAATGGCTGTCTATTCTGTAGACTATCGTTTGGCACCGGAGCACCCCTTCCCTAGAGGTTTGGAAGATTGCTATACTGCGACTAAGTTTTTACTGGATTATGCCGATTTAATTGAAGAGACGAACCTACAGGGCGACTTGGTTTTACTTGGAGATTCAGCCGGCGCCAACCTGGCCGCAGCTGTTTCCCTCCTCCTGGATAAGCGGGACGGGATTTCTGTCGATAAGCAGGTTTTGATTTATCCGGCGACCTACTGGGACCACCGTCCAGATAGTTCACCCTTTGACTCGGTTCGAAGCAATGGTGAGCAATATGGTTTGACGGCTAAAAAAGTCCAGGATTACTTTTCAATGTATGTTCCGGATAAAATTTTATCTAGGACAGAAGAAGCGGCACCCTTGGTGGCCGAAGACCTGACGGGACAGCCTGAGAGCCTGGTTCTTTCAGCCGAATTTGATCCCTTACGCGATGAAGGTGAAGCCTTCGGCCTACGGCTTAAGAAAGCCGGTGTTAAAACTCAGATCAGGCGTATTCTCAAGGCACCCCATGGCTTTCTCTCTTACCCAGACCTGACTGGAGGGGTGGCTGAGACCTACCATTTGCTTAGGCAATTTTTATTTGCTACAGATGAAAATGAACTCCGGTCTAACCCGGAGGCCAGCCGTCCCTTAAGTAGGGCAGAGGTTGACTATTTGGAAACCACCTTAGCTAAAATTCAGAAACCAGACGGTCAGGCTTAAAGGATATGGCTAAGCAAAGGAAAAAGCGTAAAGGGCCTTTTACAGATTTTTTGAAGTCCGGCAGAGGTAAGGGCAAAAGTGAGGCTCAGGACAGGGGCAAGACAAGAAGCAAGAAGAACCTTCACAGCCTTTTGGCCTATTGGTTTCAACCTAAGCCGGAAGATTATAAGGCCTCGCTCAACTTAGAAAACGCGTCAATTGCCTTTCCAAGTCTGGTGACCAGCCGGGATAGTAAGGTTTTTCGCTTGACAGCTGTATTGACGGACAAGATTAAACCGGACCTGCTTCAGCAAGCCCTTGACCAAACCTATCGCCATTTTCCGCTCTACCAAACTGTTATTCGCCGAGGCTTCTTTTGGTATTTTTTTGAAGAAAGCAAGCTACAGCCCAGGGTTCAAAAAGAGCAAGAATCACCTTGTTTACCGATTTACCACTATGACCACAAGCACCTCTTGTTTAAGGTCCTCTATTATGAAAAAAACATCCACCTGGAAGTTTTTCACGCTCTTTCAGATGGGACAGGGGCATTTTGGTTTTTCCAGCTCCTGGTTAGTAACTATGTGTTTTTGGCCTATCCTGAGGCTGCAAAGCATATCAGCCTGAAAGATGCTGACCGCCTCCCGCAACACGACCCCAAGGAACAATTAGCGGATAGCTTTGCAGATTACTTTAAGAAAAAAAGGGATAAACAAAAGTCCCCCGGCCGTCTGACCAATGCTTCGGCCGATTTTAAAAGAGTCCTCAAGATCAAAGGACAACGAGCAGAAGACCTTCGCATGCAAATAATCCAGGCTGAAATGCCTGTCCGGCCTCTGCTTGATTGGGCTAAGTCACTTGGTGTCACTCTCTCGGTCCTCCTGACAAGCCTCTGGATCGAAGCGATTAGTAAAAGTTCTCAAAAGTCGGATTTTGCTGTGGTGATCTCTGTTCCAATGAATTTGAGACAACACTATCCTTCCAGTACAGCCCGTAATTTTTTTGCGACCAGCCATATCGGACATCAATTTGGTCAGGGTCGAGATAGCTTTGATGAAATTTGTCAGGATGTTGCCCGTCAGTATAAGGAAGCTATCAATAAAGACAGCATAGAAATTAAACTGAGAACCCTGGTGAAGATCGAACAAAATGTAGCGATCCGTCCCATACCTAGACCTCTAAAAGACCTGATTCTCAAATTTTTTAATTATCGTTTGAGCCGGAAAATCTCCTCTGCTATTTCTAATATGGGGGTGGTACATTTTCCGGCCCCTGTCTCTGAACGTATTGACCACCTCTATATCTACCCTGCGGCCGCCCGTCCGCAATTTACCTGTATAACCCACAAGGGTGAATTGACGATAACTTTTTCTTCACCTTTTATGGGTAAGGCCATCCAGAGAAATTTTTTGAGGCGGATTACCGACCGCCAGATTCCGGTAACCATCGGCCTTAATGAGGTTAATCCGGACCAGGAGGAGGACTGATGTTGTATTGTCCTGAATGCCGGCTGAAAATCCGAGGAAGTTACAAGAAGTGTCCACTTTGTGGCAGTCCGTGTCTGCAGTCAGATCCGGAGGTTTCCGACAAGGAGGAGTTAGCCGCTGCTCCCTTTCCTGTGGTGGGGCTGGTTTACCGTAAAAAAATCCTCTATAAGGTCCTCAGCCTGATTTCTTTAGGATTTGCTATCCTCTACCTGGGATTGGTTTATTTTTGGCCACAGCTCCCAGTCCGTTTGGTCCATCTCCTGGCCTTGATAGGCAGTCTTTGGCTTATCGTTTCTGTAATAGTTCGGCGCCGCCGTAATGTTGCTAAAAGCCTTCTCTACCTTTTGGCCAACCTCTCGGGCTTGACCCTGGCCTGGGACTATCTCACAGGTTGGCGGGCCTGGTCCATATCTTATGCGATACCGGCTCTGATCTTTACAGCCATCATCGCTATTTTGATAGCGCTAGGTTATATCCAGCAAAACTTGAATGACTATATTTTATCTTTGGCAGCTGTATTGGCAATTGCCTTTATACCCTTGCTTTTGATAGGTCTAAGACTTTTGACAGTCCTATGGCCCTCCATTCTAGTTCTCATCCTGGCCTCTCTAACAGCTATCTTCCTCTTGGCCTTCCGCTGGTCTCTGCTGATCTTTGAACTTAAGAAACGCTTGAGACTCTAGAGGGAGAGGCCCTTCGTGCCATTTGACGGAGGAACAGTCAAATGAAGGTTTAATCTTGTTATATTTAAACAGTTAAAAAAGCTTGTAGTGATGGTATAATTATGAAAATCTCTTAATAATTTATCAGATTAAGAGATTTTTTTATTTGTATGAGGTGGAGGTAGAAGAAATGACAAAGAAAATAATGAGTTTCTTACTAGCATGTTTCCTAGTCTTTTCCTTGGCTGCTTGTGGCGGAAAAGATGGTTCAAATGACCAGACCAGTACAGGACTGGCAACAGGGGACACCATTAAAGTAGGCTTTATCGGGCCACAGACAGGCGATGTTGCCGTCTACGGTCTTTCAACTAAACAAGGTGTCGATTTAGCTATCGCAGAAGTTAATGCTGCGGGTGGTGTTTTAGGTAAACAGTTAGAACTGATTGGTGAAGATGATAAGGGTGACCCGACAGAGTCTGTAACTATTTACAATAAACTGATGAGTCAGGGTGTCTCTGCTATTATCGGTGCAGTTACTTCTAAACCATCTGATGCAGTAGCAGCTAATTCTGTTGAGGACGGTATCCCTGTTATTACTCCAACAGGTACCATGTCATCCATTACCGAAGGTCGTGACAACGTTTTTCGGGCTTGCTATATCGATCCTTACCAGGGCGAGATTTTAGCTGCCTTTGCTGCTGAAAATCTTAAGGTAAAAACAGCAGCCGTTCTGAGAAATACATCAGATGATTATTCTAATGGAGTGGCCGATGCCTTTATTGCCAAAGCCAAAGAGCTTGGCATTGAGATAGTAGGTGATGAGGGTTATGGCAAGACGGATGTTGACTTTGCGGTCCAGCTGACCAACATCGCTAAAAACAATCCTGAACTCCTTTTGGTTCCTGAATATTATGAAAAAGATGTCCTGATTGCAAAACAGGCTAAAGAGCTTGGTATCAAAGCCCAGATCATTGGGCCTGACGGTTGGGATGGGGTACTCGATGTGGTTGACCAGGATTCACTCGACAGTATCGAAGGTATCTATTTTGCCAACCACTATTCCATTGATGACGAGTCGGAGACTGTTCAGTCCTTTATCGGTAAGTACCGTGAAAAGTACAATGACGATCCTTCAGCCTTTTCTGCCCTAGGCTATGATGCGGTTTACCTGCTCAAAGAAGCCTGGGAAAAAGCGGGTTCGGTCGACTTTAAGGCCACAGTTGATGCCCTCAAGTCTGTTGAAAGAGATGGGGTAACTGGTCACCTGGTCTTTGGTGAAAACAACAATCCAATTAAGGCTTCATCTATTATTGTCATAAAAGATGGAAAATATAAGTACTACGGCAGCGTCATGGCGGATTAAGTAATCAATTATTTGACTTTAAATTTTCGTTTGCCTGACCATACAAGGACAGCAAATGATACAATAAACCCATGATTTTAGCCGTTTAGTAGCAGGTTCTATGCCTGCTACTAAAATTTTTTTTAGAGGAGCATAACTTGAACTTTTTACTACAACTTTTAAATGGCCTCCAGATAGGCTCTATCTATGCCCTTGTTGCCTTGGGCTATACCATGGTTTACGGTATTGCCCTCCTGATTAACTTTGCTCATGGCGAAATCATCATGATTGGGGCATATACAACAGTTTTTACCATCCAACTATTATTAGCTCAGGCAAATTTACCCTATTTTCTTGCGATTATTCCAACGATTATAGTCTGTACTCTGGTAGGTATCCTGATAGAACGCTTTGCCTATAAACCCCTCAGAAATAGTCCCAGAATTTCTAATCTGATTACAGCTATAGGTGTTTCTTTGCTCTTGCAAAACATTATGATGCGAGTTTTTGGGGCTCAACCCCAGGCTGTACCTAAGATTTTTGATTTTCCGGCTGTCGACTTTTTTGGAGCTTACATCTCAGTATCTACACTGGTAACCATCATTACGACAACGGTCTTGACCATCTTGTTGCAACTTTTTATGAAACGGACCAAGTATGGTAAGGCCATGGTGGCGACCAGCCAAGACTATGGGGCAGCTGCCTTGGTCGGCATCAATGTCGATAGCACTTTGACCATGACCTTTGCCATCGGCTCTGCCCTGGCAGGAGTGGCTTCCTTGCTCTATGTTTCATCTTATCCCCAAGCCCAACCCCTGATGGGGTCTATGCTTGGTATCAAAGCTTTTACGGCAGCAGTTGTTGGTGGTATCGGCTTGATCCCTGGGGCAGTTTTAGGTGGCCTGATCTTAGGTATTGTCGAAGCCTTAACCAAAGCTTTCATCTCCAGCCGCCTGTCTGATGCTATCGTCTTCGGTTTGCTGATCCTGGTCCTACTCATTAAACCGGGGGGACTTTTAGGAGAAGACCGACAAGAGAAGGTTTAGGTGATTTTATGCCACGTCAAAAAAGATTAATTTATTTAGTGAATATCGTCCTCTTAATAGGCCTGTTTGCCATCTTGACTATCTTGGAAGCAGCCGGGATATTTACCGGCTACACCATGTCAATCTTGCGCCTCGTTTGTATAAATATAATTTTGGCTACCAGCCTGAATGTTACTGTGGGTAACCTTGGCCAGATCACTTTGGGGCATGCCGGCTTCATGTCTATAGGGGCTTATACGGCGGCCCTCTTTGCCAAAAACGTTGGGCTAACCGGGCCATCAGGTTACCTCTTAGGCCTCCTTTTAGCTGGTGCTTGTGCTGGCCTTTTCGGAATCGCCATTGGTATACCTGTTCTCCGCCTTAGAGGAGACTACCTGGCAATTGTTACCCTGGCATTTGGAGAAATTATCCGGGTTCTTATCGAATATTTTGATTTTACCGGAGGCGCCCAAGGGCTCAATGGGATACCCCGTATGCAGAATTTCTCTCTGATGTTTTTAGTTACCGTAGTCTGTGTTATCCTCATGTACTCGGTCATGACCTCCCGCCACGGCAGGGCCGTCCTGGCTATTCGGGAGGATGAAATTGCAGCCCAAAGCTCCGGCATTAATGTCACTTATTATAAGACCTTTGCCTTTACTGTCTCCTCATTTTTTGCCGGTATAGCCGGTGCCATGCATGCCCATAACATTGGAACTATCGGGGCTAGTGATTTTGGCTATAATAAGTCATTCGACATCTTGGTTATGGTTGTTTTAGGTGGTATGGGATCTTTTACCGGAGCCATCTTAGCAGCGACCGTTTTGACTATTCTGCCGGAATTGCTCCGGAGTTTTTCGGAATATCGGATGATAGTTTATTCCTTGCTCTTGATTGTTATCATGATCTTCAGGCCGGAAGGCTTGCTGGGGCGGGAAGAATTTCAGATCACAAAGATTATGGCCTGGCTTAAGGGTAAGTTAGGTAAAAATCAGGCTAAAGGAGGTAAATAATGGCTGAGCACGTTTTAGCATGTGAACATGTGGGCATAAAATTTGGAGGCCTCCAGGCTGTCCATGACTTTAACCTGACTATTGACGAAGGGGAACTGATCGGCCTGATTGGTCCAAACGGAGCCGGAAAAACAACGGTCTTTAACCTCATTACAGGTGTCTATGCACCGACAGAAGGATCTATTAAACTGGCAGGCCAAGCTATTCATGGACAAAAACCCTACCAGATTGTCCGCCAAGGTATAGCCAGAACCTTTCAAAACATTCGCTTGTTTAACTATCTGACTGTCCGGGAGAACCTCGTGGTTGCCCAGAATAAGGATATGCACTACTCCATACTGAGTGGAATGCTACGGCTTGGTTCTTATTGGCGCGAAGAGGCTGCTGCAGCGGAAAAAGCAATCGAGATTTTAAAAATATTCGGCATGGAAAAATTTGCTGACCAGAGGGCGGGCTCCCTGCCTTATGGGGCCCAAAGAAGGCTGGAAATCGCTCGGGCCATGGCCACAAGCCCTAAGCTCCTCCTCCTGGATGAGCCTGCAGCCGGTATGAACCCGACCGAAACGGATGAACTCATGGATACGATTATGCTCATCAGAAATGAATTTGGCATTACAACCCTCTTGATTGAACACGATATGCGGTTGGTCCTTGGTATTTGTGAGCGCTTGACCGTCCTTGATTATGGCGAAATCTTGGCTGAGGGTAACCCCCACACCATCATCAATGACGCTAAGGTTATTGAGGCATACTTGGGCAAAGGAGAATAAGATGCTACTGAGAGTGAGTAATTTAAATGTTTTTTATGGGAATATCCATGCCATAAAAGACTTGAGTATAGAAGTTGACCAGGGTGAGACGGTTTGTTTGATCGGGGCCAACGGAGCTGGAAAGACAACGACCTTGCAGTCCATTTCTGGCTTGATTCCCGGTCAGTCGGGTAAGGTTGACTTTGAAGGTAAGTCCATTGCCAAAGCCAAGCCCCACTTGATTACCAAAATGGGTGTGGCCCAAGTGCCGGAAGGCCGACGTGTTTTTACTGACCTTTCCGTTCTGGACAACCTCCGGCTGGGATCCTATGCTATTAAAGATACGCCGGCCAACAAGCAAGAGGAGATTGAAAGGATTTACCGTCGTTTCCCCATCTTAGAAGAGCGGTCAGACCAAAGGGCGGGTACCTTGTCCGGTGGAGAACAGCAGATGCTGGCGATTGGCCGGGCGCTTATGAGTAGGCCTAAACTTTTGCTCTTGGATGAACCGTCGATGGGCCTCTCCCCCCTCTATGTTGAAAAGATTTTTGAGGTTATCCGTCAGCTTCACCGGGATGGGGTCACCATTTTGCTGGTTGAACAAAACGCCAACATTGCCTTATCGATCGCTGACCGTGCTTATGTCCTAGAGACAGGTCGGATAGTCAAGGAGGGGACAGCCCAAGGTCTGATGGACGATCCGGATGTTAAAGCTGCCTACCTGGGGGCATAAGCTTTCTCTCCTAGGCAATCACCCTTTTTTGATCTTATCTTCTTTGCATGTTTAGCTATGATCAGCGGCAAACCTGGCCAGTGCGGCTAAGAGGTCCGGCCGCTGATTTTTTAGTTGACCATCGACTACCTGTTCTAAAAGAAACCTTAGCGCTTGCCCTATCAGCCTATCTTGCAGGTCCAGGTCTAAGGCATCGTAACCATTTACGGCCAGATCTTTTACAGCAAGAGGAGGTTGCTCGTCCATGATCTCACGGGCTAAATTTTGAATCCGGTCCAGTTTTTCTAGGCGGTCAGCCTGGAGCCATTGGGCTTGGCCAAGGCAGTCCGCTTTTTGCAGGTCGATCAGCTTAAAGAGGACCTCTGGCCCCAGTTTTGCAAGCCGTCTTTTTAAGAGTCTTCGGTCTTCCGGTAAGGGTCCGTCGTGGTATCTGATATAGAGAGCTACCTGTTTAATGAGGTCCTTTTCAAATCTCAGCTGTCTTAAACGCCTAGTTGCAATTTCAGCAGATGTTTTAGCATGGCCGTAAAAGTGCCCCTGGCCCGCCTCATCCAGGTTGAAGTGGAGAGGCTTAGAAATATCGTGAAAGAGGGCGGCCAACCGCAAATCGAGCTCAACCGGTGTATGGGTAAGGACTTCGACCGTGTGCCGGTAAACGTCATAGGTATGGTAGGGAGAGTGCTGGTTAAAGTTTAGGCAGGACTCAAGTTCAGGGATTAGCTGACAAAAGACTGGGGAAAAGTCTAAGAGGATGTTCTTAACCCCGGGGCCTAGGAGGAGTTTCCGCAATTCCTGGTTAATCCTTTCTCCGGCAACAGTATCAAATAAGTGGTAGTTCGTGAGGATGGCAGACCTGGTCCTACTTTCAATTTTAAAATCTAGAACAGAGGCAAAGCGGAGTCCCCTGAGGATCCTGAGCGGGTCTTCGGCAAACCTTTGATCAGCGAGACCCACTGTCCTGATCGTTTTAGCCTTGAGGTCTCTGAGACCGGAAAAGGGGTCCACCAAGCCTTTTTTGGGGTTATAGGCTAGGGCGTTTATGGTGAAATCTCGCCGAGCCAGGTCGTCTTCTATTTTATGGGTAAAGGTGACCTTGTCCGGTCTACGTCGGTCGGAATAAGAAGACTCTGTCCGGTAGCTGGTGATTTCGAGAACCAGGTCGGGCAAGATGAGACTCTGGCTACCAAATTTAAGGCCGGTAGGGATAAGTTTATCAGCCTGAAAGACCTCCTGGACATTCTCCGGTCGGGCAGAGGTCGCGATATCATAATCATGGGGTTGGCGGCCGAGCAAAAGATCTCTGACAGATCCTCCAACTAAGTAAGCTCCAAATCCCTCTTTCTCTAAGGCTTTTATAGTTTGCCAGACAGCTTTAGGGATGAGGTCTGTCTGTAGTTTATAGGAAGATCCAGCCATCGTTGCACGCTAGCCTTGACGACCTTCAGTAGTTTGAGGCTGACTCCGGTCCTCAACTTGTCTTTCCTGAATAGAGTCTGTAGTCCCAACCCGGCTAATTGCTTGTACCACGTGGGCGGCACAGTAGAGGCCTGCTATAGCAGGAACATAGGGCAGGGAGGAGATGATTTGTGGATCTTTAAAAGCCGGCTTTTCCGGAGAATAGACGACATCCAGACTCTTAATACCGGCCTTGCGGAGGCGGCCTCTGAGGGCCCTAGCCAAGGGGTCATTTTCTGTCTGATAAAGATCGCAGACCTGAAAGCGGGTTGGATCCAGTTTGTTACCGCAACCGAGAGCGGAAATAATAGGTATCTGCCCTCTTTGTGCCTGGCAGATGAGGTCAACCTTAGCCCTGAGGTCATCTATGGCGTCGACAATAAAGTCCAGGTCGGGAGGGAGAAAATCCAGGCCAAGCTCCGGACCGTAGCAAAGTTCGTGACAAAAGACCCGGGCCGCCGGATTGATGTCTTGGATCCTTTGCCGGATTACCTTAACCTTGGCTTGGCCGATGGTCGAATGCAGGGCACAAAGTTGACGGTTAAGGTTAGAAGCTTCGACGACATCCTTATCGATTAGGTAGAGTTCCCCAAGGCCGGACCGAGCTAGGGCTTCGGCGGTATAAGAACCAACTCCGCCTAGTCCAAAAACGGCTACCTTGGCCTGACGTAAATAGCGGATTCCGGACTCGCCTAAAAGGGGGTAAGACCGTTGAAACAGGGGGATATCTTTGCTCTCTGACATATCAAATCCTCAATCGTTTTGGCTTAACAAGGTCTGTCTACTCTAGCTATTCTGTAAAATATGCCTCAAGGGCATCAGGAGAATCTTCATCAAGGGGCTTAAAGCGGCCGATTGGCAGGGTTTCTAAAAAGCCCCAATCATTAAAGCGAATCCGGTCATTTTGAGCTGTCTCCTGGGACTGGATCAGGCCGGTTGTCTGACTTTCAAGGGTATCTATGTAATGGACTATGGCAGCAGTAATAGTGGTTGGCCTGTCTCCATATTCACCGTGGTGACCGGCGATAACACTTTGGACATGGCGGTAAAAAGTCTCATCATACTGGTTGATGATATCCTCTTTATAATTCGCTATGGTTTCGATACCCCGGATTCGGTGGTTGGCATACCAATACTTTGCGGGAGCTAGGTCCTCATATTCAAAAACCTTGCCGAGGTCATGGACGACGATCGAAAATGCCAGTAAGTCGGCACACTCTTGCAGTTCGGGATTGTTATCCAGAAGGCTTGCTAATATATTAAGCATTTTAGTGGTATGGTTGATCAATCCACCGATTTTATTGTCATGGTAGTAGATGGCAGCCCCTTCAATGGTAAAACGGCCATCTATTTCAGGATCGGCCAGAACAGTTTGAACGAGTTTCCAACAGTCGTCCGAAACCCCACGCTGGTTGAGGCGGGCAACAACATTCCTCCACTGCTGATTTATCCTATCTCTAGGTATTCTGGGTAAAAAATCATGCTTGGATAGACTGAGATCCCGACTGGGCTCGATGCTTAGGACTGTAAAATAAAAGCCGTTAAATTCTGCCCCAATCAGTTCGACATCATAGATGCCGGTTCCGTTAGCCTGAACTGTAGAAAAGATAGCCTCTTCCCAAATTTTAAATTCAAAGTTGCCGGTCGGTGTTGTAAATTGGCCGACCATATAGTCATTTTTCTTGCCGGACCGCACAGTGGGGGGAGTGTTAATCAGGACACTCCCTTGTGAGCTTTTTCCGTTTTCGGCGGCTTCTTGTAAATTCAATACAGGCATAATGTACCCCTTATCGCTAATTTTCTTTTTAACATTATAGCCGATGTAAGCCAAAATGATATACTTTTGGTTAATTAGACTTTTTACAAGGAATAAGGGGAAGGACCATGCACCACTTTAAAATCGCCCTGGTCGGCTGTGGCCGAGTGGCAAAAAAACATTTGAAGGCCATCAACTATCTGAACCGTTCGAGCCGCAAGAGAGACTTTAGGCTTAGCCTATCCCACCTGGTTGACCCTAATAGGGAGGCTGCCGAGGTCTTGGCAGATGCCTATAAGGGCAGTGAAAGACCTCTGATTTGCCAGTCTTTAGACCAGGTTTTTGGCGAAAGTTCAGATCCTGCTTTTGCTCCAGACTCCGGATCGGCCCCTGACCTTGTAGCGATCACGACCCCTTCCGGCCTGCACTTTCAACAAGCTAAGCTGGCCCTGGATAAGGATTGCCATGTTCTTATCGAAAAACCCATCTGCCTTAAGCTCGCTGAAGCAGATGAGTTGGTTAATTTGGCAGAGAATCGGGACAAAAAAATTGTCGTCGGCCATATCTACCGCTATTTTCCTATTCTGGCAGACCTGGTTAGGGACCTCCGCTCGTCTACCTTTGGCAAGCCCCTTTACGGAGTGGTCCAGGTCCGCTGGGGCCACGACCAGGCCTATTACGACCAGGCAGACTGGCGGGGGAGCTGGAAATTAGACGGTGGGGCAGTGATGAATCAGAGCATCCACGGCCTGGACCTGGCCCATTGGCTGTTAGGGGAGCCTGATTTGCTTTCAGCCCGGGGCTGTTTAGCCAGGCAATGCCATACAATAGAAGCCGAAGATTTGGGGCTTGGGATTTTTGAATTTGCCGAAAATATTTGGCTGAACCTTGAAGGTACAACCAACACCGATCCCGATCTCCATGAAGCCAGCTTTTTTATCCGCTACACAGGGGGAGAAATCAGGGCTCGCCTCTTAGGCAAAGAAATCAGCTTGTCGATCCGGGATAAGGACGGCCGTGAACTTAAATACGCCTACCTTTGGCGGTATTTAAGGAAAGCGGTTAGGAGGCAGGGAGTCTCTTACCTGGGACAGGTCTCCAACCCTCACACAGCCATTTATCTGGACCTAGCTGAGAGCATCCTCGAGGACCGCCAACCCCTAGCCCCTGGCCAATGCGGCCGAAGCTCTTTGGACATGGTTTTAGCCCTCTATCGGTCTGAGTGGGGCAATGCCGGTCCAAGTCCTATGCTCTAGCCAGCTAAGGACTAATCTTTTATTATTGGTTCATCCGGGGCTAAGCCTGGTCCCAAGCCAGGCAGAGGCAGCTCACGTAAAATCCTGCTTCTCTAAGGCAAGCAGCTGCTTCTTTAAGGGTAGCTCCGGTCGTTGTAACGTCATCGATTAAGAGGATGGGAGGAAGGCCCTCTCTGTTATTTTGAATTTCCTCCAAAATGCCCTGGTTGAGAGCAAAGGCCGCCTTGAGGTTGCTGATCCTTTCTCGGCGGCTCCCAGTCTCGGTCTGCCTCTTTGTTTCTTTTACCCTGACCAAGAGGTCTTTTTGAAAAGGAAGTTCCGTGAGCCTAGCCAGTTCTCCGGCAAACAGACCGGCCTGGTTATAACCTCTTTCCCTAAAGCGTGACTTGGACAGAGGGATTGGTACCAAGATGTGGTCCTTAAAAGCAGACCAAAATTGCTGGAGGATAATATAGCTTAAACTTGCGAGAGGACGTGCCAAGAACTTTTGTTGGTAAAACTTCAGCTTGACGATGAGCAGGCTAATTGGAGGCCGGTAATAGAAGGGGGTTATCACCTCAACCCGGCTATCCGGTAATGTCCAGGTTCTTGTCGGAAAGAAAATCGGCAGACTAGTCAAACAAAGTCGGCAAAAGCAATACTGGATCTTGTCCAGGGGCGGCGAATATGCCTCGTTCATTACGCCCTGATAGAGGAGACAGACCTGGCGGATCAAACTATCCCTGGAGGACCTGCCACAGGCTAGGCAAGTGGCACCACCAATCAAATCAAACCAATCAAAGCTGTCCCAATCGGACATTTGTCTTTTTGCTGAACCTTCCACAAGCTCACTCCTTTTACCCCTACTCATTTTCTAAAAGATAATCGTTTAACCTTGTTCTCATTGAAAAAACCGAGGATAAGTTAAGTATGTTTAATTTTTTTCTTGAAATTGAGTTGATTAGATGCTTTAAAGGCAAGCTAACATGCTTATAAGCTAGGGTCAAGCATACTTAAGGACACCTTTAAAAGATTTCCCACCCAGACTGTTCGTTTTTTTAGATTTTGCCTGAAAAAAGCAAATATTCCCAAAAAAAGAAGCGGTCCTCCGAGTACAAGTGGATATGCTTGAAGTACCATTTTTAGGAGGTTGAACATGAAAAAAATTCTCATCGTCGATCCTAACCTGGCTTTTGCCCACAAGATACAACAGATGCTTAATCCAAGTCTGAGCCCATATGCCGAGATCGAGGTCTTGGCGAGACCACCTAGCTGCGACCTCGGTAGAGGAGTAGATTTCGTCGTCCTCCATGAGAGTTTTCACCAACTTTATCCCGATATTTGTCAAAGTGGCCGAGTAGCTTTTTTGCTGGAGGACCGGGTAACAGATGGATTTAGCCTAGATTTTATCTCACGAAAATCTAAAAGCTCGGACTGGAGGTCATTTATTATGTATAATCTAGAAATTAAACAGACCTTTCAGGTCGCCAACTTAGTTTATTCGGTTTTTATTTTTTCTACATCTGACCGTTTTTACTATCTCAGCAATTTACTTTTTCGCCAGGCCAATCAAGGTAAAAAGATTTTTGTCTTACCGGTTAAACCCGCTTACAACTGGCAGTATGATGCTGATTTTCATGATGGGCCAACGCTATCGGACTACCTTCTCCAGCTAGAAGGGG
This sequence comes from uncultured Clostridia bacterium, assembly GCA_947254895.1. Lineage (GTDB taxonomy): Bacteria > Bacillota > Clostridia > Saccharofermentanales > DTU023 > UBA5436. The sequence continues at coordinate 23,802 of CAMYEY010000009.1, forward strand.
GGATTAGTTTGACAGCGGATGATATGGGCCATCTTTTTGAAAGGCAAAAGTCGGGCCTTTTCTTGCCCCGGCCGGGATCATCAGCAGATGATATCTATTCTTGTGATAGCTGTGACCTAATAGAGCTCGTCTCCCTTTTTCGTGAATTTATAAAAGGAGATAGCGAGGATACAGTCGGCATTATTGATATGGAATCCATCTCTTTTAATTTAGCTAAAAACATTAGCTTTATGTCCGATATTTCTCTTATGGATATTCCGAGAAATAATGATTTCGGGTCAGACCGGGCCAAGGAAAAGATAGCCGGTTTTCTAGCTGAAAAACCGGAAAGTACGAGTTTTATTCCCCTAGATGTTTATGAGGAGAGTATCTTATGTTGACCCACAAGGAAAGACAGAGATTCATAGAGGGTCTGGTTGCCCGGCGGCAAAATATCGATGAATTGACAGACCTCCAACTTAAGCAACTCCTAACCAGGCTGATTGCAGAGTCGAAAAACATGTCCAGGCTGGGTCTGGCAGAAAGGCGTCGCCTCGTCAATGAGTTGTTTAATACTATGCGGGGACTGGACCTACTTGAGCCCCTTATCAGGGATGATTCGATTACTGAAATCATGGTTAACGGCTATGATCAAATCTTTATCGAACGCCAGGGGAAAATCCAAAAAAGTCGAGTTTGCTTTGATGACGTAGGTCACCTGACCTATGTGATTACCAGATTTTTCGGCAAAGCTAACCGCCTGATCAATGAGCAAAATCCGATTAATGGAATGAGATTGCATGACGGGTCCAGGGTTCATGCAGTCCTACCACCATCAGCTCCGGAAGGGCCGATCATGAGTATTCGGCGTTTTACCGGAATTAGGCCTCGGATGGATTCTTTGCTCCAGCAAAATACACTCAGCCAAGAAGCAGCTGATGCCCTGATTGAAATGGTCAAAGAGAGACGCAATATCTTTGTATCGGGCGGAACAGGGACGGGAAAGACAACCTTCTTAAATGCCTTGTCAGCCTTTATTGATCCCGGTGAAAGAATCATTACGGTGGAGGATGCCCTTGAGCTGGACCTCCAGGGCATCGATAACCTGGTCAGGCTGGAAGCCCGGGAAGCCGGGCCGGATGGCCAAGGGGCGATCAGCCTGGATGACTTAATTAAATCCTCCCTTAGACTGCGACCGGACCGGATCCTGGTAGGAGAAATTAGGGGAGCGGAAGCCTTTGAAATGATCCAGGCTATGTCGACCGGCCACCCCGGATCCATGTCAACCGGCCATGGTAACAACAGCCTTGAGATGCTGGACCGGATCTGTCTTATGATCCTGATGAGTTCAGCCTTGCCCTGGGAAGCCATCCGCCGTCTGGTTGCGTCAGCCCTCGATATCAACATACACCTAACCCGCTTGGCAAATGGTCGTAGGGTTGTTGAGGAGATTGTTGAAATCCAAGGTTATGAAAATCAGCAATTTCAACTCAAGCCGATCTTCAAAAGGAAGGAAGAAGAACTGGAATGTCTTATCTGAAAAATTTTCTCATCTACCTTGTCCCCTCAAGTCTCTTTGTCTACGTCAGCTACCTGACTTGGATGGATCTCCAAGATTGGGCTCTACCCATTATCGGGATTTCCAGTCTCTTGATCTGCTTAGCTATTTCCCGTTTTATGCAGGGCAAGCAAAACTCGGCTAAGGTTGAACAATATAGGATACTCCTGGAATATTTGAGTAGCCGTCTAGCCGCCGGCCACACCTTAGAGAAAGCCCTACTCGAAGCCTTCTCCCGCTTGAAAAATGAGCTAGGTTATAAGAGCGCTCTGGGAAAATCCCTCCGCAAGTTGGAGCAATCCATGCTGGCCCAACTCGACCTAGACCGTTGCCTTAAGATGCTCAAAGATAACTTTGCCTGCCAATCCAGTGACGCATTCTTTGATGTCTTACCCTATCTCAACCACTATGGTGGTAGGTTGGATATCTTTGTTAAACAAACCCACCGTACCCTGAATGCAGAAATTCAGATGCAAAAAGAAATTGCCGCTGAACAGAGCGCCCAAAAAGGGGAGGCTATTATTCTAATTTTCCTCCCTTTCCTTTTTTCCTTTCTCCTTATTAAACAGAGTGGATCCTATTCGGCATCCCTAAATCAGGTGCTTTGGGGAAAACTTATTTTTGCCATCATTTTTCTCCTCTCCCACCTAGCCATTTGCTGGACCCTTTGGATAATGGCTCAAAACCCTCAGAAAATCTCTACTAAGGATATCTTTATCCGGTTTTCAGAGAAGAAGAAACCTGGTCGGATAGCGACCCTCTTTTCCCAGTTCTTACTGACTCATCTACCGGTTAAGCTGGGTTACAACTTGTCAGAAAGTATCCGTATACTCAGTCGTAATCAGCCCGAATGTTGGCAATTTTACAACAAGAAAAAGCTGCTCTTATGTTTGTTCAGCCTGCTTGCTTCCGGCTTGTTTGCCCTAGCAGGGATTATCAATCCGGCCCTTGTTCCTATTTTACTTGCCTTTATTTGGTTTATCCAAGATCTGGATATCATCCAGAGAAAAAATAGGCTTAGCCAGCAAGTCATGATTGAATATCCCAATTTCTTAAACTCCATGGTTATCTTGCTCAGGTCAGGGCTTAGCCTAGATAGAAGTTTACGCTTGATGATTTCATCTTATCAGGCTAATGGTCAGTCCCAACTGACACAAGACCTCCAAGCTATCAAACATGGACTGAGTGTTGGAGACAGTGCTGCCTTTGCCCTGCAAGAAATAACAGGCAACCTACCACAGAATGAAATTTCGACGATCCTCCAACTGATGGCCCGTTACGACAGGGAAGGAGGTAAGGAAATCCTCGAAATTTTAGATGTCCAAGCAAATACTAGTTGGCAGCTCTACCGCAATGCTATGCGAAGACGGCTTCAGTCAAAAAACATGGTCCTACTCTGTCCCATGGGAATTGACTTGTTCCTTGTTATAGTCATGGCGATGCTACCGGCTGTCGCTAGTTTAGGCAATATAAATTTATAGAAAGAAGGCTCATTATGATGACTAGAAATTTACAGCAGAATTTTCAAAAAAGAAACTTTTCCTTTAAGTTGAAGGAAGAAAGTGGTCTGGGAACCCTGGAGATTGTCCTGATTATAGCAGTCTTGGTGGGGGTTGCCCTCCTATTTAGAAGAGAAATCGAGCAGTTTGCCAACAATTTAATTAAAAAAGTTTTCGATGATTCTGTCATCAACAGTATTCAATACTAGAATTTTATCAGAGTGAACAGATAGATAGGCCAGAATGGCCTATCTACACTTGGGGAGGAATAAAGATGCCTTATATAAGATTGGCGATTAACCAGCTGGACCGGGAAAGGGAGCTAGGACTTTTACAGCTCATCCACCATCCCTTACCCTTTAGTCGAGACCTGGTCAAACAAAGTTTACCGACCTCCGATAAAGACCTCTTGCTTTTGGAGAAAAATAGTCTCTTAACAAGTCTGGAGGAGGTTTTGAACGATTATATAAGAAAAGAGGGAGTTGTTATTTCTAGTAATCTTCCTTTGAAAGGAAACTCAAGAGCCGACCCAAACTTAGCCTACCTCCTTTATATCCTGAATCGCCAGATCCTTTATGCCCGGGAAGCCCTGATAGAACCGAGTGATTTTTGGCTCAAGACTGGATTAATCTACTGTCAACCAGATATCTTTAACTGGATTTTATCTGTTAGAAACAGGCCACAACCTCTCAAAGACGAGGAGATTTTAGATAAGTTGACCTGGTTTGTACTTCCGGTAGGTCTCGACCTGGAAGGCTTGGATCATTTTGAAATGACCGAAAATATCTGGCAGTATCTAGCTCAAATTGATCCGGCCGGGGCAGACCTCTATTTCTGTCTCTTATACACATCTCCGAGCCCACGAGACGTCCTGGATA
>CAMYEY010000010.1 GCA_947254895.1 uncultured Clostridia bacterium
ATTTTTGATAGCGGGCTTCAGAAATCAAGCCAAGCTTATAGCCGATTGGGGTTAAACGACGGTCAGCATTGTCCTGGCGAAGGATGAGCCTGTATTCAGCTCGGCTGGTCATCATCCGATAGGGTTCATTGGTTCCTTTGGTTACTAAATCATCTATCAAAACCCCAATATAAGAATCTGAGCGCGAGAGAACCAACGGCTCAAGTCCTTGGATGGCCCGAGCAGCATTGACCCCTGCAACCAAGCCTTGGCCAGCCGCTTCTTCATAGCCTGAGGACCCATTGATTTGGCCGGCAAAATAGAGGTTATCGACCAGGCGGGACTCCAAACTAAGCTTAAGGCTGGTTGGGTCGATGAGGTCATACTCAATCGCATAGCCCACCCGCATAATTTCGGCTTTTTCCATTCCTTTGATCGTCTTAAGCATATCGTATTGAACATCTTGGGGCATGGAGGAAGATAGGCCTGCTGCATAATATTCCAAACTATGGCTTCCGGTAGGCTCCAAAAAGACGTGGTGATTTTCATGCTGGGGGAATTTGACATACTTATCTTCTAGGCTGGGACAGTAACGGGGTCCCGGTCCCTTGATAACACCTGAATAAAGTGGGGACCTGTCAATGTTATTCAAAAAGAGCTTCTTGGTTGCCGGACTGGTCCAGGTCATATAGCAAGGCAAGTTCCCCTTGGGCCTCCAATCAGGATTTTCATCATTCTCATAGCTAAAAGGAAGGGCTACCGGGTCCGACCCTTGGACTTCACACTGGCTAAGGTCAAGGGAACGCACATTTACCCTAACCGGGGTACCGGTTTTAAAGCGCTTCAAAGGAATTTCAAGCTCTGCTAAAGCTGATGACAGGCCCTTAGCCGGAGCATAACCATCCGGTCCACTATCCATAACAGCATCGCCGATGATGACCTGACTTTCCAGATAAGTGCCGGTAGCCAAGATAACTTTTTCAGCTAAATAGTACATGCCGGCCCGGCTGACCACACCCACGACTCTTGTTTTGCCCCCGGCTGGTCTTTCTGTCACCAAATCTACTATTTCTGCCTGGACCAAAAACAGACTATCTTGCCTCTCCAGCCTCTCTTTCATCTCCTCCTGGTAAGCCTTGCGGTCAATCTGGACCCGGGGAGAAATGACGGCTGGCCCCTTAGATGAATTGAGCATACGAAATTGGATAGATTGGCAATCAGCTGCCTTAGCCATCTCACCACCCAGAGCATCGATTTCTCTAACAAGCTGTCCCTTGGCTGTCCCCCCTATGGAGGGGTTACAGGGCAAATTGGCTATGCTCTCTAAGGTCATGACGAACAAGCCTGTTTTTTGACCAAGACGGGCCGCCGCCAGCCCCGCTTCAGCCCCGGCGTGACCACCCCCAACCACGATAACATCATATTGGCCCATAAGTTGTTTAGATTCTTGGACAGCTGATAATTCCATCTTTTATTTACCTACACAAAATTCTGAGAAAATTCTCTCAATTAATTCTTCAGAGACCTCATCACCGGTTATCTCTGCCAAGTCTTCTGCTCCGGCCCTGAGGAGACCTGAAACAAGGTCTAGGGGGATATTGGATCGGAGGGCTGAAATGGCTTCTTGCACATGGGCTAGGCTCTGGCTGAGAACCTGCTTGTGGCGGAAGTGGGTAATCAATATAGCATCTGACTCCGTCTGGCCTAGTTTGTTAAATGACTTGATGATCTGGTCTTTGACCTCTTGCAGCCGGTCTTTTTGGTATCGGGAAAAGGTCAAAAGTTCAAGCTCTCGACCGGCTAGGGCTGTTTGGAGGTAGTTAACCAGATCAGCGTGTCCAGCTAAGTCTTCTTTGGCAGCTAGCAGGACGAGTTCTTTACCTTCACCTAACCAGGTCTCAACTTGGGTCAAATCATCGGCCCAGCTTGTGGGATCTTCCGGACTAAAGAGATAAAAAATGAGGTCAGCTTTATCAACAGCATCTTTTGCCCGGCTGATTCCCTCACGCTCAACCAAGTCACTTGTCGTCCTCAGGCCTGCTGTATCTGTCAGATTAACTGCTAAACCATCAATGATAATTTGTGCCTCGATGATATCCCTGGTTGTTCCGGCCTGGTCTGTTACGATAGCCTTATCTGCGCCAACCAAGGCGTTGAGCAAGGATGACTTGCCCACATTGGGTCGACCGGCAATCACAACTTGGAAACCTTCTCGGACCACACGCCCCTGTCTAAAGCTAGCTACGGCATCTTCCAGAACGTGGGCTAGACTGCTGAGGTGCTCAAAAATATCGTCTCTGTTTTGTGGGCTATCTTCATGCTCCGGAAACTCTATAATCATCTCAATCTGTCCCAGAACTTGATAAAAATCTTCTCGAAGTTGAGTCACAGAATCAGATAGTTGGCCTCTGAGCTGCCTTAAGGCCACCTGGTTCTGCCGGCTAGATTCGGACGCAATCATGTCCATAACGGCTTCCGCTTCAGCTAGATCAAGTTTGCCATTGATAAAAGCCCTGCGAGAAAACTCACCCGGACCTGCAGCTTGGGCACCGGCAGCCAACAGGGAAGCCAAGATTGCCTCCCTCACATAGGGACTTCCATGGCAGGATACCTCATAGACATCCTCACCTGTATAGGAATTTGGTCCGCGAAAGCAGCTAAGGACAACTTGGTCCACCAACTGGCCGGATTTTAGGTCATGCCAATAGCCCACTCCCAAGCTATAGGCTTCCATCTGACTAGCCTTTTTGAATCTCGAACTTACAGGATGAAACAGTTGGTCACAGATGAGGCCTGCATCAGGCCCGGAAATCCTGATCACAGCCAGGCCACTGATACCCGCAGGTGTAGAAACAGCGGCTATTGTGGCCGCTGTCTCCTTAATTTCTATGTTTTCTTGAGTCCGACCCATTCTAGTCCTCATTATCGGGATAGATGACAACCCTCCTGTCAGGATCCTTACCTTCTGAAAAGGTTTTAACCCCGGCATAGTCTTGCAAGGCCAGGTGGACTTGCCTGCGCTCTGCTGATGACATTGCTTTGAGGGTATATTTACGTCCTGACCTTAAAACCCGGTCAGCTGATCTGAGGGCAATCTGAGCTACATTTTTAATCCGACGTTCTTTGTAACCACCCACATCGACTATGATCCTGGTATAGTCTTCCCGTCCTTTGTTAACAGCCAAAATAGTCAAATATTCAAGGGCATCAAGAGTTTCGCCACGGCGACCGATAGCAGCACCGACATTGTCCCCCACTATATTGAGGTGGAGACAGCCTTCTTCATCAAAATAGGAGGACATTTTGCCATGAATATCTAAGCTTTGCATGATCTTGGCAACAAATTGAACAGCAGCCTGCTCGATTTCTTCCTGGTCCCCTTCTTCACGGATAATAGCTTTGCTTGCCGTTGAACCTGTTTCTTCAACCTCAGTGACAGTTGTCAGGGTCTCTTCTTCTTGGATAGTCGTCGGCTCGGCTACATCTTCAACTTCGTCTGAGGCAACTGATACTCGGACAATGGCGTCTTTTCTACCAAAGCCAAATAGGCCCCCACTATCGCCCTCATCTAATACTTCGATTTCGGCATCTTGTCTAGCAATATTTAATTCGTTTAAAGCTTTACTGATCGCATCCTCTACGGTACGTGCCGAAACTTCGATTGTTCGTGTCATAATCGCACTTCTCCTTTATATCAAGTGTTTAACGTTCTTCTAATGCTTTGCGGAAAGGTTTTGTGTAGTAACGATAAATAAATAGGGATTGAGCAATACCCATAATCGAGTTGACCACCCAGTAGATTCCCATGGCCGAAGGTAGGGTAAATACTGTCCAGATCATCAAGGCTACCATGAAAAAGTTCATCCCCTTCATAGTGCCTGCATTGTCATTCGCCTTGGCCTGGTCTTTTTTAGCAGGGTTACGTTTAGCCCTGTCTAATTCTGCCTTATCAACCGGTCGGGCTTGAGAAATCTTGGTCATCAAACGCATTTGCACCACCATGGCCAGAATTGTCAGGGCAGGTAAAATCAGGAGAGGCAGGTAGGTTTGCCAGCGATCTCCAAAAATATCTGCCGGGCGCCAAGAAGGGTGTGTGCCCAGGTTTAGGCCCAGGAAGTCAAGATCTATGAGTTGACTGAGTTTAAGCCAGCCTTTTTCAACTACAGCTGCCAGAGCCGAGGCATTGTCTTGCAAAGCAGAAATCAAGGGGATATCTGACCTGGCAATCAGTTTACCTGCGGTTTCCGGTAGAATTTTATGGTCGGTAACATACTGGCTGATGTGGGCAATATTTTCCGCTGAGACGCCCCCTATGTATTGGAGAGGCTGTTGGAAAATTCTAAAAACAGGGATGATCAGGATAAGCCTAAGTAAAGAAGGCAGGCAACCCGAGGTAATGGATACACCATTTTTCTTAAACAACTCTTGCTGGAGAGCCTGCTGGGTCTGAGGATCGTCGGGATACATCCTCTTGATCTCATTGATTTCATCTTGCAGTCCTTGCTGCTTTAACATGCTCTTTTGTGATTTAATTCCGAAAGGCAAGAGTAGGACATTAATTAGGACCGTAAACAGGATAACGACTAGGCCATAATTCTCCAGCCAGGCATACATGTTGGTGAGGATCCAACCGAATAAGTTATAGATCGGGTCCATTAAGCCCATAATTACCGGTAGTGTAGGCATTAAATGCTCCTTTATTTCTTTCTTTTCCGCTCTGGCACCGGGTCATAACCACCTTTGCTCAGGGGATTGCACCGTAAAAGACGCCAGCCAGCCAAAAGTGTTCCCCTGACAAAGCCCCAGCTTTCAATCGCTTCAATAGCATACTGTGAGCAAGTCGGGTAATATTTACAACTAGGCGGAGTCAAGGGGGAAATGCTCTTTTGATAATATCTGATTACTTTAATTGCCCATTTGCCAAGCATAACACCGCAAACTCTTATAAAACCACTATGCTCCGCTGTCTTGGACCAGGTTCCCATCAACCTGACTCAGGTCTATCTTTGCCTTTTTAATGAGCCTGGTCCAGGCCTTTAAAATCTCCTGATAAGAGGTTTCCTCCGGTTTTAGCCGGGCAAACATGATCAGGTCATATCCCGGCTGCAGGTTTCCCTCAGTCAGACGATACACCTCTCTCAGCCAGCGCTTAACCCGGTTACGCTTAACGCTTCCCTTAACCTGTTTCGCAACAGTTATGCCAAGACGCAAATCCCGGTCCTGGCGGGGACGGACGTACAGAGTCAAGACCCTACTGCTATAAAAACGTCCCCTGCGAAATACTCGTTCAAATTCATAATTTTTAACAAGCATTTGCGTCCGCAGCATGCAGGTCTCCTCTAACTAAAAATTGGTCTTTCACTCAAAATTAAGTAAGACCAAACAGTTTGGTCTTAGGCTGAGAGTTCTTTTCTTCCTTTGGCTCTCCTGCGCTGCAGGACTTTACGGCCACCGGCGGTTTGCATTCTCTTGCGGAAACCATGGACTCTCTTACGATGACGTTTTTTGGGCTGATATGTTCTTTTTGGCATCTTCATCACCTCCCAAAGTTCTTTTTCTTCAGCTTTACGATTATACAAGCTGCTTAGGGGCAAGTCAAATAACCAAAGCAGCTTGTTAGGCCTTTTTCAGTGCCCCCTCTAGTCCAAGTCAATCTGCTGAATGGACTTTATATCTAATACGATTTCTTTTTCCAGTCGGATATTATCCTGCCTGAGATCAGCGATAGTTTGGGGATTTTTGGTCACTTGGGCAACCTTTTCCTTGTAGTTCTTAGCTTTACCCTGACGTCTCGCCCCCCTTTTACCGGGTCGGTTGTCTTCTATTTGACCTATTTCAGGCTTGGTCTTAGAAGGATCTTGTTTAGCTTCAACAGCTTCTTGACTCGGTGTCTGACCACTCCCCCCCTGTTTATCCAAAGCAAACTTAGCCTGTTTTGACCTTTTGCCCGCTCTTGACCGATCGCTTGTTCCCTCTTGCTTATTTCCTCTTTTACCACGGCCAGGCCTTCTTTTAGCTTGTCTTTTACCTGTGCCGGAACCTCCTAAGGTATACTGCTTGACCTGGTCTTGATTATTCTTATCTTGTTCAGCCATAAGCTTATAAAATCCTTTCAACAATAACAGGCCCCCTTAGTTTAGAGGGCTCAGCAACTTACCCTAGCTCAGTTTAACCGGAAAAGTCTCTGGGCATTGGCTTTTGTCTGGTGAGCAACCTTTTCAACCGGTTCGGACCGCAAGTCCGCTACAAATTGTCCGATATAAGGTAGGTAAGAACTCTCGTTTCGTTTACCCCTATTCGGCTCAGGTGTTAGATAGGGGGAATCCGTTTCCAGCACCAGGTATTCCAAGTCTATCTTGCTTGCAATTTCCTTAGCCTTACGGCCGTTTTTAAAGGTTACCGGACCGTCAAGGCCTATCATGAAGCCCAGGTCCATCAATAACTCGGCCCCCTCCCAGCTACCTGAAAAGCAGTGACAGACACCGGCAAGTTCCATAAGCAAACCTTCCTTCCGCGCCCACTTAAGGATCTCATAACTATCTTGAAAAGCATCTCTTTCGTGGATAATCAAGGGCAAGCCAAGGTCATGAGCCAAGTATATTTGCTGGCGGTAAACCCGATCCTGGGTTTGGCGGTCAGCCGTGTCCCAGTGGTAGTCGAGCCCGATCTCACCAACCGCCCTAATGGGGTTAGTTCGACCTAAGTCGGCAGCCTTCTTTTCCGCCTTGTGGTAGAGTTCTTTCATCTGATCCGGATAGCTATCATTCCACCGCATAGCTTCTTGTGGGTGGAGGCCCATGGCAGAATAAAGACCCTCATGCTGCCAAGCCAGTTTCAAAGCTATTTCAGCATCTTCGACAAAGGAGGTCGACAGGAGAATTTGGTCTACTCCCGCTGCTTTAGCCCGGGCAAATACCTGGTCCCGGTCTTCATCAAAGGCCTCATCTTGGAGGTGTGAGTGACTGTCAAACCAACTAATCATCTCAACCAACACTTGCCCCTGCTTCGATAGCATCATCGACTAAGAGGAGCTTGAGACCGCCATCTGCATTTTCCGCAGAGAGCAGCATACCGCTAGACTCAATACCAAAAATCTTCCGAGTGGGCAGGTTGGCGATCAGAACAACGTTCTTATTAACCAAGTCTGCCGGCTGGTAGTATTTAGCTATGCCGGAAACAATAGTCCTCTTTTCTTGGCCTAGGTCCAACTTGAATTTTAGGAGCTTATCTGCCCCTTCCACTTTTTCACATTCAAGAATCCGCCCCACCCTGAGGTCCATTTTACAAAAATCGTCAAAACTGACCTCCGGTTTTTGTGGGTGGTCGGCTTCAGCCTCTGACATGCCTAGCTGTTCATCCAGTTTCCGACTCAACTCTTTAAACTTAACCATGCTCTCTTCAGGATCTATCCTGGGGAAAATCGCTTGACTCTTTTGTAAAGGCAGGCCGGTGGGGTATTTTCCTGTCAAGCTGGCCATCTGCCAGTCAATGTTACACTTTTGATTGTAGGACAGGTTCAAGCCCAAGGCCTGGAAGATTTTATCTGTCGTTTCCGGCATAAAGGGGGCCAGCATTACAGCTAGGCGACGGAGGCCGTCAGCCAACTGGTAGAGAACCTCAGCTAAACGTGCCTTTTGGTCTGGATCCTTAGCTAGAACCCAAGGCATGGTTTGATCGATATATTTATTGAGGCGGCCCACTAAATCCCAAATTTTATTGAGAACATCAGATAGGCGGAGCTCAACAAAGTCTGTTTGAATTTCCTCATAAACCCGGTCAGCCAAGTCACAGACTTCCCGGTCCAGGTCCTCTGACTTCCGGTCTACAGGTAAACCTTCAGGGAAGTACTTGATGATCATGCTGGCCGTCCGAGAGACAAGGTTGCCCAGGTCATTGGCCAGGTCCGAATTGATCCTCCCCTGGAGAGCTTCATTCGAAAAATTTCCATCTTGACCAAATGTGATCTCCCTAAGCAGGAAGTAGCGGATCGGATCAACACCATAGAGGTCACACAAGACAACGGGGTCAACCATGTGCTTCTCTTGGCTCCCGCTGAGCTTGGACTTAGAGAGCTTGCCGCCTTTCATCAAGAGCCAGCCATGGCCAAAGACCTGCTTGGGGAGTTCAACCCCCAAGGCCAGGAGGATGATCGGCCAAATAATGGTATGGAAACGGACGATATCCTTACCAACCAAGTGGACATCGGCCGGCCAGTACTTAGCCAGGTCTTCTGTCTCGTCGGGATAGCCTAGGGCGGTCAGGTAGTTGCAAACTGCATCAAACCAAACATAGATGACATGTTTTTCATTAAAGGGTACCGGCACTCCCCAGTCAAAGGAGGTTCTTGATACAGCCAGATCATCCAGACCGGGTTTCAAAAAATTATTGACCATTTCTTTGGTCCTGGTAGCTGGCTGGATAAAGTCCGGGTGGCTTTCAATGTATTTCAGCAGGGTGTCCTGGTATTTGGACATCCGGAAAAAGTAAGATTCTTCTTTTGTTTTATGAACTTCTCGGCCACAGTCAGGGCACTTACCATCAACCAGCTGGGTATCTGTCCAGAAGGACTCGCAGGGGGTACAGTAGTTCCCTTCATACTCACCTAAATAAATATCACCCTGGTCATATAGTTTCTTAAAAATCTTTTGGACGGCGGCTACATGGTAGTCATCGGTTGTCCTAATAAACCTATCATAGGAAACGTTAAGTAGACCCCAAAGATCCTTGATTCCGACAACCATCTGGTCAACATAGGCCTGGGGCGAAAGTCCGGCTTTTTCGGCCGCCTCTTGCAGCTTTTGCCCATGCTCGTCAGTTCCGGTCAAGAACATGACATCCTCACCCTTTAACCTATGGTAACGGGCCACTGCATCGGCTGCTACCGTCGTATAAGAGTTTCCTATGGTCAAACGTCCACTAGGATAGTAGATGGGAGTAGTAATGTAAAAAGTCTTTTTGGTCACTTACGGCCTCCTGAAAATTATTTTGTAATGCACTTCATCACAGGCTGCATTATAGTCTATTTAAGCAAAATATCGCAACGGCAAGGGGTTTTAGTCAGAGATAAAGAGCATCTCACGCAAAACCTTACAAGCAGCTTGCGAAGAAATTCCGGAACTATCATAGGGCGGAGAAAGTTCCACCAAGTCAAAGGCAACGATATTGAGTCCCTTAAGTTGGGCAAGTCCGGTCAACAGTTCTTTAAAGGTCACTCCGCCAGGCTCCGGGGTGCCCGTCCCGGGGAAAAATGCTGGATCTAAAACATCAAGGTCAATAGTCACATAAACCGGTGTTTCCGCCAACTTTTCCTTGAGATCAACCATAGCCGAGAGGTCAAAGGGATGGAAGTCTAAGTGGGATTTAGCAAATTGAAATTCTTCTTGAAGTCCCGACCGGATACCATAAGAATGGATGCGACCGAGGCCCAAGAGGTCATAGCAGTGCCGGATCACCGTGGCATGGGACAAGCTTTCTCCCAAATATTCCGTTCTCAAGTCTGTGTGGGCATCAAGGTGGATAAGTTCCAAATTGGGGTAAACCGTCCTAGCTGCCTTGACAGCCCCTAAGGTCAAAAGGTGCTCTCCCCCGATCATCACGGGGATTTTACCTAGCTCAAGAAGGTCAAGGCTTTGTTTTTCAACCAAGTCCAGGACCCGTTTTGGGTTACCAAAGGGGAGGTCCAGGTCCCCTATATCAGCCACTTTAAGTTCTGCCAGATCTCGGTCTTGGTAAGGGCTGTAACTCTCCAAATTGATAGCATCAATCCGCATGAGACCAGGGGCAAAGCGGGTGCCCGGACGGTTGGAAGTCGTCCCATCAAAAGGGGCCCCAAAGATCACCTGCTTAGCTTCAGCAAGTGGGGTCTCAAAATCAAAATATTTACTATGTCTTGCCAGCATCTTGTCCTCCTAAAGTTTTCCTATCAGGGCCAAAACATAATTGGGGAGTGCAAAACTCCCAAGGTGAAGCTTGGTATTATAGTAGTAAGTTTCCAGCCCCAGGGCCTGCCAAGCTTCCGCTTTGAGGTCTTGGACCGGGTCTAAGGCCTTGGACATAAAGCCGAAAAGCCAGTGACCAGAAGGATAAGTCGGAATATGAGCCTGGTAAAGCTTCACCACAGGAAAAATTGATTCCGTCTTGGCAAAGGTCGATTTGACCTCAAGGGCGTCCTCCTCATAGAAGGGGCTTTCATGTTGGTTAACCAGGATACCCCGATCTCCCAAAATTCCATAACAATTACCGTAAAACTCTCTGGTAAAAAGGCTCTCGCCGGGACCAAAGGGGTCGGTAGAATCCACGATAATCAAGTCATAAGTCTGATCTGTGGTTCTTACATACTTGAGGCCATCGGCAATGATCAGGCTAAAACGGGGATCATCAAAGGCTGAAGCCAAGTGGGGAAGGTATTCACGGCTGAGCCTGGGAACAAGCTCATCAATCTCCACCATATCAATCTTGCGGATTGTCTCATAGCGAGCCAACTCCCTCAGGGCACCCCCATCCCCTCCACCTATAATCAGCACATCTTTGATCTCCGGATTAACAGCCATAGCAACATGGGTAATCATTTCATGGTAAATCCGTTCATCCTTTTCCGTCAGCATGACCCGCTCGTCCATAACCAGGACGCGGCCAAAGTCTTCCGTATCGTAGATGTCAATTTTTTGAAATTCACTATAGGTTGAAATAAGGGGTTTAACCTTAAAACTAAAGCAAACATCATCGGTATGCCGCTCACTAAAGAAGATACTCATAAACTCCTCTGTTTTCTTGGGCCACTTGCAGCCCATGATTCATCCAACTTTAAATAATAAAAGCTTAACCAAGAGCTTTTTGCTCTCACTAGGCTATTCAGCTAAAACATTCAACTTCTCAATATTGAGGTCTTCTGCCCCTGTCATGGAAGATCCCTTGGCCTTAGCACAACGGATATAATCCAAGACTTCCGGTGTAACCTCCTCGCCCGGAGCAATAATAGGAATGCCGGGAGGATAGCACATGACAAATTCCGTGCAGATTTTACCGAGGGTCTGTTCAATGGGGAGCTGGACTGACTTGGCATAAAAAGCCCTATCCGGTGAAACAACGACCTTAGGTCGAATATACTCGCTAAAACTGAGTTCTCGTGAATCCTTGCCCCCATAACGTCTTTTGATGTCCGCCAGGGCCGCCAGCAACCTCTCGATGGCAACCGGTCGGTCACCTATTGAGAGAATAGCCAAAAAGTTACCCAGGTCTCCGAACTCCACCTGGATATCATACTCATCACGTAAAATATCGTAGACTTCAATACCTGCTAAGCCCAGTTTGGAGGTATGGACAGAGAGCTTCGTTTTATCAAAGGCATAGAAAGCATCACCGTCGCCATCCTGTTCTGAAAAGGCATAAAAGTCACCTATTTGGTTAATCTCATGTCGGGCATACTGGGCATATTCCAGAACCCGGCGATAGATCTGGTCTCCTTTGAGGGCCAGATAACGGCGGGTAATATCCAGGGATGAAAGGAGAAGGTAGGAGGATGAGGTGGTCAGACTGAGGTTGATGATTTGCCTGATATAGCCCTGGTCATCCTTCATGCCCGGTCCGGTCAAAAGTAAAGAGCTTTGGGTCAGGGACCCGCCCGTTTTATGGGTGCTGACGGCTGCCATATCTGCCCCTGCCGCCATGGCCGAGATAGGTGAAAAATCCGAAAAATAAAAATGAGTCCCGTGGGCTTCATCAACCAAGACCTTCATGCCAGCAGCATGGCCCAGCTTTACAATTTCTTCAAGTTTAGGACAAACGCCATAGTAGGTTGGATTATTAACCAAGATAGCCTGGGCATCAGGGTTCTCCTTGATCGCCTGTTGAACTGATCCGACTGACATGCCCAGAGGGATCCCTAACTGGTCATTGACACCGGGATCGACATAGACCGGCTTAGCCTTGGCCAAAATCAAGGCGTTGATAGCTGAACGGTGGACATTCCGGGGCATGATGATCTTCTCTCCCGGACTGACCGTCGCCATGACCATGGCTTGGACAGCTGAGCTGGTCCCATTTGTCATAAAAAAGCAGGAATAGGCCCCAAAGGCATCAGCAGCAAGCTCTTCTGCTTCCTTTATGACACTAACCGGGTGGATCAGATTGTCCAACATCTTCATGGAATTAACATCAACAGAAAGAGCTGCCTTTCCTAAAAAGCTTGTCAATTCCGGATTGCCCCTCCCCTGTTTGTGGCCAGGTACATCAAAAGAAACCATCCGGGTATTACGGTAGTTTGTCAACGCTTCGTAAATAGGGGCTTGTCTTTGGTCCAGATTATATTCTCTAGCCATAAATATTCATCCCGCTATAGATTTCTATCATCTCTTTTTTAATAGACTGACTGATTGCTTTTTTTCTACCATCTGACAGGTCTTTGTATTTTTGAGCAAAGAGATAGCGTGGTAGGTCAATTTCTTTCAGCATCATCTTGGTATGAAAAAGATTAGCCTGGTAAACGTTAATATCAGTCGCATCATAGGCCTCTAGGGTTGAATCGGCTATATAATCTTGGATCGAGCTGATATCGTGGTCAATAAAAATCTTTTTACCATCTTGGTCTCTAGTAAAACCTCTGACCCGATAGTCAAGCGTGATAATATCAGATTCAAATTGTGAGATTAAAAAGTCCAGGGCATTTAGGGGAGAAACCTTACCACAGGTGGCAACATCTAAGTCTACCCTAAAGGTTGAAATATCCTTATTGGGGTGGGTTTCCGGAAAAGTGTGGACGGTCAAGTGACTCTTATCCAAGTGGGCATGAACCAAACTTTCACCTTCCACCAAGCCCAAGTTATTAGAAGCATCAACCAAATCGGGACTGAGACTATTTTCGGCCAGCAAGAGGTTGACTGAAGCTCCCTGAGGCTCATAATCTTGTTTAGAAATATTGAGGACGTGGGCTCCAATCATATCGGTGACTTTGAGTAGAATGGCAGTCAACCGTTCCGAGTTATATTGTTCATCAATATAGGCCACATAGTCTTCTTTTTCTTTCTTAGAACCTGCAAAACAGATATCATAAATATTGAAACTCAGGCTCTTAGTCAGATTATTGAAGCCGTACAAGGATATTTTTTCTGCCAACAGCTTACCCTCCTATTTTTAAATAAATTCATTCAGATGTTAACACTTTATCTCTGTAAGTTAAAGGTAAAATCTACTTAGCCTTGACCTCGGCCTAGGCCTTGACCTCGACTGGCAGGAAAATCAAGATCGTAACAATTTTAAAATTACCATCTTCCTGTAACTGTCATAAACAGAGCGAGGCTTCCTCCAGGTGATTTTTTAACAAGACCTGTTACCTAGTAGCATCAGTCTAACCGTTTTAGCTCCCTGATAGGGTCAAGGACAAAATCTCTTTCCCTGTAATAAGGATGAGGTATGATTAAGTCCGGACTGTTAATTTCTAGGTCATCAAAAAAGATAATGTCGATATCGATGAGGCGCGGTCCCCATTTAACAATCCTTTTCCGACCCATCTCCTTTTCTATAGCCTGACACTGGCGCAGGAGTTTAAAGGGCGAACCTTGGTAGACTAATTCCACAGCAGCATTAACAAAGCTTGGCTGGTCTGTTTTACCCCAGGGTTCAGTTTGATAATAGGACGATTGACGAAGGTGACTAACTTCAGCCAGACTTTCCAACTGAGCAATAGCCTGGTCAAGTTGCTTCTCCGGCTCTCCCAAGTTACTACCCAAGCTAAGATAGACTAAATTATACTTTTTTCGTTTCAGCTTGATGGCCAATCGGCTTACACGACCCTTAGCTGTTTTTTGGTCCTTATATAGGGTCAACTCAAGGGCAAGCATATCATGATCATAATCCAAGAGGCCGTCAGCCAAGTCTGAAGCCATAAGTTCCAAAGACTGGCTGACTTGAATACTGCCTAAGAAATCTTTCAACCAAAGCTCCAGGTTTGCTGTTCGGTCGTTCTCTTTCAGCTCTTTTTTCCGATCCCGGTCAAAATAACCGTAATCCATATCGAGGTCTAAAGACAAGCTCACCTGACCTGCTTCTTCTCCTAAAATTTGAGGGTCAAGTTCCAACCCTTGTATGATCACACTATGCATTATCCCACCTAACCGGCCCTATCCAAGAGGGTCATTAATTTTCTGACGAGATCCTCATCCTGTGAAAAGCGGCCATAGCTAAACTGATGAATAGTGGTTTTAGTTGAACCATAACCCGTTTGCCAAGAACAGGCTGCTTGACTGCGATTACTGAGAAAAAGGTCCCTGATTTTTGTCTGCTCTACTATATGATTTGCCAATTGCTTAGTCAACTGATCAGGATCCATAGTCCTCTCGGAAAAGGTCTGCACATCTGCCAAAATTTGCCCAAACAAGTCGGTCCGGTCGAAGGCATCCGGAAGCAGGGCGAGGGCTAGCTCATGCCTTACGGGAAGGCCATGGCATGGGCAAAGACCAACAAGGCCTATACCCGAAAGGGCAAGTATTTTTTTTGGGTCACCCGGTTTTTCTCCAGAAGCAAAAGTCAACTCTTGAACGAGAAGGTTCGGCCATTCAAAGCTACTTTCTGTCTTTACTTCCGCCTTCCGGCAGGCCCTCTCCAAATTCTCTAGACTTGCGCAGTCTACCAGTCTGGGAGCTTGGTAGGAAGACTTTACCTCAGCTAATTGCTTTTTCAATCTTCCTTCAGGATATTCCGCAATATCTATCCGGGTCTCCCCAACGTCCTGATTCTCCTTGCTTGAGCAATCCTCCACGGAAGTTAAGTCTAACCCTCCGCTAGATCTTAACCGAGACTTTTCCCTTAACAGTTTGATTCCTAAATCTTCCGTCTCAAAGCCCTCCAAGTTTAAGGCCCGCTTGAGCTGCTCCTGCCAGGCCGGTGAAAAACTTTTCAAAGCCTGGATTTTATGCTTTTTTCTGAGTGCACGGGCCGGCTTTTGGGCAACAACCGAGAGGGCAATCATAGCCAAACTATAATCTTGGTGGGCTAGGGTAAGACGGTCGCTCGTAATTTCTTTAGAGGTCAGGGCCTGGCTACCAACAACTTGCTCAAGGTCAGACCAAGCCAAGGACCTTTCAGGCGATAAGAGAACGTGCTCAAAATCAATTAAGCCTACGTCCAGCCGATCCTTAACCAAAATGTGGCTCGCTTTGAGATCAAGAAAATAACAGTTTTGTCCTGAAAAATAGTCCAACTTATCAATCAGAATCAGAAGCTTGGTCAAAACAAACTCCACCTGGTCGGATGTCAATTTGGCAGAGAAAATATCCTCCCCCTCTTGCCAAGAAAAAACAATTTGTCCCGGCAAGGGTTGGTCTGATCGACCTAAAACACGAGGAAGTCCCTTGATATCAAGTTGTTCCAGCAGCCCGATCAACTGCATATCTAAAATACTGTCGGCAGGCTTGAGGATGACCTTTTGTCCATTCTCCTTTAGGTAAGCCAGGTATGAGTCCCTGCCGATTGCCTCTGGACTATAAACTTCGAGTGTGCGTAAATCCATAAAACAACTCTGCTTTCTCTTTTTGACCAGCATATAGGATTGCCAGGCTGCACCTAGAGATATTTTTCGGAAAAATGGATAAAAGCAGAAAAAAAGGGAAACCCCGGGGTTTCCCTAAGTAAAATCTATAAAATCAGGCAGCAAAGCCGACTTAGCTCAAGCCGATGGCTTTTCTTCGAGGTAAACATACTTAGGTTTTTTACCCTTTAGAACAGTGTCCTTGCCGATAATAACCTTTTCAATATTTCCCTCTGAAGGTACCTCATACATGATGTCCAGCATCATGGCCTCGAGGACTGACCTAAGTCCTCTCGCACCGGTCTTAAGCTCCAGGGCCTTTTGGGCAACCGCTTTGACAGCATCATCTGTAAATTCCAAACTGGCATTATCATAGTAGAGAAGTTTCTGATATTGCTTTAACAAGGCATTTTTAGGTTCCTTAAGAATTTTCACCAAGGCATCCTGGTCGAGTCCTGCCAAGCTCACCACCACAGGTACCCTACCGATAAACTCGGGAATCAAACCAAATTTAAGCAGGTCCTCCGGCATCACATGCGCAAGAATTTCTCCGGTCTCTTTTTCTTCATGACCGATATTAGCCCCGAAACCGATCGATTTTTTCCCAATCCTGTTCATGATAATCTTTTCCAAACCGTCAAAGGCACCGCCCAGGATAAAGAGGATATTGGTCGTATCAATCTGGATAAAATCTTGGTGGGGATGTTTTCTGCCACCTTGAGGAGGTACATTGGCTACCGTACTCTCCAGAATTTTAAGCAGGGCTTGCTGGACACCTTCTCCGCTCACATCTCGAGTAATAGAAGGGTTATCTGACCGTCTGGTAATCTTATCTATCTCATCAATGTAAATAATACCTTGTTCAGCCCGGTCAATATCAAAATCCGCATTTTGAATCAAACGGAGGAGAATATTTTCCACGTCCTCTCCCACATAACCGGCCTCGGTCAGAGCAGTGGCATCAGCTATAGCAAAAGGAACATCAAGGATCTTAGCTAGGGTCTGGGCAAGGAGGGTTTTACCGCTCCCTGTTGGTCCAAGCATCAGGATATTACTCTTAGACAGCTCGACATCTTCCCACTCTGGCAAAGTTTCCACCGGGTCAAAAACCCTCTTGTAGTGGTTATAGACAGACACTGCCAGGGTCTTTTTGGCCTGGTCTTGACCTATTACATACTGGTCAAGCTGGTCTTTTATCTCCATAGGACTGAGGAGGGTCTTACCTTGCTCTTCCTGGTCTCCATCTGCCGGAATAGCATCAGCATTGAAAATCTCTTCACCTAGAATTTCATCACAGAGGCTGACACATTCATTGCAGATGTAAACACCCGGACCAGCAATCAAGCGACTAACCTGACTCTCATCCTTGCCACAAAAAGAGCACTTGAGAGGAGGATAGTTGCCGCTGCCGGACCTACCTGGACTGATCATATCATCTTTTTTTGCCACGAATACCTAGCCCCTTTTCTCCATAATATGGTCTACGATACCGTACTCAACAGCTTCCTGGGCATCAAGCCAACGGTCACGGTCGGTATCTCTTTCGATCGTATCAAAAGGTTGGCCAGTACGTTCAGCTAAAATTTCATTGAGGCGTTTTTTCATCTTGATGATATGGTTGGCCGTAATTTCGATATCGGAAGCCTGTCCCTGAACCCCACCTAAAGGTTGGTGGATCATAACTTCAGCATTAGGCAAAATGAAACGTTTTCCCTTACAGCCTGCAGCCAGAAGGAGTGACCCCATGGAAGCCGCCATTCCCATACAAATGGTTTGAACATCCGGCTTGATATACTGCATGGTGTCATAAATCATTAGACCGGAGTTAACCTCTCCGCCCTGGCTGTTTATATAAAATTGAATATCTTTTTTAGGATCTTCTGCTTCCAGATAGAGTAACTGGGCCGTGACAAGGCTGGCCGTTGCTTGATCAACCTGGTTACTGAGGATAATGATTCTTTCCTTTAGAAGTCTTGAAAAAATATCATAGGACCTTTCACCACGGTTGGTTTGCTCAATAACCATAGGGACTAAATTCATGTTCATGCTCACTTTTCCTTTCCTGTATGGCACCTACAAATAGGCACACCCTAACGTCCGTCTTCAGTCTCCCCAGCTGTTATTCGGCAGTATCTTCTTTTGTCTCCTCATGATCATGGTCGTGTCCACAATCGCAATTTGGGCCATGCTCGTGATCCTCTTCTTTTTCCTCATCAAAAGGTTTTTGATCGGTAGCTACAGCACTGTCGATAACGAGATCAAAGGCCTTGTGCTGTTTAATTTCATTGTCGATCATTTCTTGCATACCCGGATTGGACATGCTTTCTTTCATCTTGTCAAAGTCCATCCTGTAAGCATCAGAGTATTCCTTAATCTTTGCGTCTCTCTCTTCATCGCTAACAGAAATATCTTCCAGTTCAATGATTTTACCGATGACTAAGTCACGTCTGACCCTGGTTTCAGCCGGTGCATGCAGCTGTTGAAGGAGGGATTCCTTGGTGAGGTTAAGCATTTTCATATATTGTTCCATGCTAAAACCTTGGGCCTGCATCTGTCTGGCCTGGTCATTATACATTCTTTCCATCTCTTCATGGATTAAGACATGGGGCAAGTCTATTTCAGCCGAGTCAACAACCTTTTGGAAGACATTGTTGGCAAATTCATCCTGTGCATGTTTTTCCTTGCGCTCGCTGATCTCCTCTTTGATGTGAGCTTTATATTCTTCAACCGTATTGCAGTCTTCGGTCACATCCATTACAAACTCATCATTCAACTCAGGAACTTCACGTTTCTTAATTTCGTGCAGTTTAATTTCAAAAACTACTGCTTGACCAGCCAAGTCCTTGCTGTGGTATTCTTCTGGGAATTTGAGGTCAATATCAAATTCTTCACCGGCTTCATGGCCAACGATCGCTTCTTCAAATCCGGGAATAAAACTATGGCTACCAATGGCTAGTTCATAACCCTCTGCTTTACCGCCCTCAAAGGCCTCACCGTCTTTCTTGCCAAGATAGTCGATAACAACTGTGTCACCCTCTTCCACCGGACGTCCTTCAACGGGTACCAAACGGGCAACCTGCTCCCTGGCTCTGGTGATTTCTTGGTCTACTTCTTCATCTGTAACCTTAACTTCCGGCTTATAGGCTACAACACCCTTGTAGTCAGCCAACTTTACTTCTGGTTTAAGGGCAAATGTAGAGTGGTAAACTACCCCCTTATCTAGGCCGATTTCTTCGACATCAAAAGAAGATTGAGAATAAGGCTCAACATCTAATTCCTTTAAAGCGGCATCGTAGGTTGATTGGGCCACAAAATCGAGGGCATCATCGTAGAGAACAGCTTCTCCGTAATAGTTTAAAACCATATTCATAGGAGCCTTGCCTTTACGGAATCCCGGAATAGCAAAGTGCTTAGCATTTTTTCTAAAAGCCTTCTGCATAGCCTCGGCAAAGTCTTCCTTACTGACCTTAACGGTCACCTTAACCATATTGTGTTCTAAATGTTCGATTTGAGCAGCCATATTCCCTCCTGCTAGCTGAAGCTAAAAGTCCCCGGCTAGTTTTCATTATTTTTTATTGTTGATAAAGATTACTCTATAGTATTTCTCGATTTCACAGGGTATCATATCATACAATTTTCTGCAATTAAGCCTCCAGGCAGAGCCCTACCAGGCCTGTTAGTTTGTATATTCAACAAGCTATCTTGTGTTAGCTCCAGTTGAGCTTTTGGGACAGTAAAGGATTACTGTCTTACTATTATCACTGAATCTCAAGGTGCAAGCGACAGCAAGGGTAAAAATCTTATATAAGATCCAGACAAAATTTTCTAAAAAAGCCTTTACATTTGATTGAAAGGTGCTATACTCAAGACAACAATCAAACGTTCACTTGATCGTTTGATCGATTGTCTTTTCCGGAGGTGGATTTATGAAAAAATCATATAAATTAGAAAACCTGGGTTGCGCCAACTGTGCCGCCAAGATCGAAGGGGGCATTGCTCACATCCAAGGCGTGAAGTCTGTAAAAGTCAACTTTATGATGTCAAAGTTAGTCCTTGAAGCTGATCCGGAAGACCTCGATCGGATCATCACCGAGTCACGTAAAATAGCCCACAAGTACGAGCCTGATCTCAGGATCATAGTTTAATTTCTTAGCTTTTGGCCGCACTGCTCGAATTTGACTATCCTTGGATGGGACCGCTCCAAACGGAACCATCCGCTTTTCGCACTTTGGACCATAGCCTTAGAAACTATGGGTCATGTCCTTAGAAAGGTTGAACAGATGAAAAATCTTAGTAAGGAAAGCAAGCTGAAGTTTCTCCAAATCGCCTTGACTATCCTTTTTATCATTGGCATTTCCGTCCTATCCTCCCAGCTAGCTTGGCAGGATGAAGACCGGCTGACTATTTTTAACCCGAGCGGAAACAATTGGCTGCAATTATCCCTATACCTCCTTGTTTATGTTTTTATAGGTTACGAAACTATAGGTAAAGCTGTAAGCAATCTTTTCCGTGGCAACATGCTAGACGAAAGTTTCCTAATGACAGCAGCAACCATCGGGGCTCTGTGTATCGGTGAATACCTAGAAGCCTTGTCAGTCATGCTTTTCTACCAGATTGGTGAACTCTTTGAGGACTATGCTGTAAACAAGTCTCGCAAGTCGATCGCTCAAATGATGGACATAGCACCAGAATACGCTAACATCATGGAGGACGGACAGCTCAAACAAGTCGACCCGGATGACCTCAATCCCGGCCAACAAATCATTGTCTTGCCCGGTGAAAGAATTCCGCTAGATGGACTTATTCTGGAAGGTAATTCAACCATAGATACCTCTGCCCTGACAGGAGAATCTTTGCCGGTAGACGTTACGACAGGCAACCAGGTTATCTCCGGCTGTATCAACCAGACCGGCCGCTTAGTTATTGAAGTAACCAAAAAATATGGTGAATCAACCGTCGCCAGAATCCTCGACCTGGTGGAGAATGCTTCTGACCAGAAGGCCAGCTTCGAGATTTTTGCCAGCAGTTTTGCCCGATACTATACACCGATCGTCATATTGTCCGCCTTAGCTGTAGCAACCTTACCCAGCCTGATCTTCCATGCTTCATTTGCTGTGTGGCTAGAGAGAGCCCTGATTTTTCTAGTTGTCTCTTGCCCCTGTGCCATAGTGGTCTCTGTTCCTTTAAGCTTTTTCGGTGGCATCGGAGCTGCATCCCGAATCGGTGTTTTGGTAAAAGGTAGTAATTACCTTGAATATATGGCCAAACTAAAGACTATCATTTTTGATAAAACCGGTACCCTGACCCAAGGTAAATTTACTGTCAGCAAGCTAAAAGCTGTTGGAGTCAGCCAAGACGACCTCCTCGAAAAGGCAGCCTATGCAGAATATTATTCCAACCATCCTATAGCTAAGAGTATTCTTGCAAGCTACGATAAACCCATTAGTAGCCAACGGATTAGTGACGTCGAAGAATTGAGCGGCCACGGCATGAAGATTAAGCTCGATGGAAAAGTCATTTTAGCCGGAAACCAGAAGCTGATGCGAGACTTTTCGATCGACTACCCTGAGTCTAGCGATTTCGGCAGTATCGTCTATATCGCCGAAAAAGGGGTTTGCCTTGGTTATCTAGCCATCGAGGATAAACTCAAGATTGATTCTAAGGAAACCATACCCAGCCTCAAGGCAGTGGGAATAGAGAGAACCCTGATGCTAACCGGCGATCGTGAAAACTCTGCCCAAACCATTGCCAGATCCCTCCAGCTGGACGATTACTATGCCGAGCTCTTGCCGGATCAAAAAGTTGAAAAGCTCAAGGCTATCATTGACCAGAGGCCCGATCCCAGTCACCTCATTGCTTTCGTTGGTGACGGTATCAACGATGCCCCGGCCCTAGCCATAGCTGATGTCGGGATAGCCATGGGTGGCATAGGTTCAGATGCAGCTATCGAGGCTGCTGATGTAGTCATCATGCAAGACCAGCCGAAAAAGATCCCCGAGGCAATACTGGTTGCTCGGAAAACCCTGGCTATCGTTAAACAAAATGTGGTTTTCGCCTTAGGCGTCAAGGCTTTGATTTTGTTCTTAGCCACACTAGGCTATGCCAGTATGTGGCTGGCTGTGTTTGGTGACGTCGGGGTAACAGTCTTGGCCGTATTCAATGCCATGAGGGCCTTGTCCGCTCCGGTCAAGTCACACTCAAATAAGAATCTACTAACCGAGGGGTAGGCTAAACCTCCTCCTCGGTCAAATCTAACTCGTCGCTGGGGCAGATTTCTGAAAAATAGCTTTCAATTGTCTTATGGATTAAGCCGGCCAACTCGCTATCAGCCAGGGTATAGTAAACTTCCTTGCCTGACCTCCGACTGACGATCAAACTATTTAGTTTCAGGCTTTTCAAGTGGTGGGATACCGCAGCTTGGCTCATCCCTACGGCAGAAGATATATTTATCCCGCATTCTTCCGTGTGACAGAGTAACCACAGAATCTTTAGCCTAGTTCCATCCCCCAGCTGTTTAAAGAGGTCTGCAGCTTCAATAAAATCTTCATCGGCCGGCATCTTGGCGAGTATTTCTTCTGTGTGCTTGCCATGCTTATGGGGCAAGGGCATATTATGTGGCATATTAACTCCTTATTTCGTTTGGCTTTTGCTAAAGCTCATAAAAAACATTTTTCAATCTTTAAAGTCCTCTTGACAGAGTCCTTTTTATTTTTTAGACTTGTTAGGCAGTCAAAAACGTACCCTTAGCTCAACTGGATAGAGCGTCTGACTACGGATCAGAAGGTTGGGGGTTCAAGTCCTCTAGGGTACGCCATAGTATAAGCCTTGAAACGTAAGCTTTTCAAGGCTTTTTTCTTATCTATTTTTATTCTCTTTAAAATTAAACGTTCAAACGGAAAGTGAACCTGTTCATAAGCAGTTTTACAGTGGATTAAGCCCTTCGCTTAAGTATCTTCAAGGCAAACCTATATGCCTTATATAGCAGCTTGTTCACAGGGTAGTCAAATTCGCCAAGAAAGGCCACCACCTGGGGGTCATAATGTTTCTTATAGGCCATAAGTCCATCCTCGAGGTTACCTTCTACCCCACCCATGCTGACATAGTCTGCCCCGGCAGCAAAAGCTTCATCCATGGACCTAATGTAGAGTGGATCTTGGCTTGGGATAAAACTAAAATCCCGATTAAAACCGGCATAGAGGATTTCAAATGACCGCCCATAAAGGATGGATAGGGTTGCGGCCAACAAGGCTCTGTCCCCTTCCTTTGCCTGCATTTCACGAAAACTTTCTAAAATTTTACTATAGGAGGACAGCTGTTCTTCATACTGTCTCAGTTTTCTAGGAGCAGACTCAGGCAGGTCAGCAATTTTGGCATGAACATCTGCCGTCATCTGTTCATGCTTTGCAATAGCATCTGTAAGGTCAATGGCAGCTATGTAGATATAGCAATCAGGCCCATAGCTATCGAGTAATTTTTTAAAATAAGACTTATCCCTAAGTTTGACATCCTTAGCAGCCTCGGTCTTGCCTATGAGATAACAAAAATCATCAAGGTCAGCTTCGCCTCCCCGGTAGATATCCACCATCCGTTTTTTGCAAGTTCTTATAGAAGTTTTCACCCGCTTGCTTGCCCTCTCCTCCATCTTTTGCCCCTGGTTAAAGGTAATAGCGGCAAAACGGGGCTGAATCGTATCATGCATTTTTTTAGTGAAACCCTGATGGTAAAAGCCCAAATTAACAAGACGGTCTCTAACCTTTAAGGCATCCGGATCTACTTGGTCAACAAAGTCCTTATAGGGAGCAGCATGGGCGTAAACCGGGGGATCTATTTTTAGGAAGGCACACTTACTTTCTTTCGCCAGGTTAAGTAAATTTTTAAAAAACTCCTCTACTAAGTCCGGCTGCTCATAATCCATGATAGGCCCCCTAGGGATATACCAGACTGACCAACCAAACTTCAAGGGTTTCAATAAAATCAGAGCAGCAGCCACAATTTGTTCACGGTCATCTTTTAGAGCCACGAGCTTATGTCCCCAATTGCTCTTAATTTTAGACCAGGCCGCTGACTGTAAAAGATTAGTCCTTGGCTGATTTTTTACAAATTCATCATAACTTTTGCTATCTATAGCATCAGTAAAACGGTAAGACATGTATACTCCTTATTAATTGTCACTATCGTAAACTGCCTGAAGAATCAAGCTTCTCACCTTGTCCTGGCCTACCTCAACAACCAGCTCCATTGTTTGGCCTTGGTCATTGCCCTTAATCACATAATCAGCCTCAGGAGAAAACGGATACTGCCGGTAAAAGTCGGACAGGTCCATCCCATAATAAATAGACTTGTCCCCCCCTTTAGCATCACCTAAAGAAACCTCACGTGAACGTTCATTGATATCAACCCGTTCAATCATACCCGACCAGGTCTTGTTTTCATTATTAGCTTCCCCTCGAATAATAAAGGAAAGGTCAGGATAGCTAATCCGCCAAAAAGAACTCCCCTGTCCCAAGGGGTCAAGGATGTTAATCTTTATGATCGTCGGTTCGTCAGTTAAAACTTGACTGAAGTTAGAATTGTTATAGGTCTGCCTGATCCCATTTGATGACCAAGAAAAGAGATACTGTCCCCGGTAATAAACATTCAGGTGCTGGTTTTTAATCTTTTCAGGATAGGGGTCAGAAACCGATATCAAATTGCGTTTTTGAAAAAAATTGCACTTACGGAAGAAACCTGCTGTCCCGTTTGCACTTTCCACTTCCTGGAGATAGGTTATGCTATTGGGCAGGAAAATCACCGGTATACTTGCGTCGGGCTCTGTTTTAACCTGGAGGCGATAATAGTCTATCAACAGACCAGCTTTGTTTTTTTCAATCAATTTAACCTGGTCCGAAACCTCCTCGGGGTAGTCTTGGCAGAGGAGCCAAGAAAGCATCCCCTGGTCACGGTTCTTTAAGGCATTGAAATATAGGCGAGAAAATTCATAGATTTTATTGATAGCAGATATCCAATCTCCGGAAAGGTAGGCATTACCATCAGCATCATGCTGAATACCGATAACAACCTGATAGGCGGTTTCCTGATCTTCCGCCTTTCCCTTGCCATCGCTAAAGATAAGCTCATAAAATTCAGTTTGGTTTGCCTCAAGAGCCAAACTGGACATATCCGTCGTAATAGCAAGGATATATTCCTTTTTCTGACTTGCCTTAACCCGGCGGAAAGCACTCACCTGATACTGATCTGAGTAACTGAGACCGTTAGTGTAAAGGCTAAAATCGTGGAGGGACAAATTACCTTTGACCTTGTCCGGAATAGCCGCATAGACTTCTTCGACGCTCGCTTTTGCATTGATGATATCAACTATGGCTGATACCAAAGATATATCTGTAATTTTGCCCTTCTCATCAGTTTTAATCAGATAGTTTGATTCTTTTGCCTTGAACAAGGATCCCAGGTTTGACGGGTTATTGCCGGCAGAAAAGCAAGCTCCCAAAAAAGCTGCCATAAGCAAGCATAAAATCAGGATACTTGTAAATTTAGCTCGGCCTTTTGCCACTCTGATCACTCCTCGGTCATTGTTTTTCGAAAGTCTGTAAATTTCTTTCTTACCCTCTGTAGGGCCCCATCTACACTCTTATTAGAAACTCCTAAAGTTTCAGCTATCTCATTATAACTTTTTTTAGTCAAATATAAAGTTGCCACTTTTTTTTCATAGGGACTAAGGTGTCGGTTAATAAAATCATTAAAGGCTAACTGCCATTCCTGATCGATCAAGGAGTACTCCGGATCCAAGGCCTGCCTATCTTCAAGTGAATCAATCAGCTTGGGAGTTTCTTTCTCTTGGTGGTCTAGGTAGCCAAAGTCGAGTGACAGGCTGAGGTTTAGGGGTTCATGCTTCTTTCTAGCAGCCTTGCGGACAGCATCATAAAGCCTTGAATCAACCACCCTGGCAGCAAAAGAAGCAAAGGGTACATCTTGGTCCAAGTTGTAACGAGAAATGGCCTGATAAAGTCCGATCATGCCTTCTTGGATCAAGTCTTCCTGGTCTCCTCCCTGCAAAAAAAGCCGCCTAGCTTTGGCAACGACCATCCCCTTATACTTCATTAGGAGGCTTTCCATAGCTTGCTCATCAGCTTGACGAATGGCTTTGATCAACTTCCTATCCTGGTCATTGTCCTGTTTCGAAATAAGTCATCCCCCTTGCCTTTGCTTGGCTGCCTCAAAGACAATAATACCTGTGGCTACAGCAGCATTTAAAGAATTGATCTGGCCCTGCATGGGAATTGTCACCAGAAAATCACATCGCTTTTTAATGTTATCTGCCATCCCCTTGCCTTCATTTCCGATTACAAGAGCGATAGACCCCTTATAATTAGCCTGATGAAAATCCTCAGCACCTTCAACCTCAGTGCCAAACACCCAGTAATTTTCTTCTTTAATCCGATCAATGAAATCAGAGATATTTGTAACCCGGCCAATTGGCACAAACTCAACTGCACCGGCTGAAGCTTTTGCCACATGACCATCAACTGCAACCGACCGTCTTTCTGGAATGACAATCAGGTCAACACCCGCTGCTTCCGCAATCCGAATAATCGACCCAAAATTATAGCCATCTTGAAGATGGTCCAAAATCAGGATAAAAGCCTCTTTTCCCTTTTCTCTTAATTCTTTGATAAATTCATAAGGATCAACATAGT
Organism: uncultured Clostridia bacterium; assembly: GCA_947254895.1. Taxonomy (GTDB): domain Bacteria; phylum Bacillota; class Clostridia; order Saccharofermentanales; family DTU023; genus UBA5436. The sequence goes on from CAMYEY010000010.1 coordinate 26,194, forward strand.
CCTTAGCAGATAACTGGGCAATGATCCCTTGGTGGCCTGTGCCTTCTG
>CAMYEY010000011.1 GCA_947254895.1 uncultured Clostridia bacterium
TTATCCAGGACGTCTCGTGGGCTCGGAGATGTGTATAAGAGACAGGCTTTGATCCATCTAGATTAACGATCCCCCCCTCACTAGCAACCGCTTCAAGTCCTTCAGTGGATTTGGTTAAAAAGTCGACAAAGGCTTTAACCAGCTGTTCTTCTTCAGAATTTACATAATCACCTGAGGCTCTGGTTACATAGTCAAAAGGTCTGGACAATTCGTAGTCTCCACTCAAGACATTGGCTTCTGTTGGCTCAATTCCTTCATAGAAAAGACCTTTGATATTGTTAGCAGCAAAATCAGTCGTCAGTGAAGCATAGCCTATAGCTTGTGGGTCTTTACCAACTTGGGTAGACATCTCACCATTTGAAGCAACTTCATTAGCGGTATCTGTCAGCTGATCTTTGAAACCGACAACGCTCTCAAATCCGTCCCTGGTACCTGAAGCAGCATCACGGGTATAGACATTAATCTGGCCAGTAAGACCACCAGTAGTTTTCTCATCCACCGTCGAGCTTTTTTCTTTTGCAGGACCTGTTGTCCCTTGCTCAGCCTGTTCCTCTGCTTTTGTCTGGCTTGAACTTGAATTTTGATTTGAACCTCCAGAGCAGGCTGCTAAAGCCGATATCACGATAATTAAAGAAAGTGTGAAAAGTCCTATTTTTTTGATATGTTTCATTTTTACCTCCACTTGTTTATTCATATAACCAATCATGGTTGATGTTTAGGTTCTAAGTGACTTTCCTAAGCACAAGACAAGGTTACTCAAACATTGTTAATTCTGAATAAGCCCAATGTAAATTCTATGTAAAGATATTTTGCGACATGGCTTTTCCCTAAAAAAAAGTTAAAATAAGCCCGTAAGAAAAATTTATCGAACTATTTATGGGGTAGAAAAGGATTTGCGATGGAAGAAAGAATTGACAAGATTTTAGCGAGATCAGGCTACGGCAGCCGTAAAGAAATTAAGCAGATGATCCGAGCAGGACGCATTTCTCTTGGCGGCCAGCCAGTCACCGACTCCGGCCAAAAAATATCTCCTGCAGACCAAGACTTTCTCTGTCTGGATATGAGACCGGTCAAACTTTATCAAAGCCTGGTCTTTATGCTCAATAAACCAGCTGGCTTGATCACGGCTATCAAGGATAGTCACCGACCGACCGTCGGCGACTTGATCCCGGCCAAGTGGCAAAACAAGGGACTGGCCCCAGTTGGCAGGTTAGATAAGGATACCGAAGGCTTGTTGATCTTAACGAATGATGGCCAACTCTCCCACCGGATCTGTTCGCCTAAATGGCAGATTGCGAAAAAGTACTGGATGATAACAGAAGGAAAGCCCTTTAGTCAGGCTGACCAAGAAGTCTTTAGCCAAGGCTTCACTGCCCCTGATGGCTCTGTCTTTCTCCCCTCTATCCTAGAAATAGTGGATAAATATGAGGCTTTTTTAACCGTCTACGAAGGCCAATACCACCAGGTTAAGCGGATGGCTAAATCCAGCGGCCGTGAGGTTAAGTACCTAAAGCGTCTGCAAATTGCAGACTTAGAACTTGATCCTGACCTAGATACCGGTCAAATCCGTCTGCTTAGTCCAAGTGAAAAAACTGCCCTCTATAGGGCCTGCCAGCTCCAGGAATAAGCCTATGAGGCAGCAGGCCCAAAAGGGGCTAATAAGCTAAACCTTCATAGCTGCTTCATAGGCTGACCAGATAACAGTGCGAATATTGCCTACTGAAGCACAATCACCGATCAGGCTAACATTTTTCCCGGCAGGAAAAGCTGGGTCTGGCTTGTAGCCTACCGAGGAAATCACCGAATCACACTCAAGGGTAATTTCTTCTCCTGACTTTCCGCTACAGGTAATCTGTCCGGGAGAGACCGCCTTTAAGGTTGTTTCCAGATAGACCGGAACCTTTTTCCAGGCAAACCATTCTCTCAAGTAAGAGGAATTAGCTAAACAAACCCCTTTCTGAGAAACCAGGTCATCCTTCATCTCGATAATCAACGGCTCATGCCCTTGTAAAGCCAGCTCATAGGCAATCTCACAGCCTGTCAAACCGCCACCGATCACGGCTACCTTCTGCCCAACCTCTGCTCCATTAAGGTAGTCACAGGCTTCAACCATCAATTCATGGCCGGGTAATTGACCCAACTTGATCGGCCTAGCCCCCGTAGCTACGATAACCTTATCCCGGCCAAAGTCAGCCAGGCTGGTAATTTCTTGGTCAAATTTAATGTCAATCTTGAGCTTATCCATCTGACGGATATACCAGGCCAAGAGATCACGTAGGGGACCCTTATAGGATTCAGATGAGGCGGGAATAAAAGTTCCCCCAAGCTTGTCCGATTTTTCATAAATAACCGGCCTGTGTCCCCTTAGTTTTAAGACCCGGGCGGCCTCCATACCCCCGATACCGCCTCCGATAATATGGACCGTTTGGGGCTGGTCAGTTTTTTCAATATAGTGCTTATCCCACTGCATCATCTCAGCATTGACCGCACAGCGGGCTAGGTGGAGGGAATCCTCCAGGTCCTGGTCGTTGGGAACCCCCTTGTAGTGGCACATGTTAAAACAACCGTTATGGCAACAAATACATGGCCTTATATCCTCTTCCTGGCCAGCCAAAAGTTTGCTAAACCAGGCCGGGTCCGCCAAAAACCTCCGAGCAAAGCCAACCGCATCTATTTTACCTGCAGCAATTGCGGCATTGGCTGTTTCCGGATCCATACGGCCGGCACTAACCACCGGGATATCAACAAATTTCTTAATGTGCTCGACATATTCAAGATTGCAGTTTTCCGGCATGTAGATAGGTGGATGGGCCCAGTACCAAGCATCGTAAGTACCATTATCACAATTTAGCATATCGTAGCCGGCATCCTCCAAAAACTTAGCAGCTTCTTCTGACTCAGCCAGGTCCCTGCCAACCTCGACAAAGTCTTCGCCCGGCAAAGCCCCCTGGCGAAAGCCCTTAGTTTTAGAAACAACCGAATACCTAAGAGAGACCGGAAAGTCTGACCCACAAGCCGCTTTAATAGCCTTAACGATTTCAGCCGCAAAGCGATAACGGTTAGGTAGATTTCCACCATATTCATCTGACCTTTTATTGGTATACTTAAGGGCAAATTGATCAAGCAGGTAACCTTCATGAACAGCGTGTATTTCAACCCCATCTACTCCTGCTTCTTGGCAAAGCTTAGCTGTCTTGGCAAAAGCCTCTATCATTTCCTGAATCTCGGCCTTGGTCATCTCCCTAGAGGGGACCTTATCTGACCAGCGGTTGGGCAAGGGAGATGCGGATGCGGTAATCTTATCTAGGTCCATAACAGGTTTAGATAAGAAGCGAAGCACTTTGCTTCCGTAAAGGGTTTCCATCATCTTGCTGATGGTAAAAGACCGACCAAAACCTGCCGTCAACTGGATGAATAACTTAGCCCCGGTCTTGTGAAAACTGGGCAACCAGGCAGCCAGGTCTTGATACATTTTTTTATTTTTATAGAGCCATTGGCCGAACATAGGATTATAAACCGGTTGGCAACCGGGCAAGACTAGGCCGACATTGTTTTCAGCAACTTCTTGGATAAATCTTGCCCCAACTTCATCAAAATGATTTTTCTCCATCCAGCCTAAAAGGTTAGTCCCTCCCATGGAGGTCAAAACCAACCTATTTTTTATTTCTACATTACCTATCCGCCAAGGGGTAAGTAGAGCACCTAATTTTTCCATCGCTTCCTCCTTTTTACACACCTCTTAAGAGTCTAGAAATTAAACGCACTTCTAAACTTCAAGGCCACGAAATGGATGCACATAGCTCTTGATAAATTCCACCTGTCCGTCACAAAGAACAGTAAATTGTGCTATCATTATATTATATTTGTGCATATAGTCCAGGAGGAGTTTGTCTAAATGAAACAGGAAGGCTGGCAGAACCAGGTCGTTTACCAAATTTATCCGAGAAGTTTTTGTGATTCAAACGGAGACGGGATTGGTGATATCCCGGGAATTATAAGCAAACTGGATTATTTGGCTGACCTGGGAATTGACCTCATTTGGCTGTCTCCAGTCTACCCCTCACCTAATTATGATAATGGCTATGACATCAGTGACTATTGTGACATTAACCCTGAGTTTGGGACCTTGGCTGACTTTGATCAACTGCTAGCCGAAGCAAAAAAGCGACAAATTGGGATCATCATGGACCTGGTCATCAACCATACCTCTAACCAACATGACTGGTTTCAAAAAAGCAGGCAAGGGATTGAACCCTACAAAGATTTCTATATTTGGAAATCTGCTCCTGATGGAAAAAAGCCCAATAACTGGACCGGCTTCTTTGGCGGTGATACTTGGGCCTATGATGAAGTCCGCGGCCAATACTACCTCCACCTATTTGCTAAAGAACAACCTGATCTGAACTATCATAATCCCCTGGTTGTGGAAAAGGTTAAGGAGGTTATGCAATTTTGGCTAGACCGTGGTGTCAAGGGTTTCCGCTGTGACGTCATCAATATTCTCTACAAAGATAGCCTGGAGAACGGCCGTTGGCAGCCGGTTTTGATTGGTTCAGAGTACTATCTTTCTAGGCCCGGTCTCCATAAACTACTCCAGGAATTTAACCGGGATATCTGGTCTCCCTACGGGGCTTATACGGTTGGTGAAACTGTCTTTATCAGCCCGAGCCTAGCCGATGACCTCACCAATCCAGATAGGCAAGAATTAACTTCTGTCTTCGCTTTTGAACATATGGAGACGGATTGCTTTGGTGTAAAATGGTTTCCACGTCGCTTTTCTCCCAAAAGATTCTTTGACTGCTTGAGTAAGTGGCAGAAGCTTCCCCTCTGGAATACCTTATACTTTGAAAACCATGACCAACCTAGGTCCGTTTCTCGTTTTGGCGACGACCAGCTTTACCATAAAGAATCTGCCAAAGCCCTAGCTCTCCTCCTTCTAAGCCTCAGGGGAAAACCCTTCCTCTACCAAGGGCAAGAAATTGGTATGACTAATTTTGATTTTGAGTCTATGGACCAGGTGCAAGATGTCGAATCTAAAAACATTTGGCAGATAGCTAGAAAACTTCATATACCAACTTCCCTATGCTGGAAGGTTGTAGCTAAAAAGAGCCGGGATAATGCCAGAACCCCTATGCAATGGACAAAGGAAGTTGGAGCAGGTTTCAGCTCCGACCAAGCCTGGCTTGGCATCAACAGCAACCACCGAGAGATCAATGTTGAGGACAATCTCAAAAGCCCTCTCTCAATTTGGCATTTTTACCAACGTCTCCTGGACTTTCGTAAATCAAGCTCAATCCTTTGCCAGGGTAATTTTCAAGAACTTTATCAAAAATCCGGCCTATTTGCTTTCTCTAGGAACTATAAGGGTCAGGGCTTGATTTTTTTGATCAACCTTTCCTCTAGAGCCCACAAGAGCCCTTTCTCAGGACCTGCCCTCTTTTCATCTTATGAGCAGGCGGATGTGACCAGAGAATTAAAGCCGTATGAGGCTGCCCTCATGGATGCTGATCAGGTCAGGCAAAATTTTTAAAGAGACGATAAATGATGGAGGCTTAAGGCTGACTTATGGTAGAAGCAGGTAAAAAAAGCAAAGAAAATCTAAAGTTCACATGGATTGAAGTCCGACAGCAGACTTTTCTCCTCAAGACTAGAAACACCTCCTACCTTATGGTGGCCAATAAATTTGGCCACTTAGAACAGATTCACTATGGAGAAAAAGTTTTAATAGACGACTTGGAAGCCCTCCGCTACAAACACACCATCCCTTATGGGTCTGCCATCATCTACCAGGAATCTGAAAGCAGTTATTCCCTTGATAACCTCTTACTCAATTGGTCAGGTACAGGCCGGGGGGATTATCGAGAAAGCCCCTTGGAGTTGGAGTTTGCCGATGGAAGCCAGACCAGTGATTTTAAGTACCAGAGCTATCAACTCATTCAAGGGACCTACTCATGCCCTGACCTCCCTACCGCCCAAGGAAATCCGGCAGAGAGCCTTATTCTAGAATTTAAAGAAGCCAGTCGTCCTCTTAGCCTAAAGTTGATCTTTACTGTTTTCCCCGACCAAGACGTCATCTGCCGTCGGGCAATTCTGGAAAATCTAGGACAAGAAGATGTTAGTATCTATAAGTTTATGAGTTGCATGCTGGACCTACCTAAGAATGACTATGTCCTCCTCCACCTGGCCGGTGACTGGAATGCTGAATGCCAAGTCTGTAAAGAAAAGCTGGGTTCGGCCCGTCTCGTTATCTCTTCCTCTACAGGCTCTTCATCAAATCGAGCCAATCCGGCTTGGGCCTTAGCAGAAAGCGGTGCCAATCAGGACCACGGTCAGGTTATCGGCTGCAATCTCATTTATAGTGGCAACCATTACAGTTCCATCAGTAGGTCAAATCACGACCTAGTCAGGCTGGTTACCGGGATAAGTCCCGAAAATTTTCATTGGAACCTGAAGGCCGGGCAAGAATTTACAACACCTGAAGCCGTCATCAGCTTTTCAAAGCAAGGTTACAATGGCCTAGCTCAAAACATGCACGGTTTTGTAAAAAACCATATCATTCCCGGCTATTGGCAGGAAAAACCCCGTCCCATAGTCCTCAACAGTTGGGAGGCCTATCATTTTAAATTTACAGAAAGTAGCATCCTTAAATTGGCTAAAGAAGCCAGCAAATTGGGGATTGAGCTTTTTGTGTTGGACGACGGTTGGTTTGGCCAAAGAAATGACGATAAAGCCGGCTTGGGCGACTATGATGTAAACCGTAAAAAGCTACCGGGCGGTCTTAAGACATTAGCAGAAAAGCTCCAAAAATTAGACCTCGATTTTGGGCTCTGGTTTGAACCGGAAGCCGTCAATCCCGATAGCAAGCTGTACCGTTCCCACCCCGAGTATGCTATAAAGCCGCCCGACCGAGACCCAGTCCTTGGCCGTAATCAACTCCTCCTCGACCTTACCCGGGAAGATGTCCAGGATTATATTGTAGCTGAAATAACTAAGATTCTAGATTCAGCCCCCATCCGTTATGTCAAGTGGGACATGAATAGGCACCTGGCTGACCTTTTTTCCCAAACTTGCCGGTCCGGAGAATTTGTCCACCGTTATTACCTGGCCCTCTATAAGATTTTACACAGGATCTTTGACTCCAGGCCGGAAATTCTCCTAGAAATGTGCTCATCCGGGGGGAACCGCTTTGATCTAGGCATGCTTGCCTTTGCACCACAAATCTGGGCCTCGGATAATACTGACCCTATTGACCGTCTGGCTATTCAAGAGGGACTAAGCTATTTTTATCCCCAGTCGGCTATCTCATGCCATGTCTCAGCCGCTCCCCATAGTTCCACCTTGAGGAAAACCAGGCTTTCAACCCGCTTTAACATAGCCGCCTTTGGGGTTTTAGGTTATGAACTGGACCTGGGTAAGCTCAACAAGTTGGAAAAGGCCTCTATCAAGGAACAGATTCTTTTTTATAAGGAATATAGAGAAATTTTCCAACAAGGAAGATTCTTCCGCTATGACCTTCCGGCTCAAAACCAAACGTCTTGGTCCGTGGTAAGTCCAGACAGTAGCCGGGCTTTAGTCGTCCTAGCCCAGGGGCAAAGCAAGGCCGGACCATCTGCCGACTGGCTCAAAGTTAAAGGTCTTGATCCCGGAAAACTCTATCGTTTAGATAACTTTAAACAAAAACTTTCTGTATCAGAATTTGGCAGCCTACTCGACTATGTCCTTCCAGTCTCACTGAGGGCGGACGGCCTGATTCTCACCCTTGCTAACCGCTACTATGCCCTAGACGATGGCATGTTAAGCCTGAAAGCGTCAGGATCTGCCCTGGCTTCCGGGATCTGCTTAGAAAGCCAATTTATCGGAACAGGCTACCAGCCCGAATTAAGGATGTGGGGAGACTATGGTTCCCAAATCTATATCATCAATCAGCTTAAAGGTGATGACAATAAAGGAGAAGACAATGCAAGATAAGAATGATCTAAGTTCAGAAACAAAAGTAAAAGGTCCATCTAAACCAGCCAAACTTTCCAAACTAGACAGGAACAATATGGTTTTTTTCGGTCTGGGAACAGTTGGCCGGGACATGTTTTATTCTCTGGAGGCTAATGCCCTCATTTACTACTTATCCAACGTCCTAAACTTGCCCAGGCACGTTTTTGTGGTAACCAGCCTAGTCTTTACTATTCTTAGGGTTTTTGACGCCCTCAACGACCCACTCATGGGTCTCTTAGTCGACAATGTTAATTCCAAGCATGGTAAATTCAAACCGCCCATGCTGATTGGGGCAATCGGGGCAGCTATCTGCTACATGCTGATCTTTACCGATTTTGGTTTTTCTGACTACCGCTTTGTAGCTGTTTTTGCCTTGGCCTATATCGGCTGGGATATCTTCTATGGTCTCAACGACATAGCTTACTGGTCGATGTTACCAGCCCTTAGTCTCAAGCCTAAGGTTAGGGAAAAAATGGGAGCCTTCGCCAGGATATGTGCTAACCTGGGTATGTTTACCATCATGGTAAGCTGGGAGCCTATTACCTCGGCCCTCGGGGGCAACCCTCGGGCTTGGTTTATCGTGGCCCTGGCTGTGACCTTCCTGATGTTATTCTTCCAGATGTTCACGATTCTCGGTGTCAAGGAAAAAAGTGGCCTATTTATTAAGGAAGAAAAAACTACTTTTAAAGATATGTGGTTTATTTTTAAAAACAATGACCAGCTTACCTGGACCGCCCTCTCCATGTCTCTCTTTACCATAGGCTACGTTACAACAACGACTGTTTCCATCTACTATATGCAGTATGTGTTTGGTAACAAGGACCTCTACCCTGTCCTAGCCCTGGTTGTTGGCGTTGCCCAGCTCTCAGCTTTAATGATTTTCCCCCTCTTTTCCAAACATTTTTCCCGTAAAAAGCTATACAGGGGGTCAACCATCCTGGTGGTTTTAGCTTATTTGATCTTTTTTGTAGCCGATAAATCTTTCCCCATCCTCCTCATTGCCGCCCTTCTCCTCTTTATCGGTGAAGCCTTTATCCAGCTCCTCATGCTGATGTTCTTAGAAGACACCGTCGAATACGGCCAATGGAAACTGGGACGCAGGAACGAGAGTATCAACCTATCAGTCCAGCCCTTGATCAACAAGATAGGTGGGGCTATCTCTATGGGGATCGTCGCTGTCGCCCTGGTCTTATCAGGCATCAAGCAAGGGGAAAGTGCTGCTTTAGCAATTGATGGGCAGGGACAGTTTCTCATCAAGACTGTCTTTAGCTTCATTCCCCTAATCTTTATCTTAGCAGGCTACCTCATCTACCATTTCAAGTTCAAAATCGACCAAGAACTCTATGACCGGATGCTCCAAGACCTATCTAAACGGGGTGAACTAAATCTTGACCTGGACGATGAATAAGCGGCTTGAAACCTATTAGAATCAATCAAACTAGAAAATAATTTTAACCGAAACCCAGTCTTTAAAAACGAGGTGATGAAAATGCAATTAACCCAAAGACAACAAGACATCCTAGATGGTAAGAAAGGTGATATCCTAGCCAAGGTTATGGAAACAATGATTCGCTACGGGGAATTATTTGGTGCTGATACCATGGTTGATATTACCGGCCAGCACCACCATTTTGTAACTTCTTTTGGTCTCAAAGCGATCAAACCCATATATGAGCTATTTGACCGTCTGATCGCAGCCGGAGCCTTACCGGATAAAAGTTTCACGGTAGACCCGAGGCCTCTCGATCCCCATGTCCCCTCCTCCTTTCTCCAGGATATCGTTTTTAAAAAGTTTATGTATTCTCGCCAGGAAGAATATGAAGCCCAGCTCAAATCCCTGGGTATCATGGACGATAGTGCCTATACCTGTACAGCCTACCTAGACGAGGTTGGCAACATTCCCCAGAAAGGTGATATCCTCTCTTGGTCCGAGTCTTCAGCTGTCGTTTATGCCAACTCAGTCCTGGCAGCTAGGTGCAACCGGAACTCTGGCGTTATTGATATCATGGGAGCCGTGGTGGGCTGTGTCCCAAACTTTGGCTTATTGACAGACGATGGCCGCAAGGCAGACTGGCTGGTTGAAATTAAAAGCAGCAAAAAACCGGAAGCCCAGCTGTTAGGTTCGGCTATCGGCATGAAAGTCATGGCTGACGTCCCCTACGTAGTCGGCCTCGATAAATGGTTAGGCAATGATTTGAATGACTCAAACAAGGCCTATCTCAAAGATTTTGGAGCAGCTACAGCCTCCAATGGGGCTGTCGGCCTATACCATGTAGAAGGACTCACCCCAGAAGCTGTCGACCAAGGTAGGGGGCTCCTTCGACCTAACCACAAAACCTACGTAGTTGATGATGCGGAGTTAGAGAGGGTCTACCAGAATTATCCTATCATCTGGAAAAATAAAGACAGCAAGCCCAAGCTCTGTTTTATCGGCTGCCCCCACCTTTCTTTCGACCAACTTGTTGAATGGACGAAAAAGATCGACGAAAGATTAACAGACAAACACATCAAGCAAGTAACCATACCTACAGTCATCACGACCGCCCCCCAAGTTGCTGAAGCTTTTGCTAAAACAAAATACAGTCCAATGCTGGAGGCCAGTGGGGTCATCCTCTCATACATTTGCCCTTTGATGTATATGAACAACCCCTTATGTGCCAAGGAACCGGTCATTACCTGCAGCAACAAGCTGAGGACCTACACGTCGGCCAGGTACTACACTTCAGAAGAGATCTTAATCAAAATAACAGGAGGAGAATAAATGAAAGAATTTCAAGGTAGAGTTGTCGCTGGAGGAAGTGTCATAGCTGAAGCAGTTGTAAGTAAACAACCGTTAAACACCCTGGCTTCTTTTCAGAAAGCCTTACAGTTTGGTGATAAAAAAGCAACCTGTGGTGACCAAAACAATTCAGATTTATATAAAAAGCCTATGGCCGGCAAGGCCCTTTGCCTACCCAAGACAATTGGCTCGACCACCGGTGGTTTAGTCCTCTACTGTGCTTGTTCTATGGGTCGTCAGCCAGCCTGTATGCTGTTTTCTGAGCCCATAGATTCACTGGCTGGCGCCGGAGCAATTTTAGCAGATGTTTGGCTGGATGATGCCAAGGCCAAGATGCCGGTGATTGATCAACTGGGTCCAGAATTTCTGAACTATGTTAGGGATGGAATGAAGATAACCGTCAAGGCAAACGGGCTAGTTCAGGTTGAAGATTCTGAATAAACTAAAGTATAAGAATCACTTTGCGAGCAGCCGGCTGGGTAACCAGCCGGTACAACCTGACTAGCTATACACAAACAACTTACTTAGGTAAAGGAGACAAATGTACCATAAAGATATAGTAACCTACAGTCTTTCCATATTGTTTGTGTCTATAGCTGCCCTCCTCCATCTTTTAGACTACTTGCAATTGCTATCCTTCTCTGTCCACATTCTTATTTTTTGCTTATATACTTTTGTCATTCTTCTCTGGCGGCGAAATATGGAAAACAGAATCTTGAGGGCCTCTTCTATAAAAATTTTTCGGAGCATCAGTTTCCTCCTGATTTGCTATTTGGCCATGCGGACCTTAAAATACGAAATTTTGATTGATAACCCTATAGCTGTCCAACATATTCGCTACATTTACTACTTTTTCACCCTTCATATTGTCCACCTTGTTTTTTTGACTTCTTTATTAATTTCCAAGTCGGAGAGGGAGTCTATCAATAAACTGTGGAATCTTTTGTGGATCCCCACCGAACTTTTAGTCTTGCTTGTTTTAACAAATGACTACCATGGTTGGGCCTTCTCCCTAGCAAGGCCAGATAATGTCCACCAATATGGTCCGGTATTTTACCTCATTCTCATTTATATCAGTTTACTCGCAACCGCCACCCTGACCTTTACCTTGCTACCTTCTTTTGCAACAAAGCTGTTTAGACCCATCCTGTTACCTGTCGGTATCCTCTGCATCTGGATCTTGTACACCTTTTTATATATTTTTGATTGGCAGCCATTTTTTTACGTTAAACTCCTTTTCAAAAGTACTGAATTTAACATACTAGCGGTCATCTTATTTGTTGAGTCTTTAGTCTTTACAAGGCTTATTCCCTCAAACCGAGGTTACGAAAGCTTCTTAAAGCTATCTGCTTTAAACATTGGTATTCTAAATGCAGATGGACAAATTATCTACCAACCAAAAGAGGGACCCAGGGTCAATACAGAAACCATCCAAAAAGCTCTGATTGCTCCCGTTCCCATTGACCAAAATACAATCTTGGAAAGTGCACCCATTCAGGGTGGTTACTCTTTTTGGTATGTTGACTTGAAAGACTTTAACGCCCTTAAAGTAAGACTTTTAGCCTTACACGATGATATGATTAGTGAAAACGACCTTCTCATAGCTGATAACAAGCTAAAAGAAAAAATGGTAAAGTTAACAGAACAGGAAGAAATCCGTTCCTCTATCGACAACAAGCTCAAGCCGCAATTTAGCCGTTTACAAAAGATCATCTCACATTTGCCGGATGATGAAGTGGCATTTGAAAATTCCCTCAAAGATGCCTGTATTTATAATGTCTATATCAAACGTTATGCTAATTTATTTTTACTAGCTAAAAGTAAAGATTGCATAGTCCTCTCGGAAGTTGCCCTAGCCTTTGCAGAATCTTTAGACTATCTGAAGCTCAGAGGGGTAAAAAGCAAACTGAACTGGCCCTTAAAAGATCCCTGTGATGCCCATCTTTGCCTCCGGATCTATGAAATCTTTCAAGCAATTATCGAGCTTCACTTACCCTTTCTAACTGCTCTATCTGTTGACATCAGGAAAAAAGAATCTATTTTTGAGTTAAATATCTACATAGAATCTAATAATTTCTTGTCTTTAGGAAGCAGGCTAGACGATCTTCAGTCTAATACAAGGCTTCATATTAATGAATACTTAGCTGATACGAATGCTCATTGGACCTTGACCTTTAAAGGGGGTAGCCGATGACACTGCTTAATTTACCTGAACCAATCTTAGTTATAAGCTTCGTTGCTAGCCTCCTAGTCCTACTCACCAGCATCCAAATCATTGTTGAGCTGGCAGATATTAAGTCCCGCTCTTACTCTTTCCTATTAAGTCTTCTCATCTTCTTAGCCAGTTTTCTGCCTGTACAAGTTTTAGCCGAAATCGGCAGCGGGCAAATCCTGATTGCCAGGCTGTTTTTAGAGGTCCCCCTATACCTATTAGCCTTTTACCTCTCAATAATTATTCTCTCTGAAATTCTCTTTATACAAAAAATTATCAGAGATAGAAAAAAACAAATTGGGAAAAACTCCATAAAGGAGAGCCTAGATAACCTCCCCGACGGACTTTGTTTTTCTAAGTTGGACGGCACACCCCTGCTCGTCAACCGAACCATACAAGAAATCAGTTATGAAGTTTTTGGAAAGCGGTTGGTCAATGATATTGCCTGTGCAGAAGCAGTAAAAGAGAACAAAATCAAAGCCAGTTCTAAGATCCTGCAAAGAGACCCATTGGTGATCAAGTGTAACCATAAAGTCTGGCTCATTCAAACCATCGATCATGGCTCGGTTAAAGAAACTTTAGCATACGATATTAGCTTAGAGTGGGCCTTACTGAGGGAAATCGAGAAGAAAAACCAGGAAATCAAGGAGCTTAATGCTCGTCTGAAAAATTATCAAAAGAATGTCAGTGAATACACCAGACAAAAAGAAATTCTTCAGGCCAAAATCAATATCCATGATAAAATCGGCCAGTCCTTAATCTACTTTAAACACTATTTGGAAAAAACAGACAAAAATAAAGATGACCGGATGAAGTTAGTCCAGCTTTGGAAAGAAAGTCTCCTAGTTTTAGATGAGCAGAAAGCTAGCCCAGCCATAAGTTCCTCCTGGGACAAGCTCCTTTCTACATCCAGGGCGATAGGGGTTGAGATTCACCGGGAAGGTAGGCTACCCCAAGATGCAAGAGACCTCTCCATTCTCGTTGGGATTGTCCACGAAGCCTTGAATAATGCTATCCGTCACGGAGAGGCTAAAAATGTTTGGATCCAGTTCAAAGAAGATTCAACAAATAATTATTGCAAGATCACAAATGATGGGAAAACCAGCCTGGGTCCTATCCAGGAAAAAGGGGGCTTAAAAAACATTCGCCAACGCCTAAAACTCAATGGTGGTAGAATGGTAATCCAGACAGCACCGGATTTTCAATTAGACCTATCCTGGCCTAAAGGAGGACGCTATGACCTATAGAATAATGATCGTTGATGACCAGTTTGTTTCTCGAGAGCTTTTTAAGCTCTATATCGACCAATCCTCAAAATATGAAGTCGTGCGCTGCATTGATTCCGCTATGTTTGCTGATACGTACGTATTAAAGGACCAGCTTGACTTGGTCATTATGGATATCCTCATGCAGGATGGGTCAAATGGCCTGGACGCTGCTGAAAAAATAAAAAAACTAAAACCGAATCTGAAGATCATCGCTGTAACCAGTATGCCCGAGGTTTCTTGGATAGACCGAGCCAAGGAAATCGGTATCGATAGTTTTTGGTACAAGGAAGTCTCAGAAGAAACCATCCTGGAGATTATTGAGCGAACACTAGCCGGTGAATCCATCTACCCTGCTGACACACCGGAAATTCAACTAGGCTTAAGTAAATCAACCGAACTCACGCCCAGGGAAATCCAAGTCTTACGTCTCTTGACGACAGGAGCCGGCAACGAGGAGATAGCCAGCAAGTTAAATATTTCACCCAATACCGTTAAAACACATATCCAGCACCTCTTGGATAAAACGGGATTTACAAGCCGGACCCAACTGGCCATTCAATCCCGAATCACAGGCCTGGTGATAGAGGACTAGCTGGTCCCTTTCCATGACTATCGGGGCCTATTTTACAAGCAAAACAGACCCTGGTAAACTTGTCTAAAAATTATTCTTGGTCCAGCTACTGGCTAGTTTCTCTGTCCATGGCTTCTAATCTTTTTTGATTCTCCACGGCTTCGTCTAAGACCCCTTTTTGTATGGCCTTAGCCAGCTTCTTATCTTGTCTCAAATCCAGCTTGTTTCCCTTAAGGTCGCTTGTATTTTCACCTAAAATCCGACTGCGCCTAAGGCCGTATTCGCTTGTGATAAAGTCATCTTCCTTAATAAGATTAGAGATTTCATGCTTAGTTTCTAGCTCGTAATGGTGTCTTGCATTAGAATTTCTATACCTTAGGTACATGGTGTAATAAAAAACCAATCCTGATACTAAAAGGAACCAGAAGAAGCCCCTGGCGTTTTGAAATTCCGTATCCTTATATTTTTCCAGAGCTGCGATCGTATTAATGATAAAGGCCAAGATGCCGCTGCCAACCTCCACCAGAACAGACATTAAGAACAGCTTGGTAAAGTTTATTGGAACGCTCCCCATAGTTTCCTCTGTCCTGGCATTAACTGCAACATAGTGGAGTAGATTTTTGTTTTTCTTGGTTTCCATATAGCTATAAAGCCATACAGGTAAGTAGGCCGCCTTCCAGGAATCACCTCTGACCTCATAGTCCTCTTTTTTCCATCTAACCCCCCTATCGTATTGGCTAATTGTTTCCACAGCAGCAAGTCTCGCCACATCAGAACTTTGAGCATCAACAACTTCTTTAAGGATCCCTATATTAGTATCTCTTTTTTCTGAAGTGTAACCTTTTAAATAATTCGCATTAAAGGTCACACAATTTTCCGTATCAAAAGGCATGATGGAGTTAATGATATTCGTTGTCTTATCCTTGCATGAATAATCCAATTTATCATCACTGGCTTCTATTGAAAGATCGTCGATAAAGATATCAAACTCCCTTTCTACCCGGTAAACATCAGCATCATACTCAAAGTGTTTATCTTTTCCTTCACCAACCTCCCGACAGTCGGTTTGAATCTCACCCTTGCCAGATAGTTTCATATGTCCATTGATATCAACAAGCATATAGGGGATGTATACACCGCAAATATTTTCGCTTGTAAATTCCCTGGTAAATTTAGGGTGGGCAAAAAACCTTCTTTTTCGGACAAATTCTGAAATTTTTGCTTTGGCTTCCTCCTTAGATACCGAAAAGGGAAGGATAACATCCGGCACAGCGCCATTAGGAATTTGATTGTTGATGGATAAGGTATTGCGGCACCAATGGCATCTTGCCTGGGTTGAGGTCTTTGTATCAATAACAACCTCTGCGCCACAACTTTCACACTTAAGGGTCAGGATATCTTCACTATTATTATCGATATCCATAGCCCCGCTTCTCATGCTTGTTCCCCTCAAACTACCAATGTCTTGGTCAGCCGGTGCCATCTCCAATTCAAACTCATGTCGACAAAAATTACATCTGAGCTTGCCCGTCTTGGTATTGGTCGCAATATCGGTAGACCCACACTTGGGGCATTTAACCTGCCCATCTTTGAGATTAGAAGTTGTGTTTATAATTTCAATCTCTTGAAGACCATCTCCCATAAGCCACCTCTAAAGCCCCAACAAGTCAAATTTTATTTTGTTAAATTCTTCCTCACTGATTACACCGGCATCCAGAAGTTTTTTCATCTTGATCAGCTTTTCTGTAGGATCGTCTTGACCGGAACCTGGCTGGGTTGCTGAATTTTGCTGGCTCTGATTGCTAGTTTGCCCTTGATTTTGAGTAACCTGCCCTCCGGCAAAGCTAGGTTGATAGGAGCTGGCTGTGTTGGCTTGCTGGGTTCCTGACATCATATTACCAGCCGCATTCATCCCAAGACCCATAAAGGCCATATTAGCGCCACTACCATTTTCTCCCGCAGACTGCAAACCTCTTGCTGCAGCTTGCTGGAAAAAGGCATTGCCACGACTTCCGGAAAGGGCGTCTGCTTTTTTCACATCTGACATCAAGGCCTTGGTGTCTTCGTCATACTCGATAGCTAGGATGGCTGTCTTGATAATTTCAAGCCCCCGGGAGCTTTTCCACTGGTAACCATCTTCTACAGCTAGAGAAAGAGATTTGGCAAATCCAAGCTGATCACCCTGGATTTTGCTCATTCGATTTCCCCTTGTCGGATCATTTGTATAATTGGAAAATGCAGCCGACAGGCTACCCACAACCTCATTAAATAATTGTTCTGCGGCGTCATTATCCATATCAGCAAAATCAAATGCAGGACTATCAGCTAACAAGTATTTCTGGGGGACAAAATTTTTGACAAAGAGGAGAGGATCCGTAATTTTCAAAGTATATGTACCCCTCGTAACAGCCCCTACCTGGGTACCAAAAAAGGCATCATCCCAGTAGATCTCACTTTGTGTCCCGAAGCGGTTGTTGGGTATCTCTTTTAAATTCACATAGAAGGCAAGTTGCTGTGTACCAACTTGACCACCAAACTTAATTTTTTCCCAGGTAGACTTAATCAGTGACCCTGTCAGCCCATCTCCGGCAAAAATGCTTTGCGAGTTAACATCATCTGAGCTAAAAATAAAGCCACCAGCTTCAGCAACAATTCCAGTTATCATTCCATCTTGCATGGTAATGAGAGCTGTCCCTTCAGGAACAACAATCTTACTCCCATTGCTTATGATATTTTGATTACCCTTGGTGTTTTGGCCACGTCCATTATTTGTAGCCTGAACCTTTGCTGGAAAAACACCTGCTGTTGCCGGAACGGATGGGTCTGGGAGATAAAAGTCCAGCCACTGGTCTGCTAATGTCCCCCCTAAAGCACCTGTAAAAGCTCTAATAAATCCCATGTTAATCCCCTTTCTACCATTGCTAACATTTCTTTTACCTGTAGCTTATGGTTTTTGGGAATTTTCCACATCATCTAAATGGATGATTTTTCAAGCTAAAATTATAAAAATTAAACTTATCGGCTACCAAGGAAATCTTGATGAACTAGCCAATACAGGAAAATTCGATACTTCCTTGGATTTGCAGATAACCTATACCGGTTAATGGCTATCCTTCTCCCCCTCTTCCATGATGGCTAAATAAAGGAGTAGTTGCTTTAAGGAATGGACTCCTAGCTTACTATAGATATTACGGTTATGAAAACGAACGGTCGATTCTTTCAAACCAGTCTCTGCCATAATATCTTTGACCCCTTTTCCAGCCATGTAGAGGTGTAAGATCTCTTTTTCTCTTTTTGTCAGAAGCTTAAAGCCGATTTTAAAGTTTTCATAGTCATCAGGATCAATTTCGTTCTTGCGGGAGTAGGCCAGTCGGTCGATCTTTTGCGTGATTTTATCATATTCCTCCTGCATTTTCTTAAGGTCCTTCTCTGCCCGGATTTTTTCCTCTTCCATATCCTCAAGAAGATCTTCATTTGCCAAACTTTCTTCTTCCAGAAAGATAAAAAGGTCATCTATCTCAGCTATCTTGGAATTAGCCTCCATATAGGTTTTTTGATGAATTTCCCGGATGCTCTTTTTAAGAGGGATGAGGTAGTAGGAACTAAAATAGATGCAAAGTCCTGCAGCAAGGAAAATAAACAGGGCACTCAAAAAAATAACCCGTAGAAGATTCTGCAAGGCAAAATAATCGTAATCCTGTTTTGGCAGCAGAACCCTCAGAGTAAAATCAACATTGTCCGGGTTAACGGTTGACTCCTTAGCCACTCCCACATAGGCCAAAGACATGTCGTTTTGATAGAGATCAAGACCGTGGCCAAAACTTTTGGTCGAAAATATACCTACAGGTGCAGAGTAGTAGCCGTTAGAAATCCCGGCACTAAAGCACTTTTCAGCCCGTAAAAGTTCCTGGCCTCCCTTACTTAAGCAAAATGTTGCCCGGTTAAGGGTTGAGGGTTGGGCAAAGTTCTGCTTAAAGTAACTTTGACTGATTTCCAAACCGCAGAGCCCATAAACTTGCCCCTTATCCCCTAAGAGGGGCACTACCATCAGCATCACCCGCTCTGATGTACCGGGTAAGGTAAAAATATCGGTTGCACAAAAGTTAGAAGTCAAGGGTGCTCTGGCATGCCGCAAAAGATATGCATAGTTTGGGAATAGGTCCGTATCAAATTCCAGTCGCCATTTTCGGTGAGGCATATAGCCTTTTTCTTTGCCCACACCGGAGAGACCTCTGTAAAGTAAAACACTATTGTCCAAGGCATCAAGGGTACTGCGTTGGAGGTAAAGACCTGTACGTGAAACATCCGCATTTTCAGCCTTTGAATTGACAGTTGCCTGCAACATGACAAAGGCTCCCGTACAGTTAGACTCCAGGAGTTTATGGCGGAGAGGGTCAAAGAGTGCCTTTTGCATGCCGGCTATATGTTCTTCAGAATCATTGAGATCCTGAAAATCGAGATCATTTTTGATAAGATAATTTTGAATAATATCTGAAGATTCTTCAGAGAGTAAAATCCCCGTTGTAGCCAAATCTCTATAGTAGGAGCTTGTTTCCCTTGAAAAAATTTCCAGTTGAAAATCAAGTTTCTCGGCCATGTCATGTTTGCTATCAGTATAGCCTAAAACCAGGAACAAGCCGACAAGAAACAGGAGCAAGAGGAGCGCAGAAAGAAGAAACATAGTAAAGAAGAGCCTACGCTGTAAACTCTGCTTGCGCGTATTATTAGTGGATAGGCTAATCATAACAAACTCCTCTTATTTAACCTCACGGAGTAGATCCCAAAGGAGAGCAGCCAGCTTATCCACATCTTCTGGTTTATGGACCTTTCCGGGAAGGACAGCTTGTTGTTTTTTGAGTGCCTCATAAAAAGTATGGACTCTTGTAAAGTAACCGGGGAAAGATGCTTCCCTGACAGCTGTTGCAGAAGATTTGACCGTGGCCAGGGTTTGATAGAGATTTTGATAGTCCTTGGAGGGAAAGCTATGGTCTTTAATCTTTGCAAAAGAATCCTTTTTAACAGGCATATAGCCGGTTTCGACACAAAAGTCCATGTTACGTTCACTCTCAGTGAGCCACTTGGCAAAGATGGTCGCTGCTTCTGTTTTTTGTTCCGTTGTTTTCCGTCCACAAAGACCCACACCGGCCTGGGTGATGAGGAACTTTTTTCCAGCTGCCTTGGGTATCGGTAGAACTTGTAATTGCATTGGTTCCGCCTGTCCGTCAGGATAGGTAATCGTATCATTGTAATAGAGAATAGAGGCTGTCGAACCAATTCCCGCGACCACTTCTCCGGTCATAACCTGAGTATTCGAGTAAAGGTCAGATACCACAATATGTCCCTGAACCAGAGCTTTAGCAAAGGGCATGAAAGCCTCTTTAAATTGATCATTATCAAAATCATACCAGCCCTCTGGCGTATAGAGGTTACCTGAATCATGCTCAAGGGCATTCAAGTCCACACAACGGAGTAAATAATCTATTGCACAAAAAGGCTTGCCTCCGGACCAGGCATAGTATTTTTCTGCCGCAGCGAAAAATCCATCCCAGTTGGAGAGGCTTTCATAGCTAACCCCCGTATCAGCAGAAAAGCGGTCAAAGGGTGTGCCCGCTATATATAAGACATGGGTAGACTTAGAGACCGGTAAAACCGATAACTTCTCCCCCACTAGGCCATCTTCGATAAAATCAGGGACAAACTGCTCTCTTTCTTCTTCCGTAAATTCTTGCTTCCAGTCAATTAAACTATCAGCGCCAAGTTCTTCGACATTGCTCCTGTGACAGAAGAATAAGTCAGGCATAGCCGGTAGACCTGGGGCGTTCATTTGTGCTTTAAGGAGCTTAGAGCCGATATCCGATGCATTAGACATAAGGGTAACGTTTACGATAATCCCCTTTTCTCGGCCAAGGGTCTGATTAAACTCGTCGACCAGGCGATTCATAGGTGAATCAACTTGCTCCCCATAGACATGCCACATATTTAAGGTCACAGGATTATTGGGCTTAAGTAGCGACTTTCGGGAACATCCATTCAAAAGCATAATGGATAGCAGAACAAACCCCATCACAAGAAATTTTTGCAGTTTTTTCACTTTTCCCTCCTTACAAGCCTTAGAATTAAATACTATCTATTTTCCCCTCAAAACCCTCGCAATGTTAAAAAAAGCCTATCATTTTTTGGGATTTCCTATCAAATTACGGTGTTTTGACGGTTTCTCATTCCACAATGACCGATACAATTCTACTTGTAAGAGCTCCAAAAGTTGAAAATGAACAGGGCTCTTGACCATCTGTCAAATGGGGGTTAGGCACTTGAGAAAAACACCCCGAAAATGTTTTTCTTACAAAGCAAAAGATTAAAGGGCTCAATCCCCATTGGCAGGAAAAATATAGCATGCACTCTTGATTTCGTCAATTTTCTGCATGCTATAAACAGAATTCATCACGAGCTCAACTAGGAGCTAGAGGAGAAAGGAGAGATCATCATGGAGATCAACAAAAATGGAAGCAAAATGTTAAAGGTAAGTAGTATTTTACTGATCATCGGAGGTGCTATTTCGATTGTTGTAGGTATCATCTCAGTCGCAGGAGTCGGGGCTGTTCATGCACTTTTAGGGGAAGGCGATGGCTTGGGTATCCTTTATGCTATTTCCGGCTTAGCTTTGGCCAGTGGCATTCTAAGCCTGATTGCCGGAATTATCGGTATGGGTGCCGTCAAGAAACCCGAAAAGGCTGGTAAATGTATCGTATGGGGTGCTATTGTCGCCATCCTGACAGTCGTCGGCCAAGTCTTGAGTTTAACCTCAGGTAACAAGTTTGATCTCTTGTCCGTCGTTATCGGCTTGCTCTTACCCGTTGTCTACATCCTTGGCGCTAATCAGGTCAAAAAAGCAAACAACGGACAATAGTTTTTTAGACCTACCGAGAGTTTTAAACCTTAATTGAACAAGGCAGCATATCTGCTAAGTTAGATTTACAGTAAAGGGGAAAAGATGAAAAATTTAAGTTTGATACGTAAATCAACTTTAGCCATTCTTTTAACCTTAGCATTGTGCCTCCCGCTTTTTGCGGCTTGCAGTAAAGATAAGTCTGGCGAAAGTGATACAGCTAAGGCTAGGCAAACAACTGAAAGCAAGGAAGAAGTAGTTGCAAATAAAGAAACTTCTGAAAATGCTAGTGCAAAAACCAAAGGCCAAGAAGAAAAACGTGTTTACACTATTGGAGATGATATTTTTGAGTTGTCAGTCTGTAATATTGTCGAAGATTCTGATGGTGATAAGAATATTGTCACAACCTGGAGATTCACCAATAACTCAGATGATGAAAAGTCCACAGTTTTTGTGATCTATTATGAATTTTGGCAGGGAGACAAGCAGGTCTATGAACCGGGAACGATTTTTCTTTCTAAGGATAGCCTAGATGCTCTGTCAGATTACGAACTTGAACCCGTCAAGCCCGGTGAAACCGGTACGTTTTTCCTCTGTTACAAGCTTGTAGATGAGACGACACCTGTGACCATCAAACTGAGTGGAATGCTCTCTGATGAGAAATATACGATAGAGGTTCCAATTGAGGGTATGAAAGTTGTTGCTGTAGACGATCTTGACGTACCGGAAAAATAGAACACTCTTAGGTTCTCTATAGACCAAAGTAGAGTCTACCCATAACTTACTTTATTACTGAGAGGGAGGGTACAAAAGGGACACGCATGATCTTTCATTCGTGTCCCTTTTTGCTGGAGTACTGCTGCTTAACATCATCTTTTCTCGCTAGTTTTCTTGAATAAGGCCCCTAGCTTTCGTGGAGGTATATCTTTATTTGAATTTTCAGCCAGTTCCCCTTCTGTTCTTTTTCTGTGACCTTTCCAAAAAGGACCTTGCCGGCATCCATAAGACGTGAAAAGACAAGATTATCTTGTCGGGGAACATAACCAATTTTATCCTTTTTGATGGTTTCTATGCGGATAGCCTGGGGGTCATGGGGATTTTCAGGTTCTCGGTAGAAAACCAACTTATCCCCTATTTGAAGTGATACTCCTATATCTGCAATCTCCTCAATGTGGCTGGTACCGGCCACATAGCTGTCAAAGAGGTAGATATCCCGTTCAAAAGGTTTAGGCAGGGTTAGACCTGTCTCTTTTCCCATTAGATATTGAATAAGCCCGGCCTGGTCTTTTGTTGTCAAATCGTTCATAACTTACTTATTCTCCTGCAAAGTCCTGATATAGTCTTCTTGTGTGCGTATGCCGGCCTGAAAACTCTCTAACTCTTTCTGTAACTGGCTTAATTTCTCTTTCTTTTGCCTTTCGTCCTCCACATAAATTTTCCAGATATAGGGTGGGCTGGTCTTAATTTTCTCAATCTCAGCTTTAACCTGGTCTAGTAGTTTTTCTAATCTTTGTTTTTCTTTTTCTTGTCCTGAAAGAGAGGAAGTCATTTCTTCCCCATCCGCTCCCTTATCAGCTATCTGATAAATAACCTGCAAGGCACACAGATCGCCTTGTTCATAGGCCTCAGTAGCCTGGTAAAAAAGTTCTTTTTCTGCCTCTGTCGTTTTCGGATTAAGGTCCGGATGTAGGTTTTTCACAATGCTTCTATACAGTTTTTTAACCTCTGCCGTATCTTCCTCTGATAAAACATCCATCTTGGATCTGGCTAAAGCCCTATTCATGTCAGAAATCTTTTCATCTAATTTTTTCCGGTATTGAGAGAACTCCTTATCTAGCATCCTCTCAATGACTTCCGCTTGGACCTTTTCCTGGCGATTGATTTTAGCCTGAATCATCTCTTTTTTTCTTCTCAAGCGAAGGAATTTACAGTAGGCTTCATATAGGTTGTACTCAAGGCCACCGAAAATCAGCATGTATGCAGTTTTTATATTCTCGCATACAACAAACCTAAGCTCATCTCGCTCCAGCACAAGGTTTTCCAGTTGTTTTCTTAGTTTACGGATGGTTTCCTTCAATTTCTTGCTATCCGGAAACTCAATAATTTGGCCCATAGCAACTCCCCCTGTGTCATTAACTATAACAAGATATTCATGGGCCTATCAAGGAAAGATACTATCTCAATAGGCGGATTCTCTAGGCAATACATTTTTCCCAGTCAGCTATTTTTTCATGTTAGCTTTTTCAGACTGTTTCTACGCTATAGAGTGACAATGCCTATGACTTCTTAAAGTGTTATAAAAACTTCAATATGCTCAAAAGCACGTAAAGGTCTAACCAATGGAAAATTATAAAATCCTCGTCAGTGAAGAATACCAACAGGATCTTCAAAAGATCCTCCACTACATCCTGCACGACCTCAGTGCTCCCTTGGCCGCTGCTGATTTTCTTGATGCCGTAGAAGATACGGTGCAAGGGCTAGCCTCAATGCCTTATCGTTTTGAAATGGTAAAGGATGAGACTCTGATGAGAGATCATGTGCGTTCCTTTTTGCTGGATTAAAGACACCCTATCTACAAAGCTTTAAATCCCACAAAAATGTAGATAATTAAAAGCATTGCACCCACCACAATCAATGTAGAGATAATGCCTTTAAGCATGGCAAGAAATAATTTTTTATTCCATTTTTCAGATAATTTTTTAATAGATTCTGCTTCTTTTAAATTTAACTCTATACTTTCTTCAGGAATACACCCTGATTGCATTTGCTTTAGTGTCTCAGCACATTTACTACATTCAGCTAAATGTTCCTCCACTGTTTTTTTGCTTTCTTCACTACATACTTCATCTATATATAGTGGGAGAAGATCTTCAATAATTTCACAAGAAATTTTCATCATATTCCTCCATTAACTTATTTTTGGCTCTATAAAATACAACCCTTGCCCATCCATCTGATTTGCCAAATATTTCGCCAATTTGCTTAAAAGATAATTCTGCTAAAACCCTTAAAGTAAAGACTTCTTTATACGGATCTTTTAACTTGTGTACAAGAGAATGCATTTTTATGACCTGCTCTTTTTTCTCAAACTCTCCTACAAGATCTATAGGGCAAGTCAAATTAGCACAGTTATCATCGAGAGTCCGCTTTTTCTTTTCTTTCTTATAAAAATCGTATAACGTGTTTTTTGCAATTTGACACAACCAAGTATATATTTTGCAATTACCATTAAAGGATTCAATTTTCTTTAAAGCTTTAAAAAAGGTTTCCTGCGTAATTTCCTCTGCTACATGCTCGTCGTGACTAATGGTTAAGATATATAAATAAACTTTAGAAAAATATTGTTTATATATTGCTTCATAACTGATCAAAGTCACTGCCCCCTTTCGTATCGTTCTATTAATTAGACGATAACAAAGCAAAAACGTTACATATTTGTAGTAATCATTTTTATCTTTGCTTACTCTACGAACATATAATCAGGGTATTTCAATTTGAATGCCTACATACTTGTAGCATCAGTGTTAGACAGCAGCACAACCGTCTCAACATAAGTTGAAATTCTCAATCTGCCCTTTAAGATAATTCGTATTATCTTAATTGCTTTTCATTAGAGCTCCTGCTGTCAGACCTCCATATACTTGTATTAAGCTAAACCATCTTATTTATCGCCATTAAAAGTTTGAATAAATTTTTAAAAAACTAGAGGCATAATCTCCTCTACCTGCAAATTCCGTAATATCATCTTTAGTACGTATAAAACTATTAAATATTCACCAATTTTTAATAAATCACTACCTGAATCAAAATCAAATTTTATAATATGGTTTTCATCAACGCAACTTTAGATTAAATAATTATAAAATAGATTATTAAGCAAATAAGATTTCTCGTTACTTATAATTCATGTAATAATCTTAATAGATCCATTACCTTTTTTC
>CAMYEY010000012.1 GCA_947254895.1 uncultured Clostridia bacterium
GCCTGGAACTTGCAGAACGAGAAAAAAGACTGAGGCTCCGGGCACTCTACAAGGCAGTCGGTCTTGAAAGAGCGAAAAGCATAGCTTTTTATGTGTCGATTATTGTGGCGGCCTTACTTATTATGTCTTTTGTGATGTACCGTCAGGCTAAAATTGTTGAACAAAACTTTGCTATTACCAGATTAAAAAAGCAGATCGAAGAAGTGGGAGCAGAGAATACCCAAAGTAGAGAAGAGTTATTGTCCGGCCTAGATCTGAACAAGGTCAAAAGCCAGGCCTATATCCTTTACGGCCTTAGAGAGCCGGCTCAGGCACAAAGAATCCGCATCAACCTACCGGAGGTTGACCGGGTTATCCGTTATTCAGAAGATGCCACGGGGGATATTGTTAAAATGGCCGGATCCGGTAAGGTTACCGGAGATAGTGAAACTTCTGTACATTCTGCAAAGGCGGGAGCGGCCGGCGAGGGTAAATCTTCTGCTGAGTCGGATCAAGCTCTAAAAAATGACTCGATCGTCCTGTCAGTTGGACAAGGACCGGAGCAGTTATCTCAGAAAGACAATACGGTTGTTTTTGATGCTGACCAGGTTGAAAGTAATCTTAAAAAATTACGCTTGCGGGATTAAAAGATTATGGCAGACCGGAGAGATAGAAACAAATTTAATAAGAGCTCAAGTCGAGCAAATGCAAACCGGAAACGGCCGAGTCGGTCGACCGGTACTTCTGCTTTAGGTGAAGGAATTGACCGGAGGCGGAGTTTGCGGTCTGGTCGTCGGCGGGCGAACGGCCTAGGGAAGGGCAAGCTGGGTGCTGATAGCCTTGGTACGCCCTTTGCTTCCGGATCAGCTGTTGACAAGGGGCGCTCTGGGAGACCTTCGAACAGAGATTTTTTTAGACGTCAAGAGAATATACATAATGATGTAAAGACAACATATAGATCTAAGAGAGAGGTGAGAGCTGGTGGGGATGGGCCCAGAAGACGGCCCTTTACTTTCGGCCTTAATCGACTTGCTGTGGCTTTGGTTTCCGCAGCCGTTATTCTCCTGTTTGTCTATTATGCTTTTGTCCTTTTTGACCTACAGGTACTGAAACATGATGAGATGTCCGGCTTAGCCAACCGACAATACTACAGGAAAATTACTATGCCGCCAAAGAGGGGGGATATCCTTGACCGTAACGGCAAAGTGCTGGCTACAACAACCCACACCTTTAGGATAGGGATTACGCCTAAACACGTTTATTCCTTGATTGACAGTCAGACCAAGCAAGAAATTACCAAACAAATGGCGTCTATCTTGGGATTATCTGAACAGAAGTTGGCT
Source organism: uncultured Clostridia bacterium (assembly GCA_947254895.1). Classification (GTDB taxonomy): domain Bacteria; phylum Bacillota; class Clostridia; order Saccharofermentanales; family DTU023; genus UBA5436. The sequence goes on from CAMYEY010000012.1 coordinate 1,323, forward strand.
GATCAATTAAAAGAGGAAGATAAGTCCTATATCCAGGTTGCTAAGGATGTGGCAGAAGATAAGGCCAACCTCCTTGACCAATATTTATCGGTTAACCGGATTGGTGGCGTCAGGCTGGATGCAGAAGCCAAGCGGGTTTACCTTAATGGAGACGTTGGTAGTCAGGTTATCGGTTTTGCCAGTTCTGATGGCGGTATACTCGCAGGAAGGCTGGGCATTGAATACCAGTTGAATGATGTACTCTCCGGGCGTTCCGGTTTTTCTTATGGTGCCAGGGACAACTATTTAAATTCCGGTATCCTGCCCTTTTCTGAGTCGACGGAATTACCGACGGATGATGGCAACCATGTTGTCCTAACTTTAGATTACGAGATTCAAAAAAATCTTCAAGACCATGTTAAAAATGCAGTAGATGCCTTGTCGGCCAAAGATGGCGGGTTGGGCTTGGTCTTGAATGTTAAAACAGGTGAAGTTCTGGCTATGGCCTCCTATCCGTATTTTGCCAGTTCTGATCCAACGGCGAAGCCTGAGGGGATTGATTTCCCCGGAAAGTGGGACCCGACCCAGCAAAAAACGGTTGACTTTCTCATGGAGAATGTCTGGCGTAATAAAGCTATTTCGGATGTCTTCGAGGTCGGGTCAACCTTTAAAACGATCACTTTGGCCATGGGTCTAGAGGAAAATGTCACCAGCGAAGACAAGGTCTATAGTGATGCTCCTATCGATGTGCTGGACTATACCATTAAGTGCTGGTCTGAAGTTGGCCACGGTAATGAAAGCCTGGCGGATGCCTTTATGCTATCTTGCAATCCTCCTTTCGTCCAAGTTGGTTTGGCCTTGGGGATAGAGCGCTTTTATAATTATGTTGAAGCCTTTGGTTTCCGCCAATTGTCGGGTATCCAGCTGCCGGGAGAAGCAATCAATATCTTCCATGACAACCCATCCTTGATTGACCTAGCCACCTTGGCCTTTGGTGAACAGTCAGGTTTTAACCTGATGAGCTATGCAAAAGGCCTTTCGGCGGTGGCAAATGGGGGAAACCTAATGACGCCTTCAATTATTAAACAGGTGCGGAGGCCTGACCAGGCTGTCTTGGAAAGCTTTCAACCCCAGATTGAACGCCGGGTAATTTCTGAAAAAACTTCTGAACGGGTTAACAAGTTATTGAGCCGGAATAATGTCATGCAGGGGGTTAATAAGGTTGGTGCCGGCTACCAATTAGGCGGTAAAACCTCGACCTCTGTTAATGAATTTACAGATGAACTAACCATGTCTTACGTCAGCTTTGCCCCGATCGATAATCCTGAGATTATGGTTATTATAGTTGCTAAAAATACCGGTGATAATACCTTTGGGTCAAACTCCTTAATTAACAATGTGTCTGGCTTAGTCGATTGGGTCTTGGATCACATGAGTGTTGAGCGCAATTACACTTCGGACCAAGTCGTTAACATGCAGAAAACCATTACCCTAGAAAATGTTGTCGGCAAAACGCTTGCCCAGGCAAAAAATGAAAAAGGTTACCAGTCCATCGAGATCGTTGCCGGTGTAGATGGTATGAAACCTGATGATGTTATTAACAACATCATGCCGGCAGAGGGCACTCAAGTTCATTACGGATCAAGGGTTTATGTTTACCCCCAATATGAGATCAAGGAAGACCTGGTTCCCGTACCTGACTTTACCGGCAAGAATTATAGCGAATGTATGATAACGGCTAAGCAAGCCGGTTTAGTATTAGAGTTTGAGGGTGACTACACAGGTCTAGCAGTAGACCAATCAGTCAAGGCTATTAAAGATGATGGAGATCAGCTTGCTGAGGATCCGGCGGCTCAAGGACAAGTAGAGCTTGATCCCTTGACGGGATTACCCTTAGAAAATACGGAAGCCGGTGGCCATGGAGAGGCTGGTGTCGGTGGAGGGTCCGGTAGAGAAAAACCTTATGGCCAAGCCTCAAGCCGACAAAATTACCTACAAAGAGGCAGCCTGGTTACGGTTGTCCTCAGGCCGAACGAATAGAGAGTGGCGGACTAAGGAGGAGAAATGGCAAGATTTATACCTGCACAGTTGCAGACTTGGACCGGGGGGCTTCTGGTTCAAACCCCTGAAGCGGAACAACATAGCGAGAGATTTTACAGGGGTATTTCGACGGATACACGGAGTCTTCGTTCGGGAGAGGCTTTTTTAGCCCTTAGGGGTGAAAACTATGATGGTCACAATTTTGTCGACCAGGCTATCGCCAAAGGGGCTAAGATGCTGATCTTGGACGAAAAAAGTCAGCAGGCCATGAGCCTTTACAATGCTATCCGCCAAGGAAAGGATGAGCCTGACTTGCTTCTGGTTGCTGATACACTTAAGGCATACCAAAAGATTGCGGAGGGTTACAGATCAACCCTGCTTGCCCCGGTCATTGGTATTACCGGGTCTGTCGGTAAGACCACGACCAGAAGGATGGTGGCTTCGATCTTGAGCAGTCAACTTAAACTTCACCAAACATCCAATAATGAAAACAACCAGATTGGTCTCCCTTTGACCTTGCTTTCCGCTGATGACGAAGACGAGGTGATTGTTGCTGAGATGGGCATGGACCACCGGGGTGAAATTAAAATTTTGAGCAAGGTGGCCAAGCTGGATATCGCTATCATTACCAGTGTAGGTTATAGCCATGCCAAGTATTTAGGGAGCCGTGAGGATATTTTGAAAGAAAAGACGGATATTGTTGCCGGCTTAAAGAGTAACGGTATCGTCTTGATTAATGGACAGGACACCCACCTTAATGCCTGGGCTTTGAACTACAAGGGGACGACTTCCGTTTGGCGGATATGTAATGAGCAGACCGAGATTGGCGAAGACTATCAGAATTTCCCCTGCTTTTGGGCAGAAGACTTAGAGGTCGGCGTTGATGGTACAACCTTTACGGCAAAGACAAGCCTGGATCCGGCAGAAGCCTGGCGGGTTAAAATCAAGGTTCCCGGAAAATACCTGATTAGGGCGGCCCTCTTTGGTCTTGCGACGGCCTATGCTCTGGGGCTTGATATGGATATAGCTGTTCAGGGTTGCCTTAACTTTAGTAATACCGGCAACCGACAGAGGATAGTTGATAAGGGGAGTTACCTGATGATTGATGATTCTTACAATTCTTCCCCTGAGTCTGTAACGGCTGCCTTGGATACCCTTTCCATGATTGCTTGTGACCGCCGCAAAGTTGCCTGCATTTCAGCCATGAGGGAGCTGGGCAAATACGCAGAAGACCTCCACACTCATATCGGCTATAAAATTGCAGAACTTGGTGTTTCCTTACTTTATCTGGTGGGAGAAGAAAGCAAGTGGGTTGCAAGCGCAGCCCGACAAATTAAACCGGATATAGAAATCATTACTTGCAAGGATTCTGCTGAGGTTGCAGAAGAAATTGTTAAGAGGGTAGAAGAGGGAGACTGTATCCTGATTAAGGGTTCCCGTTTCTACCAGATGGAGAAAATCGCTCAGGCCTTAGAGGAGCAGATGCCATGACGGGATTAAGTCAATTGAGTCAGATCTTAATCGTGACCAGCCTGGCAATCTGGATTTTGACCCTCCTTTGCGGCAAGTTGGGCCTGCCCTACATAAGGGGCTTGAATATTGGTCAATCGGTCAGGTCTGACGGGCCTAAAACCCACTTTAAAAAATCGGGTACACCGACTTTTGGTGGCTTGTTTTTTCTCTTACCGATGGCTGTATCCGCCCTGGTCTTGCCCTTGGTGGACAAGAGCTTTCTCACCTATAGTATTTTAATAGGCCTTAGCCTTGCCTTTGGCTTGGTTGGTTTTATTGATGATTATATCAAGGTTAGGGTAGATAAGGAGGGCCTGTCAGTCCTCCATAAGACAATCTTTTTAGGCCTGGTTTGCTTGGTCTTTTCTGTTTGGTTCCTTTGGTTTTCCGGCTTTCAGCCTTTTCTCTACCTGCCTTTTGTCAAACAGGCCGTTTTGATCAGTGGAAATTGGAAATACCTTTACCTGATCTTTATCGTCCTCTACCTCTTTTTTATGGCTAATGCTGTCAATATAACCGACGGTATAGATGGTTTAGTATCGAGTTTGATGCCGGTTACGGCACTCTTTTTAGCTGTTGTGATTTACCTCCTTTATCCGGCTAAAGAAGAGGCCGGTTCACTCATTCAGGCTTGTCTAGCCCTACTTGCAGGTTGCCTGGGATTTTTGCACTTTAACAAACAACCTGCCCAAATTTTTATGGGGGATACGGGTTCCCAAGCCTTGGGTGCAGCCTTTGGGGCTATTGCCTTGCTGGCGGGTATTCCTTGGATTATGGCCGTCATCGGCCTGATTTATGTGGTTGAGGCACTTTCCACCTTGATCCAGGTGTTTTATTACAAGCTTACGGGTGGTAAAAGGCTTTTTAGGATGGCCCCCCTCCACCACCATTTTGAACTTGGGGGTTGGACAGAAGGTAAGATCGTTAAAAATTATGTGATCTTTGCTATCTGTTGCGGCCTACTTGCTGTCGGGATGGTTTTGTTTTAGTGGTTGGCCTTTGACCGACAGTGAAAAGAAAGATAATGCTTACTGTAATGTAGAATATAGGTGATGACTGATGAGTAGATTAATCCGCAATCAAGATAATCAATACAATTTGACCTTGACCGATAGGCCTGAGGGAGAAGAGGAGAAAGCCAGTCTTCTACGTGAACTCTCCAGTTTTCGCCGGATTGATCCTGCATATCTCATTGTGAGTTTGCTTTTGGTCTGCTACGGCCTGATTGTCTTATTTTCGGCATCCATGTCAACTGCCTTTGCTACCCAGGGGGATAACTCAACCTATTATTTTATGCGCCAGGCCGGTTATAGCTTAGGGGGCTTGGCCATCGGTCTAGCAGTGGCCAGCTTTGTTAATATCAACTTTTTTCGTAAAAAAGGATTTTATTTTATTGCTTACGGCCTAACCAGTGTATTCTTACTTATGGTCTTTGTAGCCGGTACAACCCAGCTTGGTGCTCAACGCTGGCTCTATATCGGCTCTATTGGTTTTCAGCCTTCTGAAGTTGCTAAGTTCATGTCCATATATGTCCTATCCGGTTATTTTTCGGAGGTTATGGCTAGAAAAAAACGGGGGCATTTTAGGGCGAAAGACTCTAAACAACAGTTTTGGCTTGATGGCCGGATTCTCTTCCTTTACCCCGTTGCCATTGTAGCTTTCTGGTTTATCTTGATCTTGATCCAGCCACACCTATCCGGTGCGATTATCTTTGCTGCCTGCTGCTTTATGGTTTTTATAGCGGCAAAGATCCCTTGGCGGGCTTGGTTATCAGGCCTTATCCAACTCTTTCCCATCGTTCTTGCGGGTCTCCTCATCCTGGGTTTGGTCTTCCCTTTAATCAAAGGTGGTCAGAGTTTGCCGGAATATATTCAGGAAAGGTTTGCCCACTCCACCCAAAGGATTGAAACTTTTACTGAAGCCGAAGGCCTGAGTGAGGACCAGGTATACCAGACCAAACAGGCTGAGATTACAATGGGTTCAGGTGGATTTACAGGCCTTGGTTTAGGTAAAGGAAGGCAAAAATACAATTACCTGCCTCAAATACATAATGACTATATTTTTCCTGCAATTGCTGAAGAGTTAGGCTATGTTGGTACGATGCTCGTCCTGCTTCTTTTTATAGTTCAGTATCTCTTGGGTGTCCGTATTTCCCTCAAGTCTCGGTCTCTCTTTGCCAGCCTGATAGCCTGGGGTTTTTCCTTCCTTCTCATTCTCCAGGTGGCTTTAAATGTTGGCGTAGCAGCTGAGGTTATACCGGCCACGGGCATCACCTTGCCCTTTTTTAGCTATGGCGGAACTTCTAACATCATCTTTTTAATTGAAGTTGGGATGGTCCTCTGTGTTTCACGGACAGGACAAAAAGAAAATGAACTGATACGCTATAGCATAAGACCTGCAGAAAGGGGTTAGATGATGGCTAAACTTTATTATCTGGTAGGTGGAGGAACGGCCGGCCACGTCAATCCGGCCCTGGCTATAGCTGAAGCCTTAAAGCAAAGAGACCCGGATTGTCATATTATCTTTTTTGTCACCGAGACAGGGGTAGAAAAAGAAATGGTTGAAAAGGCCGGTTATGAGACTAGCCTAATTAAGGCGGCCCGTCTACCCCGCAAACCTCTCGAACTTTTTAGTTTTGCTACGACCAGTCTAGCTGGTTACCATATGGCTTTAAAACAACTTAAAAAGCAGAAGCCAGATGCTATCATAGCGACAGGCGGATTTGTTTCCGGCCCCGTTCTCTTGGCGGCTAGGATGCTTAAAGTTCCTTATGTCCTCCATGAACAAAATGCTTTTCCGGGAAAGTCTAACCGCTTTTTTGCCAACCATGCTGCAGCGATCTGTGCTTCCTTTGAAGATTCTATTGGTCGATTCAAGTCCAAGCAACCGGTCATTTATACCGGTAATCCGATTCGTCAGGTGTTTTTTGAAAAAACTGCAGAGCGGGCTAGGTTGGAGCTAGGTTTGGCATCACAAAAGTTCTTGGTTTTGATTATGGGGGGAAGCCTGGGCGCCGGTCCCTTAAACGATGCGGTCTGTGAAGCTTTTGAAAAGGGCCTCTGGGCAAAACTTAAAGACCGGTATCCGGAACTGACTTTGGCCATCTCAACCGGCCCTAAAAAATATGGCGATATGGCCAAAAAGCTTTCGGCCTTCGACCTCACCGATGTCCGTCTTGAAGCTTATTTAGACAGCAGTCTCTGGTTGCCGGCTGCAGACTTTTACATAGCGAGGGCCGGGGCCTCATCCTGCTTTGAGATGGCAGCTACAGGAACTCCAAGCCTCTTTTTACCCTTTCCCCAGGCAGCTGATAACCACCAATATTATAATGCGGCAGCCTTTGTTAAAAATAGGGCGGCGATTTTGATAGAGGATAAGGACTTTAACGGGCAAATTATGCTGGATCACATTAGTTATCTCATAGAACATCGCAGCCAACTCTATCACATGCGGCAGAGGTCAAGGGACCATGCTAGACCGGATGCAGCTGCTAAAGTGGTGGATGTCCTTGAACAATATGCAATAAGGTAGTTGTCGTTTTGTCCAAGGATCAGGAGAAAAATAAATCAAATCTTCCCTCGATTAGGCAGGCTGAGCCGGATAAAGAAGACAAGGTCCTGGCTCGTCCTGTCGTGATTAAGCTTGCCCAATATAGAGAAAAAGAGTTACCAAGTGAGTCTGTCCCCGGTCTCCTTAACAAGCCCAAGGTTCAAAAAGACCGGCCGCCGGAAACAAAAGATTTGCTGGACCGGAAGCAAGCTGCTAGCCCCAAAAACAAAGTCCCAGAAGCCAAGGGAGAAGACTTGGAGAAGCGGCCGAAAAACCAAGGTCAAACTCATATGAAGGAGATAGGGAAAGGAAAGACCGGTCAAGGTCGGACAAAGATGCAGAAGACCACTGCCAGCCAGGCCAAGTCCCTGGGTAAAAACTTTTGGCTCCAGGTCAAATCTTTGCCAAGGTTTACCTATGTTTTCCTCTTGATTTTGATTTTGGTTACTTTATTTGTAACCCTTCCTGCCTTTCGAATCCAAGAGGTTGAAATGCAGAATGTTCACTTTATTCCCTACGATGAGCTTTTTGCAGCAACCGGGCTTAAAGAAAATCAACACTTCTTAAGTGGACTCGGTGGCTCCTTTGGTAAATTAATCAGTGGTCGCTATGGGGAGGCGGAAGACCGGGTTATGGATAGGATACCTGAGGTTGAGCAGGCTTCTATTAACTTCTCTTTCCCGGGTAAATTGATTATCCGCCTCGAGGAAAAGATTGAGATCGGTTGGTTAAAGATGACCGATGGCTTTTGTACGATAGATAGTAAGGGCAAGGTTGTCTCTATTAAAAAGAGCAAGCCGGAAGGACTTCCTGTTATTTCCGGCCTTAATATCGTCAAGGCCAAACTCGGTCAACCGGTTGAAGTGGACCAAAGCGATTACTTAGAGAACGCCATGTATGCCATGTCAGCCTTGATTGAAGCGGACATCGATCTTACTACAGGAGATAAACTACTTGGGATGGTCACAAAGATTGAGCCGACCATCAAAAATGACATTTACCTTAGTTTGTCCTGCGGCAAGTATGATTTAAAGGTTGTTTGCGATAGGTCTCATGACCTTGTTGCTGATTTTATTTGGCTCAAGCAGATGATTAACAGCAAGGTTTTGGAAGACAAGCCGTCAGGCTTGGTTGACCTAAGAGGGAAACAAAGACTCTTTAAGAAAGATATACAAAATGTTACCGATAGAGACCAAGGTTTAGCTGATCCCGATAGGCTCCTAGAAGGAGAAGACTACCCAGGTCAGGGTTATCAGGGGCAAGACTATCAGGGGCAAAATTACCAGGAGCAGGACTACCAGGGGCAAGACTATCAGGGGCAAAATTACCAGGAGCAGGACTACCAGGAGCAAGACTATCAGGAACAAGGCTACCAAGGGGGTGATTCTCCATGATTTTAATATTGATCGGCCTAGTACTCGGTTTGGTTCTCGGTCTGATTTTTAATTTTCCCATACCCCAGGCCTACAGCAACCATATGGCAGTTTTATTTATAACCGCCCTGGCCTCACTAACCGGGATTCTGGCAGATAGCCTGGCTCAAAATTACAGGTCTCGCCGGACCCTCTACGCCTTTCTTGGCAATGGGCTGATTTCTTTAGCTTTGGTTATCTTAGGCCAGCAACTTAAACTTCCTTTGGAGTATGTTGTTTATTTTGCTTTGGGCAATCAGATTTATCAAAACTTAAATAAGATATGGCAGAAAATTAGCTTAAAAGGAGACCTGGAAGCTCCTAAAAGCAGTCGATTCTTAAGAAAAAACGGCCAAGAATTAGGAAGGGGTGAGACAGCTTTGGAGAAAAAAGATGCAAGTTTGCCCCGAAAGACGAAAATATAGTAGAGAGACTTGAAATAAACTTGTCATGACCACTTGATAAACTTGTAATGACTGCAATAAAATAGTAATAATGCTGGTTGTTGTAGTGCTTTGATTAGTGTAAAATTAAAAAGTGCAAAAAGCCTTCATGGCTTGGTGAAAAGATAAAAAATGAGATTTATAGATAGAGGTATACTTGTCATAACATGTTCGCAGGCGAAAGGAGCTGTTAGCTAAATGGACTACAATATGAATTTTGGAATGGAAGATAATCAAGGGGCGATTATCCGTGTAATCGGTGTCGGTGGTGGCGGCTGTAATGCAGTCAACCGGATGATTGAAAATGCTGTGCAGGGTATTGAATTTATCTCTGTCAATACGGATATTCAGGCCTTACAGAGATCTAAGGCCCAGATTATCATTCAGGTTGGTGAAAAAGTAACCCGGGGTCTTGGCGCCGGTGCCAATCCTGAAATGGGTCAGAAGGCTGCTGAAGAATCTGCTGAGGAAATTGAGCAGGCGATAGCCGGATCCGATATGCTCTTTGTCACTGCTGGTATGGGCGGTGGTACCGGGACCGGGGCAGCTCCTGTTGTAGCCCAGATAGCTAAAAAACTTGGGATCCTGACAGTCGGTGTTGTCACCAGACCCTTCCGTTTTGAGGGTGCCAGGCGGTCTCAAAATGCTGAGCGTGGTATCAGAGAACTGGAGCAGTACGTTGATTCCTTGGTGATTGTTCCAAATGACAAGCTTCTGGATATAGCAAGTGAAGATACAACCATGAATGAGGCCTTTAGCTTGGCTGACCGTGTCCTCAGATTTGGCGTCACAGGTATTTCTGACCTGATTGCGGTGCCCGGTTTAATCAACCTCGACTTGGCGGACGTCCGCCGGGTTATGACCAACGCCGGTATCTGCCATATGGGTATTGGTTCTGCTTCCGGCGAGAGTCGTGCGGCAACTGCCATCCGCCAGGCTATCAACAGTCCTCTGCTTGATACAACCATTGACGGGGCCAACGGTGTTATCGTTAATGTTACCGGTGGTATGGATATGAAGATCAGGGAAATCGACGAGGCTGTATCCCAGGTTCGCGATTCCGCTTCACCCGATGCTGATATCATCTTCGGTGCTGTGATTGATGAAAATATGAGCGATGAACTGATGATTACCGTTATTGCTAGCGGTTTTGGTCAAAGTTCTCAGTCCAGGTCTGCCAGCCAGGTAAGTTATGGTGGCTTTGACCGCAAGCGGTCTAATGATCTGTCAGGCCGGGCAAACTATGGCCGGGATAGAGACTTGGCAAATGATGGTTACAATTTCCTCAGGACTTCCGAGAGAAAAGATCAGATCAACCGTCAACGTCAAGAACAGCAAAAGTTGGAACAAAGGAGTGATGGCGGTTTTGGCCTCCCCAGCGTCCAAGAACAAGTTGATAGGCGCGAGGGAGATCAAGAGTTTACCGGCGACAGAGCTCCGGCTGTCAACCAAGAGGTTGCTAACCTGGTCCACCGTGTTTCAGAAGATTCAAGGCACACAAGTCCTGCAACGGAATCCTTAGAAGAAAAGAAAAACCAAGTAAGTAAGATGGAAAAACCCGAAAAATCTTCTCGGGGTGGTAGGATTTTACCCTGGATTCTGCAAGATAACGATGACTTTGATGAATAATTTATCGTGAATTTAATCAAAAAAAGCCGGCCATTTTTAATGCCGGCTTTTTTTAACTAAATATACCGGCCTTTAGCTGATGGGCCGGTTATAGTAAAATGTTAAACAGGCAAGTAACGGGGAAAGGTTAAGTGTATGAAGTGTCCTTATTGTGGTTATGACGAAGATCGGGTAAGTGATTCACGACCGGTTGATGATGGGGCTTCAATTAGAAGACGGCGGGAATGTCTTAGCTGTAAGAGACGGTTTACAACCTACGAAACGGTAGAGAAAGTTAGCTTTGTTGTAGTTAAAAAGGACGGCAGTAGGCAGCCTTTTGACCGAGAAAAACTCATTAAGGGCATCTTGACAAGTTGCATTAAAAGACCAGTCACGCTTAGCCAGGTCGAAAATATCGTTTCTCAGATTGAAGTGGAGAATAGCAATCTTGCCAACCGTGAAATACCATCCAGGGAGATCGGGGAACAGGTGATGGCCAAACTGAAAGACATAGATGAAGTAGCCTATATCCGTTTTGCTTCGGTCTATAAAGAGTTTGAAGATGTTCACTCGTTTTTGGCTGAACTTCAAACGATGCTGGATCAAGAGGAAGAGGACAAGGGATCACACTGATGGAGAAAGGTAGCTTATGACTAAGATTTTAATCGTAGACGATGACCAGCATATCAATGAGTTATTAGAACTCTACTTCCAAAATGATGGCTATACAACTGTCAGTTGCTTAGACGGGCAAACGGCCCTTGACCTTTGTAAGCAAGAAAATCCGGACCTCCTGATCCTTGACCTGATGCTACCGGGTTTGTCCGGTTATGATGTTTTGCGGGAGTTGCGTAAAACATCGGATGTCCCCGTGATCATGCTAACGGCTAGAGGGGATACCCTAGACCAGGTGGTCGGACTTGAACTTGGTGCTGATGATTATGTGACCAAACCCTTTGAACCCAAGGAACTTATTGCAAGGGTTAGTGCGGTCTTGAGACGTACCAAGGGAAGGATTATTGGAAGTAACCCTGAGGAAAATAATGATCAAAAAATCACCTATCCCGGTTTCGTCTTAGATAAAAATAACTATACGATTAAGATCAATGACGAAGTTTACTCCTTGCCGCCCAAGGAATTAGAGCTGCTCTTTTTCCTGGCCAAAAATCCAAACCACGTTTTTAACCGTGACCAATTGTTGGAAAATGTCTGGGGTTTTGATTATTTAGGAGAATCCAGGACGGTTGATGTCCATGTTAAAAGGTTGAGGGAAAAGCTCGACCGGCATGATCACCCTGCCTGGGACCTGGAAACTGTTTGGCGGGTAGGATACAAATTTAGGCTTTCTGAAAGCTAGACTTTTACGGCTCACGATGACAATAGGCTGGCAAAAGTTTAAAAGCAAATATTTTAAGAGAGAAGGGTCTGAGGGGCGTATGGACCAGGGGAAAAGGGACAAACCTTTTCATAAGTTGTCCATCTATAGGAGGACCCTCCTTTGGATGATCTTGGCTATCCTTTGTATTCTCTTTATTCTAGCCTCTGTCTATTCTGTCCTCTACACCAAGGCCAAAATCAACCAGCTTGAGACCCAGCTCCTGAGTGCAGCCCAAGCTGCTGCAGAGCGGGTGGCTGGCCACATGGACCCTGACTATGTTTATTTCAACAGTAGGGAAGAGAGAGGCTATCTGGCCTTTGCTGCAAAGTCGAGTGAAAGTATGGTGTGGCTGGTCAACAGTCAGGGAGAACTGATCTATTACTCAGCTTTACCAAGTCAATCAAGACAGAAGCTTACGGAACGTGATGGTCAGTTGTTTTTACCCGGCCAGATTCTCAACAGGTCAACTGTTACATCCAAGGGCAGGTCTAGTTTAGGTGACTTTCATGAGCTCCTGCCGGAAGACCAAGAATGGTTGACCGTTTCTTACCCCCTCTCAGGGACTTATGGTTATGGTGGAGAGGTTCTCCTCCATTACTCTTTAGGTGTGAGTCGCTATTCCTTTATAGCCCAGGAAACCAGCCTCTGGATTTCCTTTGTTGTAGCTTTTGCCTTTGCCGTCCTCATCATCATCTTGCTTTCGCGCAATATCACCAGGCCGATCTCTAAAATTGTTAAGGCGGCCGAAGATGTCTACCATGGTAAACTTTCCAGCCGGGTGACCTTAAAAGGGGAGGACCCCCTCTATATTCATGAGTCAACAGACTATAAAGAAGATGATATCATGATCCTCGTTAGGACCATGAACACCATGATTTCCAAATGGGAAAAGCAGGAAAATGAGAGAGACGATTTCATGTCCTCTATCTCCCATGACCTGAGAACCCCTCTTACGTCGATCAAGGGCTTTTTAGGGGCCATGTTGGATGGGACAGTTCCAGCAGAAAAATATGACCACTATCTCAATATTGTTTATACAGAGGTCGAGCGATTGCAAAAGTTGATTGCCAGTCTCTTTGCTTCCACCACTCTGGAAAAGCAGAAAGAGCTTCAGTTGACCTCCTTTGACATTGTTCAGTTGGCGGAAGAAGTTATCAGCAGTATTGATTCAATCGTATCTCAAAAATCGATCAAGATCGACCTGGATGAAAAACTAGGAAATAATCGGTCCGTTATCGGCGACCGGGATGCAATCCAGCGAGTCCTTTACAACATCTTGAGCAATGCCGTAAAATTTACCCCGGAAGGGGGCCTGATCAAGGTTGATATCAAGGCCAAAAACGACCAGACCCTAACGATATCCATCGGAGATAACGGTATCGGCATCGCTAAGGAAGATCGGGAAAATATTTTTAACCGCTTCTATAAGGTTAATAAAAGCCGAAACTCTGAAGGCTCCGGCATGGGTCTCTATATAGCCAGAACCCTCTTAGCCTTGCATGGGCAGAATATTTATGTCGGTGATAGTGAACTGGGTGGTGCGCGTTTTAGCTTTACCTTGTCGCGCACAAGGGCTCATAAAATTTAAATTTGGTTATAGACCCTGAGAAAGAAAGGAGAGGAAATGTTACATCAAAAGTGGATCAAGTTTAGGCAAGCCTTGTTGGCCTTTTTCCTCTGCCTTTGTCTAGGTCTTTTTCCGGCTCTGGAGCTCCTAGCTTCGGATTTGTCACATGAGCGTGGACAGCCGACGGAAGGCCAGACGGAAGAGACCTCATCAAGTCATGAAACAAGGGGCAGTCAAGTTCCGACTAAGACTACAGAAACTGTTACAGAGAAGGAAACAGAAGCTTCTATCCCCCAGGCTGAAAAGACGACGAGGCCGGTCAGTCAGTCTACGGGTCATGATGCCACTAACCTTCCTGCCTCTGGTGATAGCTTTGCCGGAAAAAAGAACTTCCTCAAAAAGTTTCCCTATGATACGCTTACCGGCTTTAAACTTGAGACCTATAAAGAAAAGCCCTTGACGGAGATATATGCTGACTATGCTGATAAAATTGGGGCCATCTATACGGGGCGTAAACGGGCCAATAAAGAGCCATTTTACACGCTGGCTTGTTCCGGCTTTTTCATCTCGGGTGACGGTTACCTCTTAACGACCTATGGCCAGATCGAAGATATGTTTGATGGTAATGGTAACCTTAAACGCGATCTGTCGGTTAAGCTTTTGACCAATTTTTCCAAGCAATTAGTAGACCTGAGTCTCTATAAGATTGATCCCGGATCGGACCTGGCTATCTTCAAGGTAGACCCGGTCGCCTTGGGCTTGCGTTCAGTTTCCTTTGTTGAACTTTCTACATCTTATCCGATCGAGATAGGCGAGGTTATTTATGGGATTGGCCTGTCAGACTTTATGGCAGCTGAAGGTGGCATTTTCCCCGGCTATATTATTGAAAAAGGGGTAACGGAAGTAAAGGAATCCGGTTACGCCGTCCGCCGCTATAAGTCATCTGCCATCATACCCAATAATTCCAGCGGTAGTGTGATTGTTAATTCAGCCGGCCAGGCAATTGGCATTTCTACGGTAGCGGAGCTCAATACTCTAAGTGACCGGTATAGCCTTATTTTGCCGGCAGACCAGATCAAATTTTCCCTGACCTCTCTCTTCCTTGATCTCGACTTCAATTCCTATCCGTCAGCCGGTCTAACCTTTATGGCAGAACCGGACTACCGACGAATCAGGTCCATCCTAAGCCTGCCCAAAGGACTTTATGTTACCAGTGTGAGGGCGGATGGACCAGCCTATGTTGCTGACATCAGAAAGGATGATGTCATTATAGCCGTCGATGGACAGCCGGTTGAAAGCTTTGCTGACTATTACTACAGTCTGACCGAAAAGCAGCCGGGCAGCTCGCTTAAGATTGACCTCTACCGGCCCGGTGAGGCAGAAAATTATAGTAAAAACCTTTACTTGGACTAGTTGAGTCATGCCGGATTTTAAACAGACAGACCTTACCTATCTCAAGCAGATTTCAGACAAAAGGGCAGCCCTTTTTGCTAAATTAGGAGTCCGTAACCTGGAGGACCTCATCTTCTTTTTTCCGAGATCCTACGAGGATATGTCCCAATTAAAGCCCCTCTACCAAGTGGTCGAAGGGGAGACGGTGACCGTCAAAGGGAGGTTGGTCGATCAACCTAAACTACAAAGGAGGGGCCGCCTTTCCTGGCTTCGGGGGAATTTAACAGATGGTGTTAGTATCCTGCCGGTTGTCTGGTTCAATCAACCCTGGTTAGCGAGCAAATTACAAGTTGACCAAGACTACTATTTTTATGGCAAGGTTCAAGCTCAAGGACGGCGGCTAAGCCTCTTAACTCCGACTATCTTAAGTCAGGAGGACTTTGAGGCTAACCCTATCAGGGCCATCTACCCGCTAACAGCCGGACTTAATCAGAGTCTAGTCCGTCAAGCTGTCAAACAGTGCCTTGACCTTTATGACCACTATCTAATTGACCCTTTACCGGATAAGGTGAGGCAGGAAGCAGAGCTTTGTAGCCTAGACTATGCCATATCTAAAATTCACTTGCCGGAGACCGCCTACGAGCATGAAATGGCCCGCGAAAGACTAGCCTTTGAGGAACTCTTTTTGGTAAGGGCGGCCCTCTACCTCCTTAAGCGAAAGCGCCAAGTTATGGCTAAGGCCCCAGCCCTCAAAGTTGAGGGAACGGGGGTAAAAGAAAAACTCAACCGCCTAAGAGAGGGGCTCGCCTTTGAGCTGACAAAGGCCCAGGTGAATGCCATCAATGACCTCTTACATGACCTCCGCCAGGAACGTCCTATGAACCGCCTCCTTCAAGGAGATGTCGGTTCGGGTAAGACGATCGTGTCTGCTTTTGCTATGGCTTACACTGCTTGGTGTGGAGGCCAGGCCATCCTTATGGCCCCCACTTCGATTTTAGCTGAGCAACATTATCATAGTATGAAAAAATTATTTGCCGAAACGGACCTCAGCTTGGCCCTCTTGACGGGACAGACGGGACAAAAGGAGCGACGGGAGATCCTAATCAAAGCCCGGGAAGGGGAGCTGGACCTCTTAATTGGCACCCACGCAGTTTTGGAAAAAGACCTGGAAATGCCCAAGTTGGCTTTGACTATAACAGATGAGCAACACCGTTTTGGTGTGAGCCAGCGACGCAGTTTGGCCAAACAAGGGGAAAGGGGCCTTATGCCCCATCGTCTGGTGATGTCGGCCACCCCCATACCGAGGACACTGGGGCTGATTATCTATGGAGACCTTGACCTCAGCTTGATGAGGGAGCTACCCCGGGGCAGAAAGGTGATTAAAACCTATAGGGCCAAAAGTCGCGACCTACCACAGATTTATGACCTCATGAGGCGGACTGTAAAACGAGGAGAGCAGGTATATGTGGTTTGTCCCTTGATAGAAGATTCAGACAAGAGTCAGCTTGAGTCTGCAGAGACGACCTACCAAAAGTTGGCCCAAAAAGTATTTCCTGATCTAAGGGTGGGCCTGATCCATGGTTCGCTTAAGGCAGACCAAAAAAGTAAGGTCATGACAGAATTTTTAAAGGGAAATATCGATATCTTGGTAAGCACCACTGTCATTGAGGTGGGGGTAGACAATCCTCGTGCCAGCCTAATGGTCATCAAAAATGCTGAACGCTTTGGCCTCGCCCAACTCCACCAATTGAGGGGGAGGATCGGGAGGTCTGACCTAGAGTCAGTCTGCCTGCTCGTTAGCGATAGTGATGATGAATTGGCTCAAAAGCGTTTGACCAGCCTCTGTAGGACAGGAGATGGCTTTGCCCTTGCCGAACAAGACCTGGAGCTTAGGGGGCCGGGAGACTTTTTTGGGACTAAGCAGCACGGTTTGCCCCAGTTTAGGCTGATCAACCTCTACCAGGACCAGGCCATGATCGACCGGGTTAACAGGGTTTTTCAAAAAATTCTAGACGAGGATCCGGACCTGAAAGAAAAAGACCAGCAAAATATTGTTCGTGCTATCAAACAACGTTACCCTGAGTTGCTTGAGGGACTAACCCTGTAGAGGAGGAGAGCTATGCCTAGAATTATCGCCGGTGAAGCCCGAGGGATTAAGCTGGATAGTAGTAAAGAAGATCTGATGCGGCCAACTGCTGACCGGGTTAAAGAGGCAATTTTTTCCAGCCTTCAGGCTCAAATTAAACAAGGGCAAATAAAGAGTTTTTTAGACCTTTTTGCCGGGTCCGGCCAAATTGGTCTTGAGGCTAAAAGTAGGGGGGTGGCCCGGGTGGTGATGGTCGAAAATAACCGTCGACAACTAGCTACCATTAAGCGTAACATAGCCAAAAGTAAACTCAAGGTTGAACTGTTGAGCCGGCCGGCAGAGTTTGCCCTCAAAAGCCTACTCGCCGGAGAAGAGCTTTTTGATATTATTTACTTAGATCCCCCTTGGCCCAGTTGGCCGGATTTTTGGGCCGGTCAAAGTAAGCAGATCAAAGGCCTGCTAAGTCCCGGAGGCCAGGTCCTGCTTGAGTGTTCCAAGAAGCAAGAGCTTGCAATATCAAGCAAAATTTGGGAAATTGTAAGGCAGAAAGATTATGGCCTAACCCGGTGTTTAAAACTGATGCCTAGGAGGCAAGAAGGACTTTCAGAGGAGAATAACAGCCATGAGGACTTGGCTCTATAGCGGAACTTTTGACCCCTTTACCAGTGGACACCTGGACATTGCCGTCCGGGCAGCCAGACTTTGTGACCGGTTGGTTATTGCCCTTTATGATCCGGCAGATGGAAGCTGTCTTTTTTCCCTTGAGGAAAGGGCACAAATGATTTTACTTGCGACGTCTGCTTATGATAATATCAAGCTTGTAAGATTTCAGGGCTTAGTAGCTGACGTCTTTGACCAAGTCTCGGCAGAGGCCATAGTCAGAGGGGTCAGGAATGCGATTGATTTAAATTACGAGGAACCCATGGCTCACATCAACCATGCTTTGGACCAGGCAGTCGAGACGGTTTTTTTACTAGCTAAAAACAACCTTACCCATGTCAGCGGATCCAATGTGCGAGAGCTTGGTAAATTTGGTCGGGTTTTACCGGATATGGTGCCGGCTGTTAACCGGGCTATGGTGGAGGAGAAGTTTAAAGAACTCGCCCGAACTAGGCAGGGCAGGTCTAGGAGGAATGATGGATAACAATAACGATTTTAATGCGCGGACGGGTTCCTTAAATCGGGAACAAACCGGTCAGGCAGACCGGCCGACCAACAAGGAAGGGCGGCCTAGCCTCGTTAATTCGCAAAAAGAAATTGACCAGCAAGTGGATGATATCTTGATTCAGATTGAAGAAACCTTACATATGGCCAGAAAGGTTCCCTTATCGGACCAATGTATGGTTGACCGAGATGAGATCTTGTTTTTAATCGGCCTGGTTAGAGAAAAGTTACCTGAAGAACTCCAACAAGCCAAGTGGCTCTTGCAACACAACAAGCAACTGATCACAGAAAGTCGCAAGGAAGCTGAGTCCATTTTGAGTGATGCAGAGGTCAAGATGGCCAGGATGATTGATGAGCATGAGATTACCCAACAGGCTAAAATTGAAGCCCAAAGGATTATCGATAATGCCAATACCCAGAGCCGGCAGATCCAGTCTTCTACCATGGACTATGTTAAGGATAATTTGGATGACCTGGAAGACCAGCTGACTGAGATGCTGGTCTATATTCAGAAAAATAAAAAAGAGCTAGACCTACAATAATTAACCGTTTGAGAAGAGGAAACCGGTCCGGCTAAGCCGGGACGGGGCCAAGATAATGAAGATAGAAGAACTGAAACTCTGCGTCTTGTTTGGCGGAGAAAGTAGTGAACATGAAGTTTCGGGCCGGTCAGCGGTCTACATTATAGAACTCCTGAGGAGTCAGTCTGCTAATGCACTTTACCAAATCGGGATAAGTAAGCAGGGCGAGTTCTTCCTCTTTGAGGGCCCGCTAGAGGAGATCTACGATGGGACTTGGGTGGATAATCCCAACAACCAACCCGTTCTCTTTAAGCCCGGACGACATTCCGGTTTTTACAGCTGCACTTCGGATGACCAGGCTCCGATCTGGCATCCGGTCGATGTTTTTCTCCCTATCCTCCACGGTAAGCGAGGTGAGGATGGGACCATTCAGGGACTCCTGGATATGGTCCATGCCCGCTATGTCGGTTGTAAAGTCTTGTCATCAGCTGTCAGCATGGACAAGGTTGTTTCCCAGCAACTTTTTGACCATGCCGGCATCCCCCAGGCTACCTGGACCTGGCTAACGGATACAGGTTACCGTCAAGATAAACTTGCGGCCCTGGAACGCATCGAGGGGCAACTCTCTTATCCGATTTTTGTTAAGCCGGCCAATGCGGGATCTTCTGTAGGAATCAGTAAAGTTACGACGAGGTCTGAGCTTTGTGCTGCCTTAGAGCTTGCCTTTATCCATGACCATAAGGCTGTGCTTGAAGAAACCATAGTCGGCCGGGAAATCGAACTGGCTGTGCTGGAAGACCCTAGTCTGGAATCCGGTGTCTTTGTTTCCAAGCCGGGAGAAATTGTCCCGGATAAAGAGTTCTATGATTACGAATCAAAATACATATCGGAATCTGCCCGCCTCTTGGTGCCGGCTCAAGTTACTGACCGGGAGTATGCAGACCTGGTAGCCTATGCGACCAAGGCCTTTAAAATTGTCAACGGTTCTGGGCTTAGCCGGGTTGATTTCTTTATCGAGCAGCCCAGCGGCAGAATCTTGATCAATGAAATTAATACGATGCCGGGATTCACTTCGATCAGCATGTATCCCAAGTTGATGACCTCTTCCGGCTATTCAGCTCAAGACTTAATTAAATCTTTAATCCATTCAGCTTTAAAATAAAGTATACTAAAATTGTTGGAGCATTTTTAGAAAGCTGGAGGTGGGCCGGGTGAAAGCTAAATTTGTATTTGTTTTAACTTTAACGATTGCCTTGCTGTTGACTTCTCTTGGCCTAACATCTTGTAGTGGCCTTAATATCTTTGATAAAAAAGGCGGAGATAGAGACTTAAAACTCCACTTGGACGAAGATATGGAGGCCAGTCAGGCTGATCCTCAAGCACAGATCCAACGGGTGCTTAAACTGATCGAGACGGATAACTGCGAAGCTTTGATGGAATGGATCCACCCCCGAGCCTTGGAAAAATATGGTCGTCAACAAATTGTTGACCGTAACCGGAAAATTCACCAAGGGATCGAGCTCAAGGAAATTAAGTTGAAGGACTTTGCTCCCTTGAGAGACCAACAAACCGGTGACCTTATCTCTTATCAGGGTACGGCCACTTATGTCACAGACTATGGCAATATTGAAAAACTTGTTACCTATAACTTTATCTACCAACCAAAGGCCAACCGCTGGCAACTTGACTGGACACCCAGCGTCATCCTGCCGGGTCTCCATGACCAAGGCCTGGTTCAAGTTGTCCCCCTCAAGGCAAAACGAGGGTCTATTCTAGACCGGCAGGGGAAAAAACTGGCCGGCCAATCCTTTGTTGACCGAATTGGGCTTGTTCCCAAAAGCTTTAACCGGAAAGACGGCCCACTTGTAGAGAAAGTCTTTAATCTGCCGGCAGGCTATGTAGACCGCCAGTTGGACCAGAAATGGGTCAAGGACGATATGTTTGTCCCCCTAAAGGCCATGGCTAGCCTCAACGAAGAGCAGGCTGAAGCGGTCGAAAAATACAATATAGCTGTCGAACAGCTTGAGGCCCGATCCTATCCTCTGGGTCCGGCGGCAGCCCACTTGATCGGCTATGTCGGTTATCCCACTGCAGAAGACCTGGCCAAGCCGGAAAATAGCGAGCTGACAGAGAACGATTTTATAGGCAAGACAGGCCTTGAGTCTCTCTATGAAAGTAAACTCAGGGGTAAAAATGGTTTTAAGTTTATCGTGACAGGAGAATACCAGCAGGTACTTCTGGAGCAGGAGCCGGTCAATGGTCAGGATATTTACCTCACTATTGACTCCGACCTACAGGGGCAAATTTATCAGCTCGCTAAGGATCGTGATGCCTGCTTTACGGCTCTAGATCCCAGAAATGGTGACCTCTTAGCCCTGGTTTCTACCCCCTCCTATGACCCCCAAGAGTTTGTTCTGGGGATTAGTCAGCCGGCCTACGACGACTTGGTTAATAATCCTGAAAAACCTCTGTTCAATAAGTTTATCGGGGCTATGACACCCGGCTCAACAGAAAAAGTCCTGACCTCAATCGCGGCTTTTAACAGCGGAAACCTGACCCCAACCACTAGTTATAATATTCAGGGTAAGGGTTGGACCTATGACTCCAGCTGGGGTAATTACCAGGTTATCCGTTATGAACAGCTTGATGGAGATATAGATTTTACAACCGGTTTGGCTCGGTCAGACAACATCTTTTTTGCCCGCTTGGCCCTTGATATGGGTTTAGACAAGTTTAAAGCTGAGATGGCTAAGCTAAGATTTGGTCAAGAAATTTGTCTGGACTATCCTTTCGGCCAGGCGCAACTGACCAATTCCGGCAGCCTTGATTCCACTATGCTTTTAGCGGATGCTGCCTATGGTCAGGGTGAATTACTCATTTCTCAAGCCCAGCTGGTTTCAATCTACGGGGCGATTGCTAACAAGGGCTGTTGGTACCAACCCCGCTTGCTTCTGGCTAATGAGCCTAAAGTTCTTGAAGAAGCTATCGTTAACGAGACCGGCTTGGCGGCTATCGATAAGGCCTTGCGCCAGGTTTGTACATCAACCTATCCCGTCCTCAACATAAGTGAGGCCAGCCTGGCCGGCAAATCGGGTACAGCAGAAGTGGGTTATGATGAGGCTAGCAAGAAAAGCAGGCAAAACAGTTCCTTTATTTCTTATGACCAGAAAAATCCCAGCCTGGTCTTGGCTGTCACCTGTTTTGATACCCACAAGCAGTCCTTTACAGAGGCTGTAGATTTGACCAAGCAAATTTACCAGACCCTCTATAAGTCCGGCCCCTATAAGCCGGCAGATCCCGTAAAGTGATCCGGTTAAAGAACAAGTCCCAGGAGGTTTGTTGAAAAATGAAAAAAGATAAAATCCTGCTTAGTCTTTTATTGACAGGTCTTATCCTGCTAGGGTCTGCCTGTAGTAAAAAACAAAATCCGGACAAGGCTAGTCAGCCGGGCTTTCCGGGGCAGCCGACTCGTGAGATGCTTCAAAGAGAGTCGGCCGAGAGCCAGTCCGACCATGAAAGTAGGCCGGAAAGCTCAGGCTCAGACCGGTCAGAGCTTGATGAGCCTCATACACCGGTCAAAAAGATTGAGATGGGGATGATAGAGCAGGGGGTTATCGGCCGTAAAGCGGATGATTTTTTTAGACCCTTTTCTAAGACTCCGGTCTACTACTCATACGAATTAACCAACGAGGACTCAAGCAAAATGGAAGTAGTTTTAGCTCTGGATGAGCAAAATCGGGCCTATCTTAGGTTGTCCAGCGAAAACGAAACAGTAGAGCTGCTTTCACCCAGTGAGGATGAAATCTATATTTTGGATTCAGCCAATAAGACGGCCCAAGCCCTTTCAGGGGATGAGGTGTTGGAATACTGGAATCCGCGTGATCTTGCTAGGTCCATTTTTGAGCAATCCAGCCAACTTTACTATGTTGGTACAGGTAAGGCGATTTTTAACAGTGCTCCGGTAACTTTTGAGGAGTATACCAGGGATAACATTAGTTTTACCCGCTATTATTTCTCAGCAGAAAAAAGCCTGGGTCACCGTGTTTTTTCCAACGGTAAATTAATTTCTTCGGTGACCATTACGAAGTTGACCAATAGCCTTGAAGAAGGACCGATCTTTAGTTTACCGGAGGACTATAGACTACTTTAAATTTTTGTTATTTAAGGATCAGGCAGCAATGCTGGTCAAGGATACTTTAGAAATGAGGGTAAGCGTTTGCTTGAGAGTAAAACCATAACCATCGACCCTTTAAAGGGAGAACAGGAAATTGAAGGAGTCAGTCTTTTGGCTGATGTTCAAATTTCTGCAGAGAAAAAACGTCCGGAAAAGCGCATTGCCATCCTCGTTTCCAAGCTGGAGGCTCTTGACGGTCAGACAGAAGTCAGGCGGGAAAATCTCATATCTCTTATTTGTGATCTACCACGTCAGGAAACCCTACCCACTTGGATAATTTTTACAAATGAGGCGGTGGAACTTTTGACCAAGGACTCTCCCATTCTTCCCAGCCTTACCAGCTTGCATGAGGAGGGGACCAGTGTCTTGGCCTGCCAAAACTCTGTTGCCCGGATTAGACCTGAAAAAAAGCTTCCCTATGTAGTCGGGTTGGCAGACAGCCACACCATCAATGCTTGCTTGTTGGCGGCTGATCTGGTGATTAGCTATTAGTTTAGTTTTCTTAAATCGTCTTAGTGACCCAGGTAAAGTTTAGGGTCAGTATCCCTTGTTTAGAGATTTAATAGAGGTCTTATAAGCTATCCTTACAAGAGGTCGTCATCCAGTGTGCCTAAACCGTTTAAATCCACATAGTGGTCTTGATCAGGGTCAGGGTCAGGGTCAGGACCAAGGCCTACCTTGTCACCCTCCTCGGCCAGTTTAAGTTCTAATTTTTCCAGTTCATAATTGGCAAGGATTGCTGACCCGAGGGCCAGGTCATGGTAGATGGCATAAGTCTCAAAAAAATCTGCAGGACTCGTTTCTGTGGTTACGAGGTAACGGACAATTTGCTGGATAAAGTGTCTGTGGTCTGGTCGGCAGATTTCTGAGATCAGGTGGATATCAGACCAATTAAAATTGGGGTAATAGAGGCCGGCCCCGGGGTTACCCAAGAGATCACCAGCTGCTTGTCTGGCTTGGGGACCGGGTAATTTTTGCCCATCAAGATC
>CAMYEY010000013.1 GCA_947254895.1 uncultured Clostridia bacterium
GTACCCTCGCCTGGCCGGAAAGTTAAGATGGTAAGAATTTTAAAGTTACCGTCTTTCTAGAAGTGTCTCATCCTGGGCCTGACCGGCTAAAAAACAAAGATCGTAATGACTTGAGAATTACCATCTTGCTATAATCGCCAGAACCAGGGTCCAAACGGCCAAAAAGCAAAGATCGTAACAAAATAAAATTTACCATCTTACTATTATCACCAGCCTCAAGGATCCAATGCCTAAAAAACAAAATCCGAATACCTCAAGATATATCGGTTATAGGTGTAGACAACGCTTCTTTTGCAACCGGCCTCGAACCCGGCCTAACAACCTTTAACCACCCCCAATATTATTTGGGAAGGCAGGCTGCAAATACTATCCTTAACATGGTAGAAAATATGTGTGCAGGCAAAGACCACATTTTTCCTTCGCAACTTATAGTAAGGGATTCCGTCTGCAGATTATTGAATGAGTAAACTAACTTGCGATCAGGGATACCGCCTTCAGACGACCCGCCATCTAGCTTCCGACATAGTCACATGTAATATTCCAGCTTGATCATATCGTAGCGCAATTTACCCTTAGGGGTAAGTCGATAAATCTTCTTTTCTCTATCTGATTCAACATAGCCCTTGTTCATCAAGCGCTTCAGTTTTTTTCCTAAAGTTTTTTGATCCCAATTAAGGTGGTAGCGCATGCTTGTTATCCCCAATTCTTCACCGGCTAAAGGGGTATTTTCATGATTTCCCATATGGATAATCATGAGATCCAACTGAAAGTCTCTTTTACTTTTATCCCTCAAGTAGATTGCTGTGATAACCCCATCACGGTTAAAAAGGGTGGTTAAAATTAAGCTTAATCCTGTAATCGTAGCAATCATTCCCGATATGGAAACATTGATATGGATAGCTAGATAAAAGCCGATCAAAGTATTGACTGAAGCATATAAGATAGCAACTAAAATCATCTTTTTTAAATCTTTGGTAATGAGGTAGGCTGAAGCAGCCGGGCCAACAAAGAGTGCTATCGCCATCATCGTTCCTACGGCATCAAAGGCGGAGACAGCTGTAAAGGAAGTGAGAGTCATCAAGCAATAAAATAATCCTCCCGAGGAAAATCCAATTATGGTTGAAAACTCCGGATCAAAGGTAGATATTTTAAGTTCCTTATAGAAAAATGTGACAAAGAGAAGATTTATCAGCAACATAAAGGTCATATAAACCATTGCCTTTGGCAAGACGATGCCAAAAATCTCCAGATTATTTAAGGGAATCATGATAACTTGTCCCATTAAGACCACATCTGTATCAATGTGAACATTGCGGGCAAAAGTGCTGATCAAAATAACAGCTAATGAAAAAAATAAGGGAAAAGTTATCCCCACAGAATCATCATTTTTAACAAGACCGGTCGAAGATAATAATTCAATACAATAAACCGTAAATACCCCAAAAAGACCTGCACCAACAAAAAGTAAAGGCGAATCCAGATCTTTCGTCACGAAATAGGCCAGGATGATACCGAGAAGTATTGTGTGAGAAAGGGCATCGGTAACCATCGAAAGTCTTCTTAAAACCAGAAAACAACCTAAGATTGCACAAGCGACCCCAAGAATGAGCAGGGTTAATAGCATTTGCTGATGATAATTAAGATAGTCGCCTAAGCGGAACAGAAGAAGAGGGACAGGATAAGTCATTTCTTTAGTAAACTCCTTCTACGAATCTTTGTTGCAATAAAACCTTTTGGTCCAAAGAACATGGATAGAAAAGCAAGCCCTGACATCATCAAAATGATGGAAGGTCCGGTAGACATCCCCGGGTAAACACTCGAAAGATAGCTACCTAAAAAAGCTGAAAGGATACCGATCAACGAGGCAATAAGTAAAACCTGATTAAAGCGTTCGCTCCACTGGAGGGCGGCTATTGCAGGGACTATCAGGAAGGACGAAATTAAAATAGCCCCCACAAACTTTAAGCCGACCACAATCACGCCCAAAATGATAAAGAGCATGATCGTGTACATGATGTTGGTATTTAAACCAATTGATTTTGCATACAGCTCATCAAAGATAAAGAGTTTAAATTCTTTATAAAAAAGGAGAAAAATTATGATGGTTGGGATAGCTATACACAAAATCAAGAGGACATCAATTCGCCTAATAAAAGCCGCCTGGCCAAAGATATAGTTTTGGAGACCACCTTGGGGAGTTGATAGGTATTCCGGATGGCCCTGGATATAGCTCTTGAGGACCATGCCAAGACCAAAAAACATGGATAATATCGTCGCCAAAATAGCATCCAAATTGACCTTGGAATTTTTACTAATAAATTGGATAAAGAAGTAGGCAAAGAGCCCAGA
The DNA here is from genome assembly GCA_947254895.1 of uncultured Clostridia bacterium. Classification (GTDB taxonomy): domain Bacteria; phylum Bacillota; class Clostridia; order Saccharofermentanales; family DTU023; genus UBA5436. The sequence continues at coordinate 2,350 of CAMYEY010000013.1, forward strand.
TAAGGCGGCCCCTATAATTAAAATTACAGGGTCCATAACCAGGCCGACCATAAAAGCGATAACCACTCCAGGATAGGAAGCATGACCAATTGCATCACCTATCAGGGACTGACCCTTTAAGACAGTCAGGGTTCCTACGGTTCCGGCCGTAGCTGCTAAAATCATAGTACCTACGCAGACAACCAAAAAGCTATAACTTGTTAAAATTTCAAGATCCAATTCGAAACCCTCTCATATCTGCCTGATCTAAATTTTCTTGATTGAGACAATCCTCCATCTTGCCCTGGGCAATAACCCGCTTATTCAAAATAACAATATGGTCAAAGTATTCCTCTAGGGTATTCAAATCATGGTGGACCACAACACTTGTCTTGCCATTCTTTTGCGCCTCATGCAAGAAGTCTATAATCACCTTCTCGGTCGTTTTATCGACCCCGGCCAAGGGTTCATCCATAAAGTAAATCTCAGCATCTTGAGCGATAGTTCTAGCGAGAAAGACCCGCTGTCTCTGGCCACCAGAAAGCTGAGAAATTTGCCTATTTCTAAAGTCAGCCATTCCCATCTTTTCCAAAGCGGCTTCCGCAATTTCATAGTCTCTTTTTCTCGGCCTTTTGATCCAACCTAAATGGACATAACGTCCCATCAAGGCCACATCCAGGGCCGTTGTAGGAAAATCCCAATTAACACTCTTGGATTGGGGAATATAGGCAATTTTATCCTGAACTTCTTTCAAACTTTTATTTTCGAAAAACTCAATCGAACCGGAAAGGATTGGTAACAGACCTAAAACCCCCTTGATAAATGTAGATTTTCCCGCACCGTTGGGACCTACGATTGCGGTGCGGGAATTTTTAATAATATCTACGTCATTATCCCAAAGGACAGGCTTATCGTTATAAGCCATTGTCAAGTCTTCAACTTTTATGACGACATTTGGTGACATAATCAAATTGTTCTTTCTGTACTTACTTTAAGTTATCAACAATGAGGTTAACGTTATGGGTAAACATATCAATAAAATTATCACCCTTTGAACCTTCAGGAGCCAAGGAGTCAGAGAAAAGTTCGTTACCTTCGCCCTGGACAACCTTTACCTCAAAACCTTGAGCAGCAGCCCCTTCTTTTAACTTTTCCATTCTTGCCGGGTCTGTTGTTGTCTCAGCAAATACTGCCTTAACCTTATTTTTAACGATAAAGTCTACCGTATTTTGGATATCTTTGTTAGCAACCTCGGAGTCGGTTGAAACACCCTGTGGAGCCATAACGGGGATGTCAAAGCATCTTGAAAAGTAGTTAAAGGCATCGTGAGGAGTGATCAAGTAACGGGATTCCTTAGGAATTTCATCCATTTTAGCCTTACATTCTGTCAACATTTTATCGAGTTCTTGCTGATAGGCGGCTAAGTTTTCTTGGATAGCATCCTTGTGGTCAGGTAGGAGTTCAGATAAATAGTTGGCAACATTTTCAACAGCCCTCTTGTAGAGGTCAACGTCAAACCAAAAATGCGGGTCGATGATAATATCCCCATCTTGGTCCATTGTACCAACTTTATCAGCAGGAAATCCTTCTGCCAGCTGGTAGCCAAGTTTTTCTAAAACATCAACCATTCTTCCCTCAAAATGAAGTCCATGGTAGATGACTAAATCGGAAGAAGTAAGTTTTTCCAGATCTTGCGGTTTAGGTTCATACATATGGGGATCTTCACCTGCAGGGATAATTAGTTGAATATTCACCCAATCACCAGCCAAACGTTTAACCATATCACTAACAAAGGTAGTAGTAGCTGTTACAGTCGGCGTTCCTTCGACAGGGGTAATAGGCTTTTTGTCAGCGGATTTTTCTACCGCTTCAGTCTGATTATTTTCAGTATCAGTGCTTGTTTCCTTATCAGTTGTCACATTATTTGCTTTAGAACTCTCAGCTTGCTCTGCTGAATCTTTCTTGTCAGCAGGCTGGCTGCAAGCAACTAAAAAAGCCATGGTAAGAGTCAAAAACAAGGCTAAAAGTTTATTTCTTTTCATTCGTCATATTTCTCCAATACTATTCTTATCTTTAATTTTGTTAGGTGTGCCTTACACGCTGATAGTAGTTAAAACTTTTTCAAAAAAACTTGCAAGCTCAAATATTTTTTTTATGCAATTTGTCAGAATAAATCCCTAGAGGCAAAATCACATTCGTTACCTTTTCATGATAAAATGGGAATGAACAGGCCCTCGGTAAGGTGTTCGAAATCATGAAGAAGCAAGGCTAAGCACTGGCATTGAACTGCCAAAGATCCCTTTGATCTAACAGCATTGAAGCTTAACAAGAATGGCGAGAATAGGAGTTTGAGATGGTAGGAAAACATTTAACTAGTCAAGAACTTGAAGATCTGATTAAGGCTTCCGATAACATCGTCTTTTTCGGCGGAGCTGGCATGTCAACAGAAAGCGGAATACCGGACTTTCGTTCTCAACACGGTCTCTATAATCAAAAATATATCTACCCGGCAGAAGAAATCTTAAGCTATCCTTTTTTTCAGGAGAAGCCTGATGTTTTTTACGACTTTTATCGGGAAAAGATCGTCAACTGCAGCATTAAGGCCAAACCCAATCTTGGGCATGAGCAATTAGCTAAGTGGGAAAAAGAAGGTAAACTCAAGGCTGTTGTCACACAAAATATCGACACTCTCCACGAGCAGGCCGGCTCCAAAAATGTCTATCATTTACATGGCAAGATTGAGGATAATTTTTGTAGCAAGTGTCACAAGTATTTTAACCTCGACTATATTACCAGCTGCCAAGGAGTTGCCCGCTGTGATGCCTGCCAAGGCGTTATCCATCCCGGAATTGTCCTGTACGGCGAAGGCCTTGACCCCTCAACTATCGAGTCCTCTGTCCAGGCCATTGAGCAGGCCGATATCCTGATCGTAGGTGGAACCTCCCTCACCGTCTACCCTGCTGCTAGTTTTATCAACTACTATCGAGGTAACAAGCTTATTTTAATTAACCTGACGGATGTTTCCCGAACCAATGTCGACTACTTCATTCAAGGAAAAATTGGCCAAGTCTTGTCTGCTGTCAACTGTTAGCAGCTAATATAAAGCTCCTGGAAGCAGACCACTGCAAGTTGCCTAATTACCGGAATAAAAGCTAGAAACAAGGCAATCCAATGGGGCTTACTTAAAAAGGGCTAGGTCCTCTTGTCCCGGCCGTTGTTGATAAGGGAGCCAGACTAAAGCAAAGATTTTAACCAAGATATCCTGTTTTTTAGCCTTAATTTGTATCTCCTGGCAATTTTCAGCTTCACTGGTGTACTTATCCGTCAGAGCTGCAATCTCTGCTTCCAATTCCCTCTCTAAATTCTCCAGGTCTGCTTGATAAACAGCCAAACTATCTTCGGCCCTGGCAACATCGCCTGCTCTTTGTTGAGACCTTCCGGCTGACCGAATAGAGCGAGCAGCCTTGTTTAAAGTGGATGTCCTGATCCCCTTGCGGCCAACAAGGGTATCTAAAATAGTATTCCCAATATTGATCATGCTGGAGAACTTAGCTTGTTGGGACCGTCCCTTCTCTTTCTCGACTCTTTGTTCAGCCTTTCTCACCCTTTCTTCCAGACGGGAAATCTTTTGACTGTACTTATCTCTGACTTTAGCAATGGCCTCATCTCTTTGCTCCCGCATGTATTGTCGTAGCCGTACTAAAAATTCACCCTGGCTTTCACCAGGTCTAGAGGACAATTTCTTATCCTTACTGCTATAGGCCGTATAGGTAACATTGCGGTAGATGTGATCAACCAGTTCCTTGGACCAAAGATTATAGTTGTTTTTTTTACGGGCAGCATCCGGTAAGGCAGCATATCGAGCAAAAGCTAAAGCACTACGACCAAGTTGGTCCGGTTCAGGTTTTAAGCCTGTTGGATTAGTCCAGTCGACCGCTAAGGCCGAGTCCTGTAAAAAGCTGTTCCATATGCTGCTTTCTTTTGTAAAAAGCCCACTCACCTTATCTTCATAATTAGTTTCAATATAAGCATAGATTGAGGGTCGGTAGATCACGCTACCTTCTTCCCATTCGTCCACCCCTATCTTGATATAATATTGGTCAATACCCGCCGGTAGGTCGGGCTTGGCTAGCTCCACGGCATTGTCCGGTAAAGTTTTCCTTTCACCCTGGTCAAAGTCAAGCTTTTTATTTTGGTCTTTTTCCACTTGCTGGTCTAAATGAATATCTGCAGGCGGGGTTGTTACGTGCTCCCGACCCGCAACCGATGGAACCCGCTTTGCCTGAGTGATTAGGCGAATCTGGTCTTTGCTCAAGGGTCCGGCTAGGTAGGAGAGGCACCAGCGCGTTGCAAAAAGAAGAGGTGCAGATTCATGGACATTATTCATTAAAAAAGACCTGGCCGGTAGCCTAGACAGGAGATCTGAAAGCTCTGCCCGACTAATCTCAAGGCTAAATTCACCCCCTGCCTGGTTGGCAGTTTGCAGGCCATCGAGGAGCCTAGATTTGTCCTGATCAGTCTGGAGGCGGCCGATAAACCAAGTACCAATATTGGCCAAACCTTTATAGTCTAAATCTGAAGGATTTTGGCTAGCCAAGATAAGGCCGAGCCCATAAGCTCTAGCCTGTTTCAAAAGGGTCAAAAGGGGCTGCTTTGACGGAGGATTAGCTACCGGTGGGAAGTAGCCAAAAATCTCATCCATATAAAGGATGGCCCTCAGACTCGATGTTCCCTGCTGTGCCCGCATCCAGGCTAAAACTTGGTTAAGAAGGAGACTGACAAAAAACATCCTTTCTTGGTCATTGAGCTGGCTCAAGTTCACTATAGAAATTTTGGCATGCCCATCCAGTCCATAGAGCATGTTATTGATATCGATTGGATCTCCTTCGAGCCAGGCAGAAAACTGAGGGGCCGCAAGAAGGTTATTAAATCTCAGGGCCAGCTTCATCCGGTCGTCTTTGGGGAAGAAGCTTTCGAGGGGGAAAACTCCGATCGATTCAATACGGGGATCAGCTATACCCTGAATCAACTGGGCCAAGTTGAGGTCTTTACCTTGTTCCCAATAGTCTAAAATGATCCGTGATAGAAGGGTGTGCTCCCGGCTTTGCATACTTTCTATCTTTACCCCTATAAAGCTCAAGAGGGCATCTATAGTTGACAGGAGGTAGTCTTGTAGGGACTCTTGGTCAGACAATATTTTTTCGTTTGGACAGTCCAGCATTTTGGCAATAGAAAGGGACTTTCCTGCAGAACTTCCCGGTGTATAGACCTGAAAATCACTCCGATCCTTTAGGAGGCGGATTCTGTCAGGTCCCTGGTCCCAGGCTGCAAGTCCCGTCCGCCATTCATCCGCCTTTTTTTCTGCATAATCTGATAGGCTAAGACCTGCTCTTTCAGCCTCGGATGCCTGGATCCATGGTAAAAAATCTTCCCCTTTTAGTTCTGGAAAGTTGAGTAAAAGATTAGCCATATCCCCTTTCGGATCGATCACCAAGGCAGGGATGTTATCTATAGCTGCCTCTTCTAACAAGGTTATGCCTAAGCCGGTTTTGCCGCTGCCGGTCATACCAAGGCAGATGGCATGGGTTGTTAAGTCACGTGAATCGTAGAGCAAATAGTTATCTGTTTTCTCCAGTGTCTTGGGGTCAATCAGCTTACCTAAATAAAAGTGTCCTAATAATTCATAGTTTGTCATCGCCTATCCTCCCCTGACCTTATTTTCCTTTTTACCCGGTCTTTTTATTTTTTATTATAACATCTACCGGGTAGCAGACGCCCCCCTTAACCCCAACCAAAATCCCCTCGCTGTAAGTCTTCATTTTTATAGATAGCCACAACCTTCGTCACTCCATAGTCGTCTAAACAGGTATTGAGGATCATGTAAATTCCCTTTTCATCAAAATTCTCCCTTTGCAAATGTACTTGACCAAGTTCACGAGCCCTCTGGTAATAGTCCTTAAAACCATCCCTTTCCCAGCACGGGAATTGGTCATAAACTCCGCTATCAATCGAGGACAAGTGGACCAGGCTATATCTAAAAATTCCATCTCTGCTATAAAGCCTAATCTTTTTTAGACAATCTAGGTACTGCTCATGACAGCTAAGTTTTTTTAATCTTGTGCCGTTGTGGGCATTGTGGCCAAAATAATTGGCATAAGGATCTCGAACCGAAGAATTTTTATGATAGAGGAAAACTGTCCCCGTGATATCCGGCTGCCCCCTTATGTTTCTTCGGTCATAAAAGTTATCTTCCTTACTATGGGCGATAATTTCCCTAATTCTGTCCTCCTGACAATCCCCAGCGTGGTCCGGCTCTGTCTCCAGATAAGCCACTATATTACTTGTCCCATACTCTGTGTTGAGCTTATCCAAAATAATACGGGCCTGTGCCCTGTGATAGTAGGCTTCAAGTTTTTCCTCATCTGTTATGGCCAGGCCGATTGCAGGAATATTGTTTGAACCTGACTGAAGGTCCCGAAAGGCTCGCTCAACCACTGCCTTGTTAATAGCCTGATTTTTTAGCTGCTCTCTGTCTTCTAATTTATTTTTAATATACTTGCCAACAAAAAACAGACTGAGACTGAGGCTAATTATGGTCATGGCTATAAGTCCTACACTGACTTGCTTTTTCATTTCTCCCTCTGTATCTAACCAGGCAAGGTAGCCTGGAAATTACTCCTAAGTAAGACCTCCACCAGATACACCCAGTGGAGGTACTGATAAAAACCACTGATCCAGGGCAGTCACTCACTTGTGTTCCTTTGTCTACCCAGGTGAATGCTCCTTTATTTCTCTTTTTGTCTCTTACGGTAAAACCAGTGAACCAAGAATATGGCTGCCAAAGCTAGACTAGCAAACCCAGCCAGAAGATATACTTCTGCCCTTAAACTATTGTCATTGGTCGTCGGTTTCTTCTCTTTCTGGGCCGCCTTTTTAGCCTTGGTCTTTTTTGAGGTCTCAGGCTTTTTTCCTTTTTCCGTCTCTTCTGCCTCTTCAATCATGACCGTCTGGTCTGCATCATTTAAATCTGCATGGCTCGCAACCACGATTCCCGATTCATGAACTAATTTTTCAAAGACCACCAGCTCTTGTCCGGCTAGTTTTGTCCCATCAATTGTAAAACTAACCTCAATATCCCCCTGTTTTGCTTCAGCGACAAATTTCTTTTCTGCCATGACCGGCTGGTCATCATTTTTTATAACCTGCCCGGTAGCCTTGTTCACCAAGACACCTTCTAAACGGTAACTACTCCCTACTGTCAGGTTCTGGTAAGAGACCTTATCAACGATCTCCATTTCCGGACCGGCCTTGGCCGCTTTTTGTCCATCGATTTTGGCTTCCGTCTTGATTTCCGGATCTCCCACGGTGATGGTCTGCTTCTTATTATCCAAGTCTTCGTGCTTAAAAATTGTTTCATCTGCGTAGACCAGGTGTTCAAAGACGACCAAGTTTTTACCCCTAGAGTCACTTCCGTCAAAATCAAACTTGACCTCTACGTTGCCGGCCTCCTTTTCAGCTATAAAATGAGTCTCAGCGTGACTGATCACCTTGTCCGGCTGCTCTCTATCTACCAACATGCCTCTAACTTGGTAGGCTTCTCCGGCAATCAGGTTGTTATAGCTGACAAGGTCAACTGCTGTCATTTGGGGTAGGGGATCACTCAATTTTTGCCCATTATGGTGGTGAGCCATCGTTTCGAGCTCCGGTTCCTTAACCTTAACCTGTTGGTCTTGGTCACTCACATCTTCATGCTTGGCTACAACCAGCTTTGTTTCAAGGTCGATGATGTTTTCAAACACTACGAGAATTTGTCCGGCATAGTTTTTCAGGTTAACCTGGCCGAAATCTAGTTGGAGCTGACCATTGGAATTTTCTGGAATGAAATCTAGATCTGCCTCGGCTACCACCTGGTCTGGCTGGCTGGTTAAGACAAGCCTGGCCTGGGCCCGGTACTTTTTTCCGACAATCAACTCTTGATAGTCCACCAGATCCCTGATTTGAACAGAAGACAAGGCGTGGGTTTCCTTTAGGCCATCACCAACAAAAGCCTTGGTTTTAATTTTGGGCTGATAGGGCTGATTGCTTATCTCCGTCAGCTGTATTCCCTTACTCTCACTAACCACAACACCGACCTTTTCTATTTTCTTATGGTAGCCCTCAGCCGGCTCAACTTCTTCTACTAGGTATTCACCATTAACATCAAGACCATGGACAATGTAGTCCGTTCCGTCACTGATCCACTCAGCAGGTTTGCCCTTGTCCGGGCTGCTCACATAGCCATTTTCATCTACATAAACGGTCTCTCCCTCACGATCGATGAGGCGGAGCTTAGCCCCTACCACTTTGAGTCCTGTCTGTTCGTCAACCTTTGAAATAGCTATGGAAGTTGTTTCATTATAGATTGAAGACTGTTCTCTACTATTTTTAGCAACTGCAAAGCTACTGCCTGTCTTTTCCAAGATATAACCTAGAGGGGCCTTAAGTTCCTCCAGATAGTAATTCCCGTAGGCCAGGTTTTCTATGATAATTTGACCTTGTTCATCTGTTGTAAAAACCCTAGCTTGCCCTTGATCATCTTCTATTAAGATTTTTTCACCAGTCTTAGTGACCCGGTAGAGCTGAAATTCAACACCAGTTAAGGGCCTATCGGTTACCTTATCTCGTTTAACAATCGTGAAGTTTTTCCTAGCCTTGGCATTAAACAAGGGTCTCTCTAACTGCTCAATCTTGTCTTCTCGAGCCTCCGGATCAGGATTGAGCGTGAGCTCAAATTCTTCCGAACTCAAAAGGTAACCATCAGCTGTAGATATTTCTTTGACATAGTAGCTACCAGCCGGTAAATCGGCCACAGTTACGACTCCCTCCGAGTCAGGATTATCCACTGCTACCAAGCTATCTTTTGGTAAACCTAAGATGTCTTGACCTGTATATATTCCAACCACTATATACTCATAATTTTCTCCTTCTTCCAGCTCCTTTTTAAGGCGTAGACCTATCTTTTGCCTCCGATTTTCCAACATCTCTGTTTCCTTGAGATCAACCTTGATCTGTGCTTCCTGGGCAGTAAAGGAAAAATCGCGTAAGCCTTCATCCCTGATATACCCGCTTGCCGCCTTAAGTTCCGCTAGCTGGTAGTTTCCTAGGGGAATTTTATCGATCATAAGAGGCTTACCCTCGGTAACGATACTGTCCGCTACCATTTCCTTATCTTCAAGGATCTTTTCAGGTAGATAGGGAATGGTAATAACGTCTCCCTTCTGGTAAACCTGGACATCCTCTAAGAAAATATCTTTTTGGGCAAATAAGAGTCTTTCACCCTTTTTATAGAAAAGTGTCTGCCCATCCATGGAAAGGATATCTTCCTGGGCTATCAGGCTAAAAGTGGTACCAGATAAATAGTCTGTCTCATAAACTGCTGATTTATACTTAAAATTTTTCTCAATAACCTGACCCTCATTTTTAACCTCTTCCTCATTGATCTCAGGCTTCAATTGGAGGGTAACGGTATCGGAATCTGTGTCCCGGATTAAATCAGCCAAGTCCCGGTCTAGATATTCTTCTCCTCCAAAGGCTGCTAATAATTTTCCCCGGTAAAAGATCTCCAACTTTTCTTCCAAGGCATCCTCGCGCCAAGATAGGTCTAACCGAACCTGACCATCTTCATCTGTGTAAAGAGTTTGCCTACTAACCCTGGCCTCTTTCCTCTGTCCACCCTTAAAAGCATCTTCCTTATAAATACCCGTAAATTCGACCCGGTCTAGACTATTCTCTCCTGAACCGGTATCCACCAATTCTTCATAATCAACCGGCTCTAACCAAGACCTTTTGAGGATCAGGGCTTCATTAGACCTTTCCTTCTCTATTTCACGACTCTCACTTTGACCCTCTAACTGGACCTTTAAACTGGTCTCAGCGTCAGCCCATTTCTGGAAAATCTCTCCCTGTTTGTGGAGAATTAATTGTCCAAATTGAGGTGTATTTTCTGCCACGAGCTCGATATACTCATCATTTTCGCCCTCTGGTTTAATGGCCTTTTCTGCCTTAACCTCAAAGTTGATCGGTCCATCCAAGATCATATAGCCCCTGGGACTAGCCACTTCTTCTAAACTATAGCTACCAGCTTTAAGTTTTAAGGGAGTTACCGTCGTACCGGCTGTTTCGCCAACCGCATAAAAGCTACCTGCCAAGAGGTCTTCTTGGACTTGGGCTGTGGTTTTAAAGATATCGTAAGTTTTAGAACCAACCTTCTGGCTAACATAATTCCCCTCAGCATCTTTAATCTTAAAAGAAGCTCCGGTTAAAATAATCCTTTCCCCCGTCTGACTATCTTTTTTGATAATCCTGACATAGTATTCTTGGGGGACATTTTTAATCACAAAGTTTACCGGCTCTGACTCTGAAGAATCGATCACTAACGCCAATTCATCTTCTAAAAGCTCAGTTCCAGCCGGACCTGCTGTCTGGCGCAAGATATATTTACCATAAACCAGGTTGTCGGAAATTCCCTTGCCCTGGCTATCAGTGATGAGGCTGGACCACTCACCCCAGGGCAGTTGATCTTTATGCTTCAAGGCTTCTTTAAAAGAACCATATTTATCTATTTGCCCTTGAGATATTGCTGTAAATTCAGCGGCTTCTTCAGGCACCAATTCTTCAGATTTATAGTTTTCAGAAGTATATTTTTCGACAGAAAATTTATTTTGAATAATTTGTTCCGGCTGGTTAATTTTATTGTAAACCAAGACTGTCGTAGCTGGTGAATCAAGACCCATCCTGCGGATAAAAATCTCAGGGTTAAGCTCGTAGCCTTCCGGAGCTTTGACCTCTTGGATAGTCAAGAGTCCTAGGGGAAGTCCAACATTTCCATCACCGTCCTGGTAAAAGTCATCACCGGAAACTTTATAGTCGGACCTAAACTTGACCTGCCCCTGACGGTCTGTCTTAAGTATCCAAGTCCGCTCCGGCTTGATGGACTGTTCAGCAGGATCGATGTCTGAAGCATAACTCCCCGGATAAAATTTCAGACTAAATTCCGCCCCCTCCAGGCTGGCCTCCCCCCTTGCCTGATTTTTTCCGGTTTCTTTATCTTGCTTCTCGAGAACACAATCGATAGATGCAAATTTGGGCCTATCTTTGACTTCAAGATTCGTAGTTTTACCAGCCTCTAGTTCAAGCTCATGGATTGTGGGGTCTAATTCAAAAGAGGCAGGTGATTGGACCTCTTTAACGTAATACCTACCAGCTTCAAGACCGGTAAGCAAGTTCGACTTACCATCCGCCCCGGTTGTCAACTTACCAACTTCTTTGGTTAAACTTTTGTCTTTATAAACCTGATAAACGGCACCCTGCAGGCTGTAGCCCTTATTCCGGCTTGTTAAATCTGGCCAGAGCGAGCTTTTGATCAAACTTAAGTTGCCGTCCTGCACAACTTGAAGTGAACCGGCAAAGCTATTCATCGTTTGAGCCGAGCTATAGAAAAGGCCAGGCCCCTGGGTAGGTACGTTGTAGATATTGATAGCTGGCCCTATAAGGCTAATTTTTTCAGCCAAGATCTGTTCAATTACAAAATCGAAAAAATCCGTGAGGTTCGCAACTTTACGACCATCTAAGCCCAGACTATCTCCTCCCCCATAAAGTCGCATGAGTTCAACATCAATGGAATAATGCCAAGTGAAATAAATTGTGTGATCAGCATTTTTCAAGTCACTCTTACTGATATTAGGCACACTTTTCTTTACTTTCTTCCATAGGTCGAAAACTTGATCTATTTGGCCGCCGGTAACCTCATCTTGCTGGAAAAGTCCCGACAGATAAACATAAGCTGTCCTGCGAAAAAAGCCGTCCTCTCCGTACTTTTCCCTGAGTTCACCCGTAAGAGATGGGTAATGGTAGGACTGAAATTCTTGGATAAATTTCCTAAAGGCCCCACCCGTTAAGCTGTTCGCCGACAAAGTCTTTTTGTTGTTATAAGTGGGGGCTGCCATAACTGTTGGATTACTGCAAAAAGTATACTCGCCCCCTATCCTTGAATGACGAAAACCTTTAGGTTGCCAGCTCCCACCAGATTTTACACTCTCCCAGAGAGGTATTTTCGACGAATATATTCTTTTCAAACGATCCAGTGCTGCTGTGGGCACCATATAAGCTTGGCTAAAGCCGACATGCTCTAGCTCTGTCATCTTATAAGACCCGGATGAAGTTTTCAGATCTATCCCTGCCGCTTTAAGTTCCAAGGCAGGTAAGCGGACAAAAGCTGATATCATACCTACAAAAATGGCTAATAAAAGAGCCCAGATCAAGAATCTTTTGCCCCCCTGCTGTTTCCTTTTCAGAACCCCCTGCACTACATTTCTCATTTAATCTACTTCCTTTCCTTCTCTCTAGATCTAATTAAGATGTGATTGAAGGTAACGGCTATAGTATTTCTCTTTTGGTCCTCAAAAAGGTCACTCGTTTTGGGAAAACTTGAATTTTTTGGTCAATTTAAGTGAAAAAGGCGGAAACCTTTCAGCTCCGCCTTTTATTTTTTCTTTATGACAAATTTACCCGTTAACTTAAAAATCAAAGGTTTCCGGATCAAAGGATGTCCTAACGCCTGTTTGAAGACCGTTGATCTGGTTTATATCTTCAGCAGTCAGGCTAAAATCAAAGATGTCGATGTTTTCTGCCAACCGATCCGGATTGACGGACTTAGGAATAACAACTACCCCACTATCTAGGTTCCAGCGAAGGGCAACCTGGGCCGGTGTTTTCCCATATTTTCTAGCTAGATTTTTAAGAATAGGCTGGTCGAGGTCTCCCCTCCTTAGAGGTGCCCAGGCTATGGGAACTATATCCTTGTCTTTTAAGATTGGCAAAAGGCTAAGCTGATTATAGGCAGGATTACGTTCAATCTGATTGCTCATGGGTTGGATATTGCCCGTCTTTTCAAGGATGGCTATATGGCGCAGAGTGAAATTGCTGAGGCCAATCGCTTTTACCAGGCCCTCATCGTAAAGTTTTTCTAGTGCTCGCCATGTTTCAGCCGTCCGCTTGGGATCCTGGCCTGGCCAATGGATCAAGACTTGGTCAACATAGTCCACCCGGAGCTTTTTACAGGATTCTCCAAAAGACTTTAGGGTCTGCTCATAACCTTGATTGAGATTATCTATTTTTGTCGTCAAGATAAGGTCTTGCCTAGCCACACCCAGATTGGCTAAGGCCATGCCGAGAGCAGCTTCATTCTGGTACATCTGTGCTGTATCATAGTGACGGTAACCAAGCTCATAGCTCTGAGCAACTACCCTATCCATATCTTCATCCCCTATCCGGAATACTCCCAGCCCCACAAGGGGTACCTGAAAACCATTGTTGTAAGTTAAATATTCCATTCTTGCTCCTCCCTTTCTACGCTCTCCCTAATTATATAGGAAGCAAGACAGGTTAACCTATCGTATTTTCCCTTGTTTGTTGTTTAAGTGCTTAAGGAACCGTGTTCCTGGCGATAATAATAAGATGGTAATTCTTCAACTCCCACCATCTCAGCTTTCCTGCCAGTGGAAGCTCTGCTCTCTGGACACTAGACTAAAGCAGCATAGCCGCTATCCCCAATAACAACTGATTGACAAGCAATTCCGTATTCGCTACTATTAGTAAGCTAAGCACGGAGAGATGGTCGAGCTGGCTGAAGGCACCGGTCTTGAAAACCGGCGTGGGTGTACGCCCACCGTGGGTTCAAATCCCACTCTCTCCGCCATAACATTTTGTAGAAAATGTTGAACCCCCTGAAACCTAGTGTTATCAGGGGTTTTAATTTTTCAAGAAAGGTTCAAGATTTTTAAAAAGGGAACTAGATGAGCTAAAAGGTGAGCCATTTTAAATTGCAGGTTAGTAGCATGTTACAGCAAACTAACTCCCTGCTCTCTTTTTGTTTCATAGGCCTGCCTGATATCCTGCTCATCTAAGAGGGCCAGGTAAGCGTTACTGCCGATAAAGTCCTTAACATAGCCTGAGCCCGGCTGATCAGCTATAGCTTGTGGAGAATCAAATCGGACCAGCCTGCCCTGGTGAAAAATGGCCACCCGGTCAGCTAGGTAAAAGGCTTCACGGATGTCGTGAGTGACAAAGAGAATTGTCTTTCCTAGGCCCTTCTGGATCTCTTTCAATTGTCGCTGTAAGTTACGCCGGTTAATATCATCAACTGCGGCAAAAGGCTCATCCATAAGAAGGATATCCGGGTCATTGGCCAGGCCACGGGCCACCCCTACCCTCTGAGCTTCGCCCCCGCTTAATTCGTCCGGCATCCGGTCTAGGTAGGACTCATCGAGACCGATCAGTTGAATGAGTTCGCGAGCCCGGGCAGCTTGTTCGGCTACCGGCCTTTTATTTAAGGATAGGACATAACAAATATTTTCTGCCACGGTGAGGTGGGGAAAGAGTCCCGTTTGTTGGATTACATAGCCAAGTCCCCGCCTAAGCTTAATGGGATCGTAAGAGTCTAGGGGCTTAGACCTCAAAAAAATCTCCCCCTCATCCGGTAAAATCAGTCGGTTGATCAGGCGTAAGATCGTTGTTTTACCCACACCTGATTCGCCCAAAATAACGACAAACTCACCCTTTTGGATCTCTAAATTAAGGTCTATCAGAACCTCGGTACTGCCATATTTTTTGGAGACATGGCGGAATTCGATCAGCGGCCTTTGATTATTCATAAGCTACTTGAGCAGGTTCTTGGACCTGAGAAAGTCTTCTGCAATTTCCCGGTAAGACTTGTCCCCTGCCTGGGCTTGATAATTGAGGGTCTGCATTTCTTGGTCATTAATTAAACCTTCAAACACAGCAAAAATATCTGCAAGTTCAGGATATTTTTCCAGGATTTCTTGTCGGTAAACGAAGGCGGAAAAATAACTGGGAAAAATATGCTTGTCGTCTTCCAAAACACGCACCTTGTTCTCACTCAGGTATCCACCTGTTGTAAAGGCTGTTGTGGCTTGGATTTGATTTTCCAGGCAGGCCTGGTACTTTAAACCAATATCTATATCACTGGTAGATTTGAATTTCATCCCATATTTCTCTTCTAAGAAAGGAAAGCCGTCTTCCCTCTCGAAAAAGTCCCCGTTAGCACCAAAGACCAATTCCGGACTAGCTGAAGCTAAGTCACTCATACTTTTAAGTTGGTATTTTTCAGCTGTTTCTTGGTTCACAATCAGGGTATAGGTATTGTTAAAGCCAATCAAGGGAGACCAAGAGAGCCCGAATTCTTTTTCGTAACTGTTTTTGAGCTGGCTGTAGAGCTGGTCTGGGTCACTGATTGGACTTTGCTTCAAAATGCTTAGCCAGCCTGTACTGGTATACTCCGGATAAAGGTCAATTTCACCTTTAACGATGGCTTCATGTAGGATAGGTGTTGCTCCAAGTTCAAATTTTGTAACCGGCTTGATATCGGTTCTGTCTGTCAATAGCAGGGAGAACATTTCGCCTAAAATGACCCCTTCCGGCATTTTTTTACTGCCTATAACAAGGCTTTTCTCTTTACTTGAACCGGAACCAGTCTCACCGGGAGCCTCAGCTTGGTCTTGGTCACCCTTAACGGTCTTTGTTTCTTGTCCGGTCCCTTGATCGCCCTTTTGTGGACCACAAGCCACAAGAAAAATCAGGCCGATGGCTAGAGCAAAACTTACTATTTTTTTGAATGGAATTTTCACCATGAACTGTTACCTCATTTCTTAACTTACACTGTGATATTATTATTTTTATTGTCGGGCTTTATCTCTTGTTTCCTTTTTGACTTATAGCAGACCTTTTTTTCGAGTAAACCGATAAGCTGGTCGAAACAAAGAGCCAGCAGGGCTACAAGCAGGCTGCCGGAAAAGGTTAACATGGGATTATAGCTGTTGATCCCGCGATAGATAGCAACACCCAAGCCTCCGGCCCCTATAAAGGAAGCTATGCTGGTCAAGGAGACAATCATAATAACCATGGTTCGGATGCCTGTAAAAATCACCGGAAGGGCAAGGGGAAGTTTGATTTTGAAGAGTAATTCCCTAAAATTTGACCCCATGGCCACCGCCGCCTCTACAATCTTTGGATCAACTTCTTCTAGTCCTATGTAAGTATTACGAACCATGGGTAAGATCCCGTATATGATAAGGACGATGATGGCTGTTTTATTCCCTATTCCGCTTATTGCAATAAAAAAACCAAAAAGGGCTATCGAGGGAATGGTATAGAGGAAACCGGTCACAAATAAGACTATCTTAGCTAAACCGGGCGACCGGGTCATAAGGATAGCAAGTGCTATACCTATAACCAAGGTTGCCCCTATGGCCAAGCAGCAGAGGGCGATATGTTCCCAAAAAAGCTGCCAGAAAAATTCTCTGCGGTCTAGCAGGAGTTTTATAAAATCTGTAACCAAGGCCAAGCCCCTCATCTCCTTATCTTATTCATTGCACTTTAAAACAAACGCTATCATAAATTTAACTGCCAGGGCAAGGATCCGGCCGGAGAGACCGATAACCGTAACATAGCACAGGGTAACAGCCTTTCCATAAGAAAAAACATGGCTTTTTATGAGGAATAGCGAAGCACTGAAATCCCTCATTTTCACCATTTTTTAACCATTTATAATGGATTGACATTTATGCTTAGAGCGTTACACTTCTCATCGCTAGTAATTGTGTAAAAGAGCAGGAGCTATTTAAATGATGCCATTAACGCTGGCGGCACCAGGTGTCGAACTGAAAATTGTTAAGCTTTGCGGATTGGATAAGACCCAATGTCGCTTACAAGATATGGGGTTTGTACCGGGCAGTATCGTCGAGCTGATCTGTATTAATAATGGAATGTCATTTGTAAGATCAAAGATACCCGTATTGCTATTGATCGTGACCTAGCTATGAGGATTATGGTCTAAATACCTCGGGTTGAGGTTAGCATGAACAGGTAACGCGTCAAATGGTAGTGGTTACGCTAACCGGTCGCTGTCTAGCGAGAAGATCGTCGATTTAAAAACTTGATCAAAACAGGTCCTAATCTTTAACAATTAAAAATAGGAGAGAGGAACGTAGTATGAAAGCAGAGAGCAAAAGGCTAACTCTGGCCGATGTTGCTGTTGGTGAAACAGTACGTGTTAAGCGTTTACACGGTGATAGTCGACTTAAACAACATTACACCCATTGAAGAAGCCAGAGAAGATGACTCAGAGAGCCTGATCACAACAGAGCGTTATCACGAAATAAGCCAGCTGATCAAGCATGCTTATGCCAAAAAGGACAAGGCAAAATTATCCATTTCTGACCGGATTGACCGGGTTGTCACCAACCGAATCTTGGCCTTGCCTATCTTCGTCTTAGTCATGTTTTTAGTTTACTATATCTCTATTTCAACAATTGGTACCCAGGGTACCGACTGGACGAACGATAATCTCTTTGTGATGGTTATTTCTTCTTAGGCCGAGGCTCAGCTGTCGGCGGTATCTTTGCTCCGCTCGGCTTTGGTGGCTGGAAACCAACTGTGGCTACCGTTACAGGTTTGATTGCCAAAGAAAATGTTGTTGGTACTTTTGGTGTCCTATATGGTCTCCAAGAGGTTGCTGAAAACGGTTGGGAGATTTGGAAGAATATGAGGTCAGACTTTACCAGTCTTTCTGCCTTCTCCTTCCTCCTCTTTAATCTCTTATGTGCTCCCTGCTTTGCAGCTATGGGTGCTATCAAGAGAGAGATGGGTTCCGCTCGTTGGATCTGGTTTGCTATCGGCTACCAGACGATCTTTGCCTACACCATCTCCCTGATGGTCTACCACTTTGGTCTCCTCTTTGAGGGACAGGCTAGTGTCCCTGGTCTATCAGCCGCCATCCTGGTCTTGGCCGTCTATCTATATCTCCTGTTTAGGCCAGCCCCTAAACATATAGATATAAAAAAGAAAAAGACAGCCCTAGCTGAATAAGTTTTTACAAATTATAAGATGGCCCGGGTTTTGCCACTGCGACGACCTGGGCCATATATCTTTTTGACGATTACAAGGCCGATTTGGCCTCCTCATTACACAGGTAAAAGAAAGTTGTGTCTACTATGCTCCTTTGGTTTACAAGAAATCTTGGTAATATCTTGGTCTCCGGTGGTCTCCTTATTATCCTATTCCTTGTTATAAGGTCACTTATCAAACAAAGTAAGTCCGGAACCTGCGGCGGCTGTGCCTATGCTGCAACTTGCGGCCATGCTGGTTCGGGTCACACGACTTCTGCCCAAGCTTGCTCTTGTAAAGACCTGTCTTTAGAAGATTTGGAAAAATTATTAAAAGAGCAAGATGCCTCAGGACAATTCCCCAAGCCATAGTTGATAAGTTTTACTTCCTAAAGCTTGAAATACTAGCTGAAGCCGCTAGAATTAAGTAATAACGTAGATCTAGGCCAAGCCTTGGCTGGATTTTCTAAACTTGAATAAGCACAAGCTTAAACTGCCGGCCAAGCTTAATTAAGTACTCAATAGGCGAAAGCAAAGGAGACTATTATGAAAAAATTATCTGATTTGGCTTTAAATTTAAAGGGATCGATTATTAGAGAGATGCATACGGCAGCAGCCGGTATGACTGACGTACTGAACTTTACCGTTGGTGAGCCTGACTTTGTCACCCCCACCCCTATCATTGACCGGGCAATTAAATCGATGCGAGAAGGTAAGACTTTTTATTCGCAAAATCGTGGTATCTTACCTCTAAGAGAGGCTATTGCAAAATACCACGCAGATGACCCCAAAGACCCCTTAAATCCGGACCCCAAGACAGATATTTTAATTACAATCGGGGCAACTGAGGCCTTGGAACTCAGCCTTTTAGCCTTACTGGATCCCGGTGATGAAGTAATCGTCCTAACCCCTTGCTGGCCTAATTATCTCAGCATGATTGCAGTTGCCGGCGGTGTAGCCAAGTGCGTGCCCGGACTTGAGGAAAATGGTTTTGCCCCGGATCCTGAGGATATCGAAGCAGCTATCACAGAAAAAACCAAACTGATCATGGTTAACTCACCTTCTAACCCTACAGGTGGTGTCATCCCCAAGGAAACCATGGATAGGATTGCTGACCTGGTTAAAAAATATGACCTCTTTGCTTTAACAGATGAAGTTTATCGGACAATCGTCTTTGATGGCCAAACAGCCACAAGTCTTACCGAATATCCTGAAATTAAAGATAATGTCATTTTTATCAACAGCTTCTCAAAGAGCTTTGCTATGACAGGCTGGCGGGTAGGTTATGTGATTGCCTTGCCGGAAATTATTGACCGAATGACCAAAATTCACCAAAACCTGGCTAACAGTATCTTTGTTCCAGCCCAGGAAGCCTGTATTACAGCCTTGGAAGAGTGCCTCCCTGACTCACTTAAGATGAAAGAGAGTTATGAGGCCCGTCGTAACCTGATCGTTGATGGACTTAGACAAATTAAAGGACTTTCCTGTAACAAGCCGGGAGGGGCTTTTTATGTCTTTGCAAACCTCAGTGAATTTGGCCTGGGTTCTAAGGAATTTTGCCTCAAACTCTTAGATGAAATTAAAGCGGTAACGGTTCCAGGCCTTGGCTTTGGCCAATCCACAGATAAGTTTAACTTAGACAATTATTTTAGGATTTCTTACGCTACCTCTGAAGCCGATATTAATGAATTCCTCAACCGCCTGGATTCCTTTAGTCAAAAGTTTTTTAAGGCTAAGAGCTAGTCTGAAAATAAAATTTAAAAAGCAAAGTAAAAATCAAGAACAGACCAATTGACCCAGCATAGCCGTCAGTTGGTCTGTGTTTAATTTATAGCTTACAGAGTAGAGGTCAGCCACTTCTTCCTCAACCATTTGAACGATAACCGGTATATCTTTGGCCTCCAAGCAACTGATCTTTCGGTCAAATCCTCCACGGTCCATCAAGCGGTTGACCATTTCTTCTAATTTTTTCAGGAGTCCATTCCTCACTTGTAAAGCTTCAATCCCGGCCTGTTTTTGGTCCGGCCCCAGCTCTTTTTCCAGTAAGAGTTCATTCCGGTAGACCCCTAAGATAGCTAAAAGACTGGTGGGGCTAACCTCTTCACTTGATAAACCGTATTGGATTTCCAGAGCATGGTTCAGGGCTGTCGCATAGCCAGCTAAAGCAAGCCTGGATGATTTACCAGCCAAAAAGGAGGCCATCAAGAGCTTCTTAATAGCTTGATACTTTTCTTCCGAACCACTCGCCTGCCCGGCTAAAAAGAAACTATCCTTGCTCAGATTCCGATCTATTTGAAGGATAGCTGCTTCTGCATCTGCCTTGGCCTTTTTGTTGGCAGCTAAGCTCAAGTGGGCTTCCAGGGCTGTGATCAGGGCAGAGCAGAGCGAACCTGCAAGGCGTTTATCGGTAGCCGTCAAGATCAATTCTTGGCAATAAAGAATAGAATTGGCTAAAAGACTTTGGTCTATGAGTAGAAATTTTTTATGCTCGGTGTAGTCGGATATATAGGCCGAAAAATTCGCTTCACTTCCGGCCAGGTCAGCTGGAATAAGGATCAAGGCCGGACCGGTCTCATGCCTTTTGCGGCTAGTCAAGCCCTCCAACTTATAAATATTTTTATCCTGGTTGATGACCCTGGCTTTTACAGCCTTGGCCAGGTTGATGACCGATGTCCCTCCGATGGCAATTATGGCCTCTGCCGTAAAAGAAAAATAGTGGTGAAGTACCTGCTCCACATGGCTTACAGTCGGATGAGCCATGTCCGCCGGAAAAATAGTCAGTTGGAGGTTTGCTACTATGGTTTTTTCTTTTAGTCTTTGAAAGAAAGTGGATTCAAGCACCCTGGTAGGCAAAATCAGGAGGGCTCGTTTTTGTCCCCCCTCCTTGAGGGTGCTAATCAGCTTAGAAATCAACTGGTCCAGGCTAGTCAGCTGGCTCAAGGCCGGCTCTCTAGGCCGCAAGAAGCTTTGCCGTAAAGCAAATATTTTTTTTTGGAGCTCACTCGCCATAGCCGAATTACCTCGCCTCTTTATTTGCTCACATTATAACAAATGCAACAATTCACCTACAAGTCAGCTAAAATATGGGACTGTTCTGTTGAAACCCATCCTATCCGGCTTTTTCTTCAAGAATTTTTGGGCTAGCACCCTTACAGTGCATAAGCCTGCCTATCCCTAAAGAGCCAAATCAGTCTTTCCTTGACCGGTTCTTTGAGACCCATGATACGCTGGATAGCGAGGCTATAGTAGTCTAGCTGAACTTGATAACGCTGCCTAAGGGTATCTCGTTTTTCTTGGTAGCTACCCTGGATAATATCTGACTTATAGTCGAGGAGAACAGCCTGACCATCTTCCAAAAACCAAAGGTCAATTATCCCCTGAACTAGAGTCTGCTCTTTAGCATTGCCCTCGATAGTATGGTCTAGACCTAAAGCCGGTATAGCTAGGGTAAAAGGAACCTCCCTGTAAACCGGCCCCCCTGCCTTTTCCAATCTGTAAATTCTTTGTGCCAAGTCTGACTTTAAGAAACCGACTATCAAGGGATAAGCTGCCACGGCCTGATCTTTCTGCCAGCCGGCTAGCTTGGCTTGCTGAATCATCAGGCTAATTTCCTTATCAAAAATTCCCTGCCACTCAGCCCGGTCACAGCTTAAAAATTTACCCAAGGGCAGATAAAGCATCAAGCTGTGGATAAGGCTACCAAACTCCGGTCCGGATAACTTAGGTTCGGCCTTTGGCCGGTCCTCTTTGAGGTCAAGTTGAGGCTGTCTAATGTTAAAGGCCATATCCGCCAAACCAGGAACCAACCGGGGCGGATTTTCTTCACCGGCCATTTGTCCGGCCTCTTTGAGCTCTGAAACTGTCAGCTTGGCCGGGCTCTGGTTAATCAAGTCCTCTGCCGGCCACTTGGCCAAGAGGACACCTAACCTTTCCACCTGGGCCAGGCTGGCCGGATCAGTTAGAATTAATCCGCCCTCATTAGCCCCTGCTGGGTCCATTTCATCCAAGTTCTTTTGACCCATAGGTCTACCCTCAAGCTGCCGGTAAAATTTTGCCTGGACTTGCTCTAATAAAAATTCAGCCGCCACTATTGATACCCGGTAATGTTCGAATTCCAGCTCTTTTCGACCTGATTCCGCCTGCATTACCCCCGTGAAATAGTCTGTTATTTCAGCTTTTTCCCTAGATAAACATGACATCAGGATCTCTGCATAACTATTTAACTTTTTCAGCTGTTCATATGCCACTTCTGCCCTAAGATTTGCCGTTAGCTTGGCCAACCTCTCCCGATCATTCTCATTCATTCTAGCTCCGGATAAGATAATTAAATGGTCTTCTGCCCGGGTCATAGCCACATAGAGCAGACGATACTGTTCTGCCCAGTCACGCCTTAGCAACTCAGCCTGCTGGTCAAGCAGGTCCGGAGTGGAATGGATGGTATTGGTCTGGCCATCAGCGATATAGGCAGACAGGCCCAGCTGGGGATCAAAATCAAAGATAGGGTAATCATTGCGGCTAAAAAGCTTAAGGTTAGCACCAGCGAGGAAAACGACAGGGAACTCTAAGCCCTTAGAGGCATGGATCGTCATGAGGGCTATACTGTTACCGGGGGCAGGCGGGTTGGCAAAGTTCTCCAACTCCAATTTTTTATCGAGGATCTTCTGGA
>CAMYEY010000014.1 GCA_947254895.1 uncultured Clostridia bacterium
CACCGGTGGCGAATCGTCGGCAGCGTCAGATGTGTATAAGAGACAGGTCGATTGGCCGTCTGGATACTATTTTGATTTATCCGGCCAAGGAATGGCTCCTAGATCCGGCTAAAAGCCAAGAACTGGCAGAACAAATTGAGGCCGCAGGAGAAGCCCA
The DNA here is from genome assembly GCA_947254895.1 of uncultured Clostridia bacterium. Taxonomy (GTDB): domain Bacteria; phylum Bacillota; class Clostridia; order Saccharofermentanales; family DTU023; genus UBA5436. Next base: position 158 of record CAMYEY010000014.1, read on the forward strand.
AAGCCAGGCAGCCCTTCGGCAGGCTGCCAGTTTAGAGGATGCTGAAAGGTTTAGCCTCTTGGGTAAGCGGGATGCTGAAAGGCTTCGGGAAGGCCTTTCCTTTGCAGCACTAGACCGCTGGCTCTACCTCATCAAGGACGATCGGGCAAGTCTTTTAGACTTGGCCGGTGAAAGTGATTCCCTCCTTTTCTTTGCTGAATTAGACCAAATTCAAAAACGTCAGGCTGCCGGCCGGGCTGATTTTTATAAAAAACTTGAGTCTTGTCTGGCAAGAGCCCAAGTGGTTAAGGAGACAGAGGGGGTTTGTCTAACAGAGGAAGAAGCCTGGCAAGGCCTTGCTGACCTCAAGCCTGTGACCTTTACCATGCTTGATATTGCCGGCTCCGGCCTTTCCGGATCTACTAAGCTAAGATTTCAAGTCAGGGCGGCAGATTTTTACCAGTCCAGAGAAAATGTCCTGGTCAGAGACTGGCATGAGTGGACAAAGCAGGGGGAGACGGTTTTCGTTTTTGCCGGCTCAGAATCTCGCCGGGCCAAGCTTGATGAACTGAAGGGGCGAGAAAACCTGGCCGGACAGGTTATCCCCCTTAGCCTTAGCAGGGGTTTTGTCTGGCCCAAGGCCGGCTTGGTCCTGCTAGGGACAGAGGATGTTTTCTTAGCTTCTCGAACCAAGTCTAAAAGAAAAAAACAGGGGATCAGCATCGACTTCCTCTCAGATCTCAAACCGGGAGATTATGTGGTCCACGAAGACCACGGCATAGGCATTTACCACGGCCTCAAGACCCTGGATGTCGGTGATAAGGTGGGAGACTACCTTCATATTTCCTATGCCGGTACGGACCAACTCTATATTTCGGTCGACCAGCTCGATAAAATTCAAAAATATGTTTCAGCCGGGGGTGGTAAACCCAAACTTTCCAAGCTGGATGGCCAGTCCTGGCAAAAATTGAAGGCCAGGGCCAGGGACTCAATCAAACAACTGGCTACCGACCTGGTCAAACTCTATAGTGAAAGGATGAAAACCAAGGGTTACCGCTTTAGCCCTGACACAGTTTGGCAGGAAGAGTTTGAAGAAGGTTTTCCCTATGTTGAAACAGAAGACCAGTTGGCAGCGGTAGCAGACCTCAAGCGTGATATGGAGTCTGACAAGGTGATGGACCGCCTCCTCTGCGGCGATGTCGGTTTTGGCAAAACGGAAGTAGCCTTCCGTGGCCTTTTTAAGGCGGCGATCGAGGGAAAACAGGCGGCCATGCTGGTACCCACAACAGTCCTGGCCCAGCAGCACTATGAAAATCTGGCAGCCCGCTTAGAAAAGTTTCCCATCCGTCTGGCCTTGCTCAGCCGTTTTGTTCCGGCAGCTGAAAGAAAAAAGATCATCAAGGACCTGGAGAAGGGGGAGGTGGATATTGTGATCGGGACCCATCGGATCCTGTCAAAAGATATCGACTTTAAAGACCTGGGCCTCCTGGTGATTGATGAAGAACAGCGCTTTGGAGTTGACCACAAGGAAAAGATCAAGGCTCGCTACCCGACCGTCGATGTTTTATCCATGACCGCCACCCCTATACCCAGGACCCTCCACATGTCCATTTCCGGCATCCGGGATATTTCTATTTTAGAGGAGGGACCGGCTGACCGCCAACCGGTTCAAACCTATGTGATGGAGTTTGACCAAAACCTGGTCGAAGAAGCCGTTCTCAAGGAGATAGGTCGGCATGGCCAGGTCTTTTACCTCTTTAACAATACCCATAAGATTGCTGAGAAAACTGCCCAGCTCCGCCGAGACTTACCCGGACTCAAGGTTGAATACGGCCATGGGCAGATGAGCGAGCGGCAGCTGGAAAATGTGGTGGAGTCCTTCATCGCAGGCGAATTTGATGTCCTGGTTTGTACGACCATCATCGAGTCAGGGGTCGATATGCAAAATGTTAATACGATTATTGTCGAAAATGCTGACCGCTTGGGCCTGGCCCAGCTCTATCAAATTAGGGGACGGGTGGGCCGTTCAGGTCGCCAGGCCTATGCCTACATCACCTATAATCCGGCCAGGGTTCTAAATGAGGATGCAGCCAAACGCCTGGCCGCCATCCGAGACTATACAGAACTCGGATCAGGCTTTAAGATTGCCTTGAGAGACCTGGAAGTTCGGGGGGCCGGTAACCTTCTAGGGGCAGACCAGCACGGCCATATGGAAGCGATCGGTTATGAGCTTTATTGCAAAATGCTGGCTGAAAATATGGAGGAACTGACTGACCGGGTGCTTCCTGACCAGCCGGCTGACTGCCAAGTTGAGTTGGCGGTAGATGCCAGGATTCCTGCATCTTACATCAGTGATGAGGGCTTGAGGCTAGACCTTTACAAGCGGATAGCAGAGATTAAAAGTGAGTCAGACCACTATGACCTGGTTGACGAACTGATCGACCGCTTTGGTGACCCTCCCCGCCAGGTGCTAAACCTCTGCGGTGTTGCCTTAATCAGGAGTCGGGGCAGCCTTTTGGGGGCAGACAGGGTTTACCTCTCGGGCGAAGATGTTTTTTTGACCTTCGGCCAAAATCAACCTAATATGGAAGCCCTTGCACAACTTCTGGCTAAGGATCGGGCTAAGGGCAGGGTCCTCTTTAATGCCGGCGTCAAACCTTACTTGCTCATTAGTAAGATCGGACGAGCCGGGCACCGGATGATTGAGGAATTAGTCAGGATTTTGTTATAGGCGATAGGCAGAGGAGGTCTATATGCAGATTAAGCAGCTGGAAGCTTTAGTAAAAGTTATCGATTGTGCCAGTTTTAGTAAGGCAGCTGAGGTCAGCTATCTTTCTCAGCCGACCATCAGCTCCCACGTTAGAAATTTGGAAAGGGAACTGGGCGTGACCCTCTTAATCAGGTCGACCAAGCGGGTAAGGCCTACGCCGGCCGGCCAGCTCCTCTATGACTATGCAAAAGAGATTCTTGACCTCCATGACCGGGCCTTGGCCGCAACCAGAGACCTGGCCCGGGAGGAACAAAAAAACTAGGGGAACTGCACACTTACGTAAACCAGCGGTTTATTCTAGAAGATCAAAGGAGTTCATATTGTGGAAGATTATTCTGACCCTATTTTAAATACAAAGCTTACACTGGTCCAAGTATCTGGAGAAGAGTGGGATAATTTTGCCTTAAACTGGCAAGCTAAAGCCCCCTCCTCTCCGGCCAGCTTTAACCAAAGTCAAAATATGGCGGATTACCTTGATAAAAATGGCCAGAAAACCTTTCCTTTGATTTTGAAAAATGAGTCGGGCGAAGCCCTTGCTGGAGGTCTCTTTGCCCTCTACCCGGCTATGAAAATTTTTCGGGTTGCCAAGTGCAACCAGGGCCCCCTCATTGATTATCTGAACCGGTCCCTGCTTCTGGCCTTCTTTAAAAAGGTTAAAGCATTTTTGAAAAAGCAAGGGGCTGTTGAGCTGACCATCACCCCCAATATTGAATGTGGGGAAATTTTTAAGCAGGTTGCAGAAAATCTTGCTGGAGCCGGCTTTGACCATGACGGCTTTGATAATGGCTACCTTAACGGGGTGGGCCGCTGGTTTTTTGTCAAAGATTTTAGTGGCATTCAAGGGCCTGACCAACTGTGGGCCAGCTACCATAGTAAAACCAGAAACCTGGTCAAAAAGGCTGAAAAGTTTTCTGTTCACTGCCGAGAAATCGATGAGGATGAGTTTGAGATCTTTGCAGATATGATGGAAAAGACGGGGGAAAGACGAGGCTTTCTCGCTAGACCGGCCAGTTATTTTCGGGAGTTTTTAAAATATTATAACCGGGGTGCTTCTAAGGGCATGATCCTCCTAGCCTACCTGGAGCCGGAAGAGGCGCTCTTGCAGTTGGGTCGAGAAAGGTCTGAGATAGAGGAAGATTGCCGAAAGCTGGAGGGAGAAATTGCGGAGGGTGTCCGGTCCAAGCGGTCTGAGGGCAAGCTGAAGGCTCGTAAAAGTGAGTTAGAGGCTTGTGATAAAAATATGGCAATGATCACAAAACTTTTAGACCGGGGACCCAGGATCTACCTCTCCGGGGCAACCTTTGTCACCTACAATGGAGAAATGACCTACCTCTTTAGTGGCTCCTACAAGGAGTTTTACGGACTTTGTGCGGCCCAGCTAATTCAGCATTATGCCCAGACCAGGGGGTTGGAAGAGGGTATTAGAAGTTATAACTACTATGGTACCATGGGTAAGCACTCAGGCCAGGAGGATGAAGGGATCTTAGACTTTAAAAAGGGTTTTGGCGGCCGCCTACTGGAGCAGCCGGGAAACTTTTCCCAGGCCCTCAGCTGGCCTTTTGGCCCCATCTACCAAAAATATTTTAAGTAATGGGAAAGAAAAAGGGGCTTAAACAAGCGTAACCCCTGTATCTGTGGCCTGCTAGAGATTGATTAAATGCGGGTAAATGTTAAAATAGGGTTAATGCATTGACAGATAAATAAAATTTTGATAAAGACTGACCGCACAAGTTGAAACTAATTTTCATGCGGTTAGAAGAGGAGGAAACATGATCACTAAGAAATTATTCCGTTCAATTGACGAGCTCCAGCTGGTTCAATACTATGCAACCCTCTCACCTGAGGATGTCGGCTTTCACTCCGAAAACGGCAAGGTGATTGTTGATGCTAAGAGCTTCATCGGCCTGTTTGGCCTGAACTTTGCTGAACCTATCCTGGTTGTTAGCGAAGATGAAGATTTCCACAAGAAGATCGCCAATATTGGTGAGACTGTCGAATAGTTAGGTCTTCCTAGACCTTGCAAGGTTGGCCGACCAGCCGCCTTGTAAAAATTAAAAGATTAAGGCCAGTTGCCGGTCGCTTAAGCCGGTAGCTGGCCTTTTTGTGTTTTTTACTTGCCGCTAAAGATTAGTGGTCGAGCCGGCCGATGAGCCGGCCTATGTATGCGATCATCTGCCGCAAGGGCTTATCTGTACTTAGGTCGACACCGGCCAGCTTAGCATGTTCGATTACGGGCAGGGGGCCACCGGTTTTGAGGAAGTTTTGCCATTTGGCCACCTGTTCTTGAGGTTCATCCTGAAGACCCAAGTAAAAGGCGGTTGAAACCACAAGGCTGGCACTGTAGGTATAGGAATAGAGGGGGGCATAGTAGTGGGGCTGCCGCATCCAGGTTTTTTCGGCACCGGGATCCAGGATGACCCGGTCACCCCAGAAGGCCTTGAGTTGGTCTAAGAAAATGGCATCGAGGTCCTCGGCCCCTAACTGGTCACCGGCGGCAATCCTATCCATGACTTCCCTTTGAAAGGCCCCTTCGAGGAGATGGGTAACGGCGTTATGGTAGTAAGTGTTGCCGACCAGGGAAGCAGTTACATAGTCTTGGAAGTCCGGGTCCGAATTTTGTTTAAAGAGGCTATCAGCCAAAAGCAATTCGTGGGCGGTTGAAGGGGCTTCAACCAGGTAAAAAGGCATTTCTCTTTCTAAAAAAGAATTGTTTCGGGAGGCCAGGATGTTTTGCCCGGCATGTCCCAGCTCGTGGGCCAGGGTAAAGACCTCGCTCAAGTTGCCTGACCAGTTGAGGAGAATATAGGGGTGACAGCCGGCCACATCCGCACAAAAGCCCCCGGTTGACTTGCCGAGATTTTGGGCGAAGTCCAACCAGCGTTCGGGGAAGGCTGCCATAATCATGGCCTTATAGCTTGGACCCATAATATCCATAGCCTTATCAATATAGGTTTCGGCCTGGGAAATTGTGATTTCCGGTTCGAAATCCGGCATGAAAGGGGCTAGGAGGTCGGAGTAGTGGACCCGGTCAAGCTGGTAGCGGTCAGCCAAAAGGCCTGCGTAACGCTGCATGTGGGGGGCCAGGTCGCTCATGATCAGGTCGATCTGCCGGTCGTAAAGTGACCGGTTACTCTTTTGCTGAAAGAGGGCTTCTTCGGTTGCATTGGCAAAACCCCTGAGCTTGGCCAGCTTTTCTTGGGTAGTAAACTTACTGATCAGGATGCTTGCGTTAGTCTTGTGGTAGCGGTTGAGCCCTTGGCAGAAACTTTTAAAGGCTTGGCGGCGGACTTCAGTGGATTTATCTCTGGCATAATTATTTTCATAACTGACAAAACTCAAGGGATAGCTTTGGCCGTTAGCTTCAAAGTCAGGAAATTCCATATCCTGACCCTTGATAACGTCATAGAGCTTATAAGGCAGTTGTAAACTGGGTTCAAGGGCGGCCAGGACCCTTTCCGTTTCAGCTTGGAGGAGGTGGGACTTGGCTGCAAGCTTGTCTTTTAAAAATTGTGAGTAGTCCTCAGTTGCCCGACTGGTTTCTGCTAAAAAGGCATCATCCAGCTGGGCTAGTTCCGGGTCGAAAAAGCTACTTTCGGCAAAGACTTGGGCCAGGACCTGGTCAACCTCTTGCATCCATTTAGCCAGGTGGGGATTTCGCATATCGACTGAGAAGGCTAGGGAAACATAGGCAGCAAGGCGGTCAGCCTGGAAATAGAGGGCCTCTAGGTCCTTGATGGCCTGAAGGAGAAAATCACTCTCTTGGCAGTTTTTAATTTTACCCTGGTATTTTTCCTTAAAGTCACCGGCTTGTTTTTCTAATTTTAACTGAGCCTTGCGGCAGTCCTCTTCTGTTGAAAATATGGCTGAAAGATCCCAGGTTAACTCTACCGGAACCTCAGACCTTTCTGCTAGTCCCTGTACTTTGCTTGTCATAAGACTCTCCTTTAAGTATTTATTTTTGTAACATTTAGCTGAGCTTTTTGTGCTTAAAATTTTCTTGTATTAGAATACACCCTAAAAGCAGATTTTCATAGGCTTAGGTCTGCCTCCTAGACCTAGGATAGGCACTTGAATCAAAGGAGCTAAGGAGTTGTTCATGGAAGACAGGATTTATGACTTAATTATTATAGGAGCAGGGCCTGCCGGCCTTTCTGCAGGAATTTATGCTGGTAGAGCCGGCCTCAAGAGTTTAATTATTGAACAGGGTCTGGATGGTGGTCAGATTGCCCAGACAGCTGAAATTGAAAACTATCCCGGACAAGGGGCAGAGGCAGAGTCGGGTGTTGACTTGGTTGCCCGCTTTAGCCAACAGGCCGAGCGCTTTGCCTGTGATCGGGCTCAAGACCTTGTCCAAGCCGTGAACTTGTCAGGAGACATTAAGGAGGTTAAGGGCCTGATGGCATCCTACCGGTCCAGGTCCCTGGTTCTGGCTACCGGAGCTTCACCTCGCAAGGCCGGTTTTAAGGGGGAGGCCGAATTTACCGGACGGGGGGTTTCCTATTGTGCTACTTGCGATGGCAACTTTTTTAAGGGCTCTGAAGTCTATGTCGTCGGTGGTGGGGATGCTGCCGTAACAGAAGCCGTTTTCCTTTCCAAAATAGCCGGAAAAGTAACCCTTATCCACCGGCGAGACAGTTTTAGGGCAGCAGCCAGCCTGGTCAAGCGTGCCCGGGCCATTGAGAACATTTCTTTTATCTATGACTCGGTCGTGGAGGAGGCTTGGGGGACGGACCTTCTAGAGGGAATTCGAATAAAAAATCTTAAAAGTGGCGAGAAAAGGATCCTTGAAAGGGAATGTGAACGGCCGATGGGTCTCTTTGTGGCAGTCGGCTTTGCCCCAAATACCGCCTTGTTTCAGGGACAACTTGATTTGGTCAACGGCTATATCGTCACCGATGAAGATATGGCAACAGGCCTAAACGGTGTTTTTGCTGCAGGTGACCTGAGGCAGAAAAACTTCCGCCAGGTTATCACAGCAGCAGCTGACGGCGCTATAGCCGCCAACTCTGCTGCAATCTACTTGCTAGGTCTCTGATCCCTAGTCCAGGTCTAAACTATTTACATCAATGGCCCTTTGGCTAGTTTGCTTGAGGTCCTCCTCGGTGAGCTTATCTTCTGCCACCGGTGAGTAAAAATCGACCGTAACTCGGTCCCCTACCTTGAGAAAGGGGAGCTTGCTGGACAGGTTGATGGGGGCTGAAAAGACCTGCTTTTCAAAATAGCGGTCAGCCGGGGATTTGTTTCCGGCCTGTTGACCCATATCAAGCATGAAATAGTAGTAGCTATTCCCCTCGATAGTGACAGACTGAACCGCCTTAACCTTACCGGTCAAAGATTTTTCGTGACCTGCCTTATCGGTCGTATCAGGCTCATTCCTCAAACGTGAATTTTGGCTGATTTCATAGTTCCGCATAGCCTCTTTGATCGAAGCCCCAACTCCGGTTGTTTGGTAGCTTTGGGCATCCACTAGGGCATACATCTTAACCAGAGAAGCCTGGTCCTTAAGGGCCATACAGTAGGTGGGACGGCCGCTGATATTGAGCAAGATGGGGATCGTTGCCTGGTAGCCTTTTTCTTGGACGGCACCTTCAGCAGACCGCATGGCCGAACTTTCATCGGCAGAAGCTACAGCATAATATTTGGTTTCCTTGGTCCTGAGATTTACCAAGACAAAGCCCAGGTTAGAATTATCTTCAGTCGAAACCGAGGTAATCCCTGTATAGAGGTAAACGTCATCGTCGATCGCTAGATAATTATAGAGGGCAGTAGCTTGGAGGACACCCTTTTGACCTATATAGGCATTGAAAAAGCCGTCTTGGTATTGGCCATAATAGTTGATTTGGCGGAGCACCATATCGGCCGGATAAACCCGGTCAACCCAGGTCGGGATCGAACCTACATCATATTTAGTGGTTTCACCCGTCAGGGCATTACAGAGGATGACGGCTTTAACATCGCGACCGCCAAACCAGCCGGCCCGGGGGCTGATGACCGGAGTTACCCAGTAAGGAGTCCCGCTCTCGTCAATCTCCATGACAGGCTCGTCCAAGATATCAAAGGGGTAACAGAGGCGGAGATGGCGGTTAATATTGCGGAAAAGAGGTTCAGCATGGGAATATTTCATGCCTGAAGCGAGGGACTGTAAGGTGACCGCTGAATCAATCATATCAACCCGGATAATTCTAGGAAGTCCCTCTGACCGATTATTGAACCACTTAATCACGTCCCCATAGCGGAGAGGGGTAACTCTGACCGGACGCCCTTGAAAATTGATTTGAGTATAGTCGGGGTCAACCTCAAATTGCGAAACCAGGTCAGCGATTTCACCCATTTTCTTACTGCCCAGACGCTGGGCTGTGTCCCGGTCGACCGTGGGGATTTCGGTAAAATCAATTTCGGCAATATTCCCTGAAAAATCTCCCGGTTCAACCTGCAGAAGGTTGGCGTATTGCTTGGAACGGAAGATCTCCAGAGAACCCAGGCGAAGGAGGCCGTAGACAAAAATGAGAAGGACGGGGATCCACAAAAGACCCAGGCCGCCGGTCCTTTTACCAAAATTGCGAAAAGACCTGACAGAGGCTTTCCTCAAAAGGCCCAGACTGTCAAAAAAGTTTTTGGGTTGCCTATCCTTGGCAACTAGCTTGTAGACAGCAATCGGCAAGATGATCAAGGCCAGCAAGATGATAAATTCGATGAAAGCCCGCTTGTCGTGGAGGTTTATGGGGGTCAGGGTGATCAGCCAGTAAACCACGGCAAAGAGGAGCAGGGAGATATAGTAAAATGTAAAATATTTTTTAGACATAAGTTACCTCTAAATTTTTTAGCTATTTGTTCAAACTTATAACGATTTATTATAGACTAGACAGATCCGGTAAGTCTAACTTACCCTGCTAAAGTGAGGTTTTTGATGAAAAAATTACTAATATATTGTCTAGCAAAAATTTTGATTTTTCTACAAAGTTTCGGCAAGGGTGGAACCAGTTTCCCGGGTAAAGTGGCTCTCCGCCTCAAGCCAGACCTTTTAAGTGACTTTAAATTGCCCGAGGAAAGCCTATTGGTTACAGGGACCAATGGTAAAACCTCGGTAGCCAATATGGTTGCGGGACTTGGCCGGGCGGCAGGCTACCGGGTTTGCCATAACAGCGAGGGGGCTAATATGGCCCAAGGAATCCTTACCCAGCTCCTTAAGTCGGCCAACCATAAATTGGAAGTCCAGGCAGACCTCCTGGTCCTGGAAGTGGACGAGCTGACCCTGGTTAAGCTGGCTTCGCAACTAGCCCCAAAGGCCGTCCTCCTGACCAACCTCTTCGACGACCAAGTCGACCGCTATGGAGACAAGATGGACCTGGCCGACAAACTGGCAGCTGCTATCCCTGACCAGACCTGCCTATTAGTCAACGGCGATGACCCTGTCTTGGTCTACCTGGCTCAGAAATTTTCAAACTGTGCTTTAGATCGACCTGGTCCCGTGCTGGGTGGGAATGATGAGTTGCTCAGCCGGTCCGGAAAACAGTCGGTATCTAAACCCATCTACTACGGCTTTGCCCCGGTCAGCTTAGACGAGGACAAAAGGAGTAACTTTACCGACATCAGTTGTCCGGTCTGTGGACAAATTTTAAAATACAGCGAGCAATATTATGAGGGCCTTGGCAAGTTTACCTGTAGCTGCGGCTTCGCTTCACCAGACCTCGACTTTGCAGCCGAGAACATCAGTTTGGACCGATCTGAGTTCAGTTTATTGGGCCAGTGCTACCGCTTTGCCCACGGGCAAGTTTACCAGGCCTACAACCTTTTAGCTGCCCTTAGTTATGGTAGCCACCTAGGCCTTGATCGTCAGTGCATGGTTCAAGCTGTCAGCTGCCAACCCAAGTTGGCCGGCCGCTTTGAACACTTACCATTTGGCGGCCGTGAAGCTTGGTTAAACCTAGTTAAAAACCCGGCCGGCCTCAACCAGTCCCTAGCCTTTATCTCTGACAACCTAGCCTTATTGCCCTCTGATCAAAAAGCCGAGCTTTTTATAGGCTTTAACCGGCAACCGGCTGACGGCCGAGATGGAAGTTGGATTTCTTCCGGTCACTATAGCCTCCTGCTCAAGCCTGAGCTAAGTCGGATTTACCTGGCGGGAGAACTAGCAGATGACCTGGAAAAAGTCCTTTTAGACCAAGGCTTTAAACAAGATTGCTTGGTGAAGGTATCGGATTTGAAACTTGCCCTCGATACATTGGTCGGAAGTTCGACAAAACCCTACTTTCTAAGCAACTTTACCTACCTATCCGGTCTCAGAGAGGCCATCCTCAAAATGTCTTGATTTGGATTTGACTAGACTACTCGGGTGCTTGGGTACCAGGGTGCAGATTTTTTTGTTTATTCACTACGCTTTTGCGGGTTTGACTGTGAGGCAAATACAAAAGAGGGTCCGGCAGATTACTGAACCCTCTTTCTTCTACATGGCGCTCCGAGCAGGAATTGAACCCGCATCAGCAGCTCCGGAAACTGCTGTCTTATCCATTGGACCATCGGAGCAAAGTGCTCATCTTGGCTGAACTTTTCGGTTCAGCTCAGAAGCACCCCCTATTCTAATCAAAAGTTGCCCCGATGACAAGGACTGTTTGTTGCATCCGACAGAAAAGTAAGGATGGTAAGGATTTTAAAGTTACGATCTTACTAAAATCGCCTCTGGACGGCCTCTTCTGGTTAAAAAAGAAAGATGGTAATACTTTTCAAATTACGATCTTACTAAAATCGCCAAGCCAAAATCTATTCCAACATAATCGCCGAAATCTGGCCCCAACAGGCTGGAAAAAACAAAAGGAAAACAATCCCATATTCCAAAAGATGACAAAAATTTGGATTAATAGTTTAATGCTAGTATTGCACGAGGAGGACGCTGAGAATGCTGACCAAAAACACAAAAACAATAAAATTTTTATTAGGCTTAGGACTTACCTTTTTGATAGCCGGCCTGGCCGCTATCTTGGAAGACTTATTACCAATCCACATGATAGGAGCCTCTGTGATCGCCCTCTTTATGGGTATGATCGTCAATCATTTTTATAGCCCTCAAGGTGATGTAGAAAAGGGCGTTCGCTTTACCTCAAAAAGACTTTTGAAATTAGCTATTATCCTCCTGGGAGCATCCTTAAACATCAGTATGGTCCTGCAAGTCGGAAAACTCTCCTTGCTTGTCATGGTATTCACTTTGTTAACTTGTTTTGGAGCCGGATACTTTTTAGGAAAAGGACTTGATTTGAATTGGAAAATGTCCAACCTCATTTCTGCCGGAACCGGCATATGTGGTGGTTCGGCCATCGCCTCTATCGCCCCGGTTATTGAAGCAAGCGATCTTGACATTGCTTTTGCTATGAGTGCCACCTTTATCTTTGATATGTTTATGATTGTTCTTTTCCCCATCATGGGAAAAGCCCTGGGACTATCAGATATTCAATACGGACTCTGGACAGGCACAGCCGTAAATGATACATCTTCCGTGGTGGCCGCTGGCTACGCTTTTTCTGAAGGAGCAGGGGACTTTGCCACCATGGTAAAGTTGACCAGGACCTTGTCCATCATTCCGACAGTTTTAATTTTTGCCCTGATCAATGCAAGGCTATCACGTAAAAAACAGACCTTTATTGAAACGGAGAAAAGCGTTCACTTTGGTAAAATCATTCCTTGGTTTATCTTAGCTTTTTTAGTGATGGTTTCTATCAACAGTGCCGGTTTTATTTCGGCACAACTGTCACATTCCCTCAAAGTTGTCTCCAAGTTTTTGATGGTAGCTGCCCTGGCTTCTATAGGCCTCAACACAAGCTTGAAAGACATGAAAAAAGCCGGCCTCAAGCCCATGCTCCATGGCTTTATCATTTCCTTGTTAGTAATCGTCGTGGCGATCGCTGTCATTTACTGGATGAAGGTCAGTTGATTTTACGAGCCAGGGACCTGTAATGGGGACCTATAAAGTACGAATTACAAGACAAGCAAAAGAACAGCTAATGCTGATCCGGGACTATATAGCTACAGAATTACAGGAACCCCTACTAGCTCTGGTACTAATAACAAGATGGTAATTTAAAATTCGTTACGATCTTTCTTTTTTGACCAACTAGACTTTAATCCTGGTGGCTTTAGCAAGATGGTAAGTTTCAAATCGTTACGAACTTAACTTTTCTGCCAGTCAGTAATTTTAAAATTGTTACCATCCTGGCTTTTCTGCCAGCTGTGAGCAAAACTAGCTATATGAACACAGTCAGGCGTGAGCCATAAATAAGCCAAGCCACCTATGAACCCAGCCAAACCTGGCCGAACCCAACCAAGCCCGGCCAAACCCAGCCGAGACCCGGCAAGCAACCAAGATTTGAGTTAACTGGAGCAGAGGAATACAATGTACAGAGCATGCGCGACAGCCTGGGCCTCTATGCCTGAGTTTGCCCGCTTAACAGCTTAACAGAGGGAGAAGTATATGTATTCTTATATTGTTCTGGGAATTGCAGTTCTTACGATTCTCTATATTGTCTATAACTTTTACAAGGTCAAAGGCATGTCAGAGGGGACAAAAGAAATGCAGGAGATGGCCAAGATCATCCGTGATGGGGCTGTCACCTTCATGCGGACGGAGTACCGGGTGATCTGCCTGGTTGTCCTGGTCCTGGCCCTAGTCTTTAGTCTCTTCGTCGAAAAGTCTTCCGGCCTCACTTTCTTGCTAGGGGCAGCTATGTCTAGCCTGGCTTGTATCATAGGTATGCACAGTGCCTGCTATGCCAATGTTCGAACAGCTAATGCTGCTAGAACTAGCCTATCCATCGGGGATACGGTGAGGGTAGCCCTCCGGGGTGGTTCGATTTCCGGTCTGTCCGTTCAAGCTTTTGGGGTCTTGGGTCTCATTTTGATTTTCCTTACTTGTGGAGTGAACCCTGATGCCAAGGGAACAGGTTTTATAGCCCAGCTAACCTGTAACCCGGACATTATGCGGATTTCTACTTATTCGCTCGGCTGCTCGGTGGTGGCTATGTTTAACCGTGTGGCTGGTGGTAACTATACCAAGGCAGCCGATATTTCATCTGATATCTTGGCTAAAATCCGCCATGACCTACCGGAGGACGACAGCCGGATACCTAATGTTGTAGCTGACTTTATCGGTGACAATGTCAACGATATAGCCGGTAACTGTTCCGACCTTTTAGAAAGCTTTGTTGCTACGATTTCAGCCAGCCTGATGATTGCTGTTACCATCTACAGCGGTTCAGCAAATCCTAATCCGGATACCTTTAGGGCGACTATCCTTTATCCAATTTGCTTGGCGGGAGCGGGTCTTTTGGCTTGCTTGATTGGTATTGCGATCAGTCTCCGCAAAAAGATGGGTAGTAACCCCTCTCACGACTTGGACTTTGCCAACTGGCTGTCGGCTGGCTTGACCCTGCTCTTTGGTTTGGGTCTGGCCTATATGATCTTTGGCAACAGCGAGCTTTATCCGGACTTTAAACTTGGCTGGTTAAGCCCCTGGCTCTCAATTGTTATGGGAATTATCAGTGGTATTGCTATCGGCGTTATTACTGAATATTACACCTCGACCGACTATAAACCGACCCGGCAGCTGGCAGAAATTGCCCATGAAGGTGATGCTTTTGTGGTCACAAAGGGAGATGCTATCGGCTCGCGATCAGCCCTCTTACCTATACTCATGATCGGTGTGGCCCTCTTTGTTTCCGGGAAGATTTGCGGCAACTATGGGATCGCCCTGTCTTCCTTGGGCATGTTGTCCTTTGTCGGTGTAACGATCTCCATTGATGCCTTTGGGCCGATTGCAGATAATGCCGGCGGAATTACAGAATCCTGCCACCTGGACGGTGAGGTCAGGGAAATCACCGACAAACTTGATGCGGTAGGGAATACGACAGCTGCTATCGGCAAGGGCTTTGCCATCGGTTCGGCCGCCTTTGCGACGGTTTCACTGATTGTGGCTTATGTTGGAAACTACAGTCCTGCCGGCAAGCTTCCTGTCCTGAATATTGCTTCATTTGTGGTGATTGCCGGTGGCATCATCGGCGGTGCCCTGATCGAATATTTCTCGGCTCTCCTGACTGACAATACGATTGAGGCAGCCCGTCTGATGGCAGATGAAGGTGACCGCCAGATGTCTCAACCGGGCGTTCTCGAGGGAAAGGTCAAGCCTGATTACAACAAGGCCATCGCCATGGCAGCCCGTCAAGCCCTCAGAAAGATGTTGGCCCCATCAGTCTTGGCCATCTTTATTCCAGTTGTGGGGGGCTTTATCTTTGGGGTTGAATTTGTCGGCGGCCTCTTGGTTGGAGCAACCGTCGTGGCCATTCCTCGGGCTATCTATATGGGCAACTCGGGCGGAGCCTTTGATAATGCTAAAAAGTATATTGAAGCCGGCATGATACCCGGTCAGGGTAAGGGAACACCGGCCCATAAGGCTTCTGTGACAGGGGATACAGTGGGTGATACCAGAAAAGACGTTGTTGGAGTAGCTTTGGATATCTTTATTAAGACCATGTCAACCGTGGCCAACACCATGGCACCGATTATGAGTCGCTTCACCTTTTTTAAGTAGTTTTGAGAAGAAAGGTCGGTCTGCCCGAGCTTTGATGTCGGCAGGCCGGCCTTTTTAAATGAGTGGAAGGGGTATGAAATGTTAATTGTTCTAGCTAGACACGGCCAAGCCGAACATGGCTTTGGCAAAGCTGACCGGGAAAGGGTTTTGACTAGTGAAGGTCAGGCCGATGTCCGATCCAAGAGCTTGCGCTTAGCAGCAGAATTAGCCCCCTATATCCAAGATGGGGCGGACCTTTTTTGTCTGACAAGCCCAGCTAAGCGGGCAAAGGAAACTGCCGAGATTATCTGCCAGACTTTGGCGGGAGAGTTGGGACGTGAACTTTCACCCCGGGTGGAATCCTCTATTTATATGGGTTCGGTTGATTTGGTGGAGGATTATCTGGAAGGCCTAGATCCGGGAGCTTGCCTGATCCTCGTCGGCCACCAACCTAGTGTCAGTTACTGGTCGGCCGACCTCTCCGGGCAAATTGTTTACTTCCACACCGGAGATATGGCAGGTTTTCTCATGGCAAAAGCGGAGCTGGAATCCGGCCAAATAGCCTTTGAGATCCACTGAGCGAGAGGTAGGGATTGGCTTTCCACCTAAAAATAAAATACCCTCCGGCCAGTCTTGACTTTCGTAGATAATCGCTATACACTTGTATAGCTTGCCTGTACGGGGCTTTTTTAAATTGTGCCCAAAAACAGGTAAACGAGTAAGCTTTCTAAAGATTAGCGGAGGTGAGAAGCCATGGCCAGTCAAGGACCAAGAGATAAAATCACACTAGCTTGTTCAGTGTGCAAACAAAGAAACTATGACACAAAAAAGAACAAGACCCACACACCTGATAAACTGGAACTGAAGAAGTATTGTCCTTTCTGCAGAAAACATACTCTTCACGTAGAAACCAAGTAATCCCATATTTTGTAAGCAGATAAAAGCGAACAGGAAGGAAGTATTATGGCTTCTTTAAAGGACAATAGAAAAAACAAAAAAGATGATAAGCCCAGTTTGCCTACTAGGATTGTTCGTTTTTTCTCAGATATCAAGGCTGAATTAAAACGGGTAACCTGGCCGGACAAAAAACACTTAAAGAACAATGCCGGCATTGTTATGGCTATCATTTTGTCATCAGCCCTGCTGATCTTTATTTTTGATACGGCAATTACGTCATTCCTCAGTTCTACCGGCTTCTACTCCTACGATACGAAAGCCCATAGTACTGTTACTGAGTCATCGGTTGCCACTGATGTGGCGGGAGAAAAGCCCGAGGCAAGTGATGCAGCAACCCAGTCAGGTGAAACAGTAGAGACAACTGAGACAAGTAAAGCAGCTGAATGAGTGGTGATATAAAGATGAGTTCCAAGCCAGAACAAAATCAAGAACAAGAAGCTCTTTGGTATGTCATCCATACCTACTCAGGCTACGAAAACAAGGTCAAGATGACCTTGGAAATGATCGTGGAAAATCGTGAGTTACAGGGTTACATCCAGGAGATCTCTATCCCCACAGAACAGGTTGTTGAGATAAAAGACGGCAAGAAAAAAGTTTCTGAGAAGAAGATGTATCCAGGCTATGTCTTGATCAAGATGATCTTGACGGATGATATTTGGTACATCGTCAGAAATACGAGAGGGGTAACCGGCTTTGTCGGTCCTTCATCAACCAAACCGGTTCCGTTAACGGACGAAGAACTGATGATCATGGGTCTCGAGTCTGATTGGGAGCCGATCATCGACTATGGCGAGGGCGATTCGGTTAAGATTATCCACGGACCCTTCGATGGCTTTGTCGGTACGGTTGAAAATATTAATACAGAAAAGAAAAAAGTTACTGTATTGGTTTCACTCTTTGGACGTGAAACACCTATAGAATTGGATTTAACTCAGATATTACGAGTTTGATCATAGAATACTGTGGCATCAGCATGGACTTGCCCTTAGCAGGTCGGAGCTTTTGACACGAACAGGAACAAGAATTTTGGGAGGTGGCCTTTATGGCTAAAAAAGTTATTACAATTGTTAAATTGCAGATCCCTGCAGGTAAAGCAACGCCAGCACCACCGGTCGGACCAGCTCTTGGACAACACGGATTGAATATTTCACAATTCGTTAAAGAATTTAATGAGAGAACCCAGCAAGACATGGGACTTATTATCCCGGTCGAGATTACAGTCTACCAAGACAGGTCTTTCTCTTTCATTACCAAGACTCCACCGGCAGCGGTCTTACTGAAAAAGGCAGCAAAAATCGATAAGGCTTCAGGTGAGCCCAACAAGACAAAGGTTGCGAGTGTGGCCTGGTCTGAATGCTTGAAGATTGCTGAAACAAAGATGCAAGACCTCAATGCGGCTTCAGTCGAGAGCGGTGCCAGAATGGTTGCGGGAACAGCTCGCTCCATGGGCATTACAGTCGATATGGACAAGTAAAGGAGTTTAACATGGCAAAAAGAGGAAAAAGATATCAAAACATGGCTGCGAAGATTGATAGAGCAAAAATCTATGAATCTGATGAAGCCATGGCCCTAATCAAAGAAATGGCAACAGCCAAATTTGATGAGACTGTTGAAGTTCACCTGCGTATGGGTGTTGACTCCAGGCGTGCTGACCAACAGGTCAGGGGTGCAGTTGTCCTGCCAAACGGCACAGGCCGTGACGTAAAAGTATTGGTTTTCGCCCAAGGTCCCAAGGCTGACGAGGCTAAGGAAGCCGGTGCTGACTATATCGGAGACCAGGAAACCATTGACAAGATAAAAAATGAAAACTGGCTCGACTTTGACGTGGTTATTGCCAGCCCTGACATGATGGGTAAGGTTGGTCCTTTGGGTAGGATTTTAGGTCCTCATGGCCTGATGCCAAACCCAAAAGCAGGCACTGTTACCATGGATATAGCCCAGGCTGTTAAAGATTCCAAGGCCGGTAAAATCGAGTACAGGCTCGATCGTCAGAACATCATCCACTGCCCGATCGGCAAAGCCTCTTTTACGGCAGAGCAGATTTTGGCAAACTTTAATGCCCTGCTTGATGCAGTCTATAAGTCAAGGCCATCAGGTGCCAAGGGTACCTATATCAAGACCTGTTCTGTTTCAACCAGCATGGGTCCAAGCTTGAAAGTTAATCCCAAGTTGGATTAAACTTTAAGTAAATAAATAAATATTACCTCAACGCCTAAGACAGCCGGAGCCCTCGTGGCATAATAATTTCCGGCCGAGGTGGATTAGGTTTCTGACCAGCTAAGTGGGATTACAACTAAATGTAGCCCGCCTTGCACTGAAAGAACTCCTACCCCTCCGCCTAGCGTGAGGGGTATTTAAATATAAAAAGGAGGTATTTCAATGCCCAGTCCAAAAATTTTGGAAAAGAAAAAGCAAGCGGTAGATGCTTTAGCAGCTGAATTGAAAAATGCCCAGTCCATCGTCCTGAACGACTACATGGGTCTTAATGTTGCTGAAGATACCGAGATGCGTACAGCCTTCCGTAAGGCCGGTGTGAATTACCGAGTAATCAAGAACACGACCATTTTGCGTGCTTTTGAAAAACTGGGAATCACAGGTTTTGAAGAAGAACTCAAGGGACCAACAGCCCTGGCTTTTAGTGAAGACGTTGTGCTCGCACCTAAGCTCAGCAAAGAATATGCCGAAAAAACCAAGAAGATGGAGATCAAGGGTGGTGCTGTTGAAGGTGCCAAGGTTGAATTGGCACAGGTCATGCAATTGGCCAGCATTCCCGATGTCACTACCTTGCATGGCCAGTTGGTATCCGGCTTAATCTTCCCAATCAGGTCTTTGGCGATGACCTTAAATGCTATTGCAGAAAAAGCAGCAGAAGCAGGTAAGGAAAATGTTGCTGACTTATTGGTTGAAGGTGAAACAAAAGTTGCTGAAGAAGCTCCCACTGAGGAAGTAGCTGTAGAAGCAGCTGAACCTGCAGCACCTGCAGAAGAAGCAAAAGCTGAAGAAGCCCCTGCAGAAGAAGCTCCGGCTGAAACAGAAGCTGAATAAGATTTACAGATAAGGCCAAGGGCCGATTAGTTACATGTATGGAGGAAATAGACATGGCTAGTGAAAAAATTACTAAAATTCTGGATGAAGTAAAAGAATTAAGCGTCCTGGAATTAAATGATTTAGTTAAATTATTAGAAGAAGAATTTGGCGTTTCCGCAGCAGCTATGATGGCTGTAAGCGCTGCTCCTGGCGCAGCCGGCGGAGCTGCTGAAGAAGAGCAGACCGAATTTACCCTGATGCTGAAATCAGCAGGTTCATCCAAGATCAAAGTTATTAAGGTTGTTCGTGAGATCACCGGACTCGGCCTCAAAGAAGCAAAGGCTTTGGTTGACGAAGCTCCTAAGGCTGTTAAAGAAAATATGCCTAAAGAAGAAGCTGAAGCTGCTGCTGCTAAACTGGAAGAAGTTGGCGCAGAGACAGAGCTTAAATAATCTTCTTGCTTTAAAATCAGTGGCACTTAGGCCGGCTTTAAGACTGGTCTACGTAGCCTAAACAAAAAGAGGGTCCTCTAGGTCTGTGATATGGCCTAGTGACCCTTTTTTGATACTGGATTTATCTCGGATCTAGTTACTTACAAGGCCTTGTAGTAAAAGATGGCCAGCTGGGTCCGGTCACGTAGTTCCAGTTTGTTAAGGATGGTTGAGAGGTAGTTTCTAACAGTGCCCTCACTGAGATAGAGTTGGGCAGCAATTTCCCGGTTGTTGGCACCTTCGGCTACCAGACGGACAAGCTCACATTCACGCGCGTTAAGCTTGGGGTGAGACCAGGGAACAAGTTTTCCGCTTTGGCCACCTGGCTGAGCCTTAACAGGCTTCTCTGAGCTCTCTCCTTCCTGGAGGAGGCCCGGCAGCTTATCGGCAATTTCATCACCATAAACTCTCTGGCCCTGCTGGATGGCCAAGAGGGCCGGTAAAATGTGTTCAACTTTGGCTTTCATCAGGTAGCCTTTAGCCCCCAGACGGAGGGCCTTGACGATATAATCATCGTCCAGGAAGGTCGTTAAAAAGAGAATCTTGGCCTCAGGATCAAATTGTAAAATTTTCTGACCTGCAGCTAGCCCGTCAAGGCCATCCATCCTGATATCTAGGAGAATGAGATCAGGTCGGTGGGCCTTATAGAGGTCGATGGCCTCTTGACCTGAATGACCTAGGGCCAGGACGTCAACGGGATCTAGGCCGGGCGGAGGCGTTTGCTGACCCAAAATAAGGGCGAGGCTATCAGCTACTATAGGGTCATCATCAATGATTATGATCTTCATCTTGCTTCACCTTACTTTCTGAAGAGGCTTGGTCTAGGGGTAAAATAACAAAAATCCGAAAACCTTGCTCATCTGAAATATGGATTTGACCACCCTGACTTTTAACTCTCTGGTCCATACTCATCAGGCCAATTCCGGGCAGCTTAGCAGGCTGGCTTGGCCTTTCTTGTCCGTTATCAGCAATCCTGAGTTGATAGTTTTGTTTTGTCTCTCTTAGCGAGATATCTACTCGGTCTGCATTAGAGTGCTTGGCCGTATTGGCGAGGGCTTCCCTGATCAGCATGAGGATAGTGTAGTGCTTTTGGCTACTGGGTTCAGTCGAAATTTCACAAGATACATATACAGGGCAGAATTGGTAGTTGTCGGCCAGGTCCTCAAGGGCAGTTTTGATATCCAGAGAACTTTGGTAGAGCTTATGGACGGAGGTCCTGATTTCCTCCATACCATTGGCCAGACCGGAAGCCACCCGGGTCAGGTCTGCTGAAGCATCTTTGTGTTTGATTCCCAGGGCTGTGAGTTGTAGGATTGCTGAAGTCAGTTTATGGCCTACGTTATCGTGAATTTCTCGGGCAATCCGGTTACGCTCCGCCAGGACAGCTTGCCTTTGTTCTAAAAAATGAACCTCGTCTTGGTTACGCCTGTCCCTGATCAAAGTTCTGTAAAGGTCGCGCCAATCATCCTGGTCACGGTAATATTTTTGGGTCACCCCTGTCCACTCCCGCAAATTATAGCTGGTAACCAAGGCTAAGAGGCCTAGGGCCAGGCTGAGGGTCAAGGCTGGTCGGGACAGTTTTGTCTGAATGAGTGGCAGGGCTAGGAGGCTAAGGGCCGGCCAGGTTTTTTGGGGCTGAGCTAAGCCAAACAAAAGGAGGGGTAAGGCAGGCAGGAATACAGGGAAAACAAAACACAGGATGGAGAAAAGTGTGATCAAGCCAAGCGAAAGAAAATTCTGTGTAAATTTATCCAGAAGGAGAAAAAAGACGAATCCCACTAGCAGGTCAAGGTAAAAGAACATGATAACTTGATCGCTTTTGAGCCAGGTTAAGTTGAGATAGAGGAGCAGGATCAAGGCTATTAGTACTGTGATTTTTTTCAAACTTTCTCCCCTCTCTGGTCAGGGTACTTTACTATCCCTATAGAAACTTGGTTAAATTCCATTGCCAGTCTAGTTCTTTTTATTATAGAAGAAAAGAAATGACATTTGTCAACAGAAAAAAGGATGAACAACTGACATCCGTAAATTTCTATTTTCAATCGGTCCACATAAACTGGATACAAGAGAAGGATGGTCTTTTTAGGACGTAAAGAATATCCGTCTTTGGTGCAAAATAGGGAGGTTTTTATGCAAACCATAGCTTATGATATTGAGATAAATAATTTGGTTAAACGATACAAGGATCTTTTGGCTGTTGATCATTTGAGCCTGCAAGTAAAGCAGGGGGAGGTTTTTGCTTTACTCGGTCCTAACGGGTCAGGCAAGACGACGCTCATCCATTGTCTCTTATCTCTCCTCAAATATGAAAAGGGAGAAATCAAGATTTTCGGCCAAACTATGCAGGCAAATTCTACTGCTATCAAACAGAAAATTGGGGTTGTTCCCCAGGAAATAGCAGTCTATGACGAACTGACGGTTGGCGAAAATGTCGATTATTTTTGCAGCCTCTATGTGCCGGACCGGGCCCGACGCAAAGCCTATGTCGATGAGGCCTTGGACTTTGTCCAACTACAAGAATTTCGTAAACGCATGCCCCATAAACTTTCGGGAGGCCTCCTCCGCCGGCTCAACCTGGCCTGTGGCATTGTCCATAAGCCTAAATTAATCATCTTAGATGAACCGACCGTTTCAGTTGACCCCCAATCCCGCAACCGGATTATTGAGGGGATTAAGCACCTGAGGGACGCCGGTTCGACCATCCTCTATACAACCCACTATATGGAGGAGGTGGAGAACCTCTGTGACCGCCTGGTCATCATCGATAAAGGTCAAGCACTGGTGACAGGTTCGGTCGATGAGATTATTGATTCATCCAATTTGGCCAACAGTGTTGAAATGACCATTTATGACCTGGACCAGACTGTCTTGCATGAACTGGCCCAACTTCCCGATATTCTGAATTGTGAATATAAGGCGGGCAAGTTGAGCCTGCAGATTAAGCATGGTGGCCTGCAGTTACTTGATCTCCTGCATTTTTTAGATGAACGTCAGGTCCAACCGGTCAGCATAGTTTCCGATAAGCCTACCCTGAACGACGTCTTCCTGGAGATCACGGGGAAGGAGTTGAGAGATGATGCCTAGTATCCTTTCAGATATGATCTATGAATTTAAGATTTATTCCCGGAATAAGCTGGTATTAATTTGGAATTTTCTCTTTCCTTTAATCTTGGCCACAATCTACACTATGGCCCTACGGAATATTATCGTCCCTCAAGCAGAGGTCCTGATAGAACTAAGGCTTGGCCTGGTGGAACCCGCTAAGGCTCCAACGGAGTTCAATCAAGAATCTCCGGCTGGCACCTTTACCACCCCTATGGGTATAGGATTGACGGATTTTTTGGACTTGGTGAACCAACAAAGTGAACTTGATGATGAGGCTGATAAAAGTTCCGATTCAGCAAATGTTTCAGGCCAAGATCCTTCCGGAGGAGATAAGGACCTCAATAACTTTCAGATCCGGCTGGATTATCAGACGATGACTCCTGCTGAGGCGGAGGAGAGTTTAAAAGTCGGGAAAATTTTTGCCGCTGTCTATGAAGATGAAGCCGGTCTACATTACTCTGTTGCAAGCCAAGAGGAGACGGTCAAACTTCAGATTTTACAGCAGTTGTTAGACAGCTATCAGCAAGTAAACCTCAATTTTACCAAACTTGCCGAGGGCTTTATGACCGGTCGCTTTCCGGTTGTTGATGGCACCAAGCTGGCCCAACAATTTATCTATGGGGCTAGGCTGACCCTGGTTGAAAACCAGCAGGTCAGGACGGTCAATCCTTCTACGGTTCCCCTTTTTGCCCTTATGGCCTACCTGGCCTTCTTCCCTGTGAACACAGGCCTCATTGTTGTTGAGCATATCGCTGCTAACCAGAGTCAAGTTGGTCGCAGGACGAGCTGCTCTCCGCGGCCTAAAGGCCTCCGTTTCCTTGCCTGCTTTTTACCCAGAGCCCTGCTCAACCTCCTCTCCTGCAGCTTGCTTTATCTCTACCTCAGGCTCTGGGGAATCGACTTTGGAGACCAGCACCTGGCGATCCTAATCCTGCTCTGGCTTGGCAACTTGTCTGCCCTCTTTACCGGTAGTTTTATTGCCGCAATTTTTCCCGGTAAACCCAAACTGGCGGGTGGCCTCAGCATAGCCATTCCTTTGTTGCTTGCGGCCCTCTCAGGCATGATGGTGAGTGACATAAACGGCCTTGTTGCCCAGCACTTTCCATGGCTTTTTAAGATTAACCCCATTGGTATGATGAGCAAGGGGCTTTATGCCCTGGCTTCATCGGGCCTAGGTGAGCGCTACTATAGTTACACCCTATCCTTGTTAAGCTATTTGCTCATTTTTGCCGGCTTCAGCTTTATCTTTTTGAGGAGTACAAGTTATGAGAATCTTTAGTTTATATTGGCAAATATTACGGCAAAAAACCGGACAGATTTTAAGCTATGTTGTGATTTTTGTTTTTATCTTTCTGCTAACGATAAGTAGTGCTAAGGTTAACACGGATACCACGGCCATCAAACTGCCCCAAGCTAGACTGGCTGTTCTTGACCAGGATCAGAGTTTACTAGCCCAGGCCTTAACATCCTTTCTTACAA
>CAMYEY010000015.1 GCA_947254895.1 uncultured Clostridia bacterium
AGAGGGTATTTGGTGATCCACCGGAGGTTCGAACTCCGGACCCCTTGATTAAAAGTCAAGTGCTCTACCAACTGAGCTAGTGGATCATATGGCTGGGATGGCAGGATTCGAACCTACGCATGCGGGAGTCAAAGTCCCGTGCCTTACCGCTTGGCTACACCCCAATATTTAATTGATGTGCAAAAAAAGTGGGGTGGAATATGGGAATCGAACCCACGACCTCCAGAGCCACAATCTGGCACTCTAACCAACTGAGCTAATTCCACCAAATCTGCATGATCACAAGCTTACTTGCGAAAGGCACAAGTGGCATTATATGTTGGACCAAAATATTTGTCAAGCCCATTTATTAATTTTATTTACTGACAATTCAATCATTTCCAGCCCCGATTTAAAAATTCCAAATCAAGCAAAGCTGCTTTTAACGAAACACCACCAGCAAAGCCTGTTAAAGAGTTATCTTTACCTATAACCCTATGGCAAGGAACAAGTAATCCCATAGGGTTTTTACTGCAAGCTGCTCCAACGGCCCTAGCGAGGTCTCTCGCCTGTCTAAGGTCACCCGTTATTTCTTCTGCAACTTCTTGATAGGATACAGACTGGCCATATGGTACCCTCGTCAAAACCTGCCACACCTTTCTTTGAAAGGGAGTTCCTTTTACAAGTTCATAGGGCAGGTCAAATTCCTGGAGCTGACCGGAAAAGTAATCTGTGAATTGCCTAATAATCCTCACTTCTAAATCTGGGTTGATTCTCTTCGTTTTGGAATAAATTTTAAGTATCTTTCGATTAC
The DNA here is from genome assembly GCA_947254895.1 of uncultured Clostridia bacterium. Lineage (GTDB taxonomy): Bacteria > Bacillota > Clostridia > Saccharofermentanales > DTU023 > UBA5436. The sequence continues at coordinate 794 of CAMYEY010000015.1, forward strand.
TATCGATCCACCCTTCATCACTCAATAAACATGCCCTCACTAAAGCTTTTTTTAATTCTGAATCAGATATAACTTCACGCGGTTTTATGAAGTTAACTCCTATGATCTTATTTTCTAGGCAAGTTACAGCAACATGGTGATCCTTAAATAAGAAGATGAAATAGTTTTTCTCTATAAAATCTGCAGCTGCAAAATAGCAAACTTCCAATTTATTAGGATAAACCGCATCTCCCCAAAAACAAGCAACTGTATTTCCTGGTATGACTTTTTGATCTGGTAAAGGGCATTTCAAAAATATCTGTACGAAATCCGGATTGAGCTGATAGAGTGCTTGTCCTAAAGCAAAAAGTCTTTCTCGTAAATCACTAGACCTGCTAATCTCGTGCTCTCCAAGCTCCAGTACACGGGCAATTAGAGTCTTCTTATCTAAGAAATCTGCCTCAACAAATAGGAGGGCAAGATAGTTTTCGGAAACAGGATCCGCTACTGTGTATACCTCAGCTTCTCCCCTTTTACGATAAAGGCGAATAAACTTAAGCAATTGCGATTTATTTCTAAGAAAATCTGTGGGGAAACCTGCTTTCCAAACAGCATCTAAAGTTTTCTGCCGCCAGTTCATCAAGTCATAGGTCGGCATTTACCTCACCTCCTCGTTAGCTCACGGGAAACTGGTGCGTTTCTGATAATGCAAATAAGCAAAAGATAGGCCGCTTTTTTCATCCAGCATCTTTTCACTACGATCGACCAGCTCCCAGTCTGATTTCATATCAAGATTGGGAAAATATGAGTCTGCAGGAAACTCCGCATATGTACGAGTCAAATAGATATCAGAACATTGGTCTAACAAAGCCTCGTAGACAGAAGCTCCTCCTACCACAACAAAATCTTGATCTCGATAAGAATAAAGTTCCTTGTATTTATCAATCTTATGCTGAAGTTCTTCCAGAGAAGAGCAGCTTTCAGCATTCTCAACCTGAAGATTTTTTTTTCTAGTCAAGACCAAGTTTCTCCGTCCAGGTAATGCCTTCTGTCCCGGATAGGTTGCCAGTGTTTTGGAGCCATAGATAATAACCTTACCAATGGTCATGCTTTTAAAACGCTTGAGATCTGCAGAAATACTAATCTGCAGCTTACCTTTGGCACCTATCCCCCAATTCAAATCTGTATTAACTATAGCAATCATTACCTGCTTTTCCTTGATCTATCAGTCTATTTGTCCTTAGCAAACAATATAGGCTTCGTTAAATAGCAACCGGGATTTTTTTGACAGCTGGACCCGTTTCATAATTTTCAAAAGTAAAATCTTCCACTTTGAAGTCATAGAAATTTTTGATCTCTGGGTTAATTTTAAAGTTTGGTGCCGGATATTGTTTCTCTTGGATCAGCTTTTCCACAATATCAATATGCCTATCATAAATATGGGCATCCGCTATAACATGGACTAACTCACCAACTTGAAAGCCACTAACTTGGGCAAACATGTGGACCAAAACAGCATACTGACAAACATTCCAACCATTAGCTACAAGCATATCTTGCGACCTCTGATTTAAAATAGCATTCAACTTATTCCCTGTTACGTTAAAAGTCATGCTATAAGCACAGGGATAGAGGTTCATGGCATGAAGGTCAGAGAAATTATACATTGAAGTCAAAATTCTTCTGGAAGCAGGATTATGTTTGAGGTCATATAGAACCCGGTCTACCTGGTCAAACATCCCCTCCTTGTATTGATGTTTAACCTGCATCTGGTAGCCATAAGCCTTTCCAATGGTCCTATCTGCACCTGCCCACTGGTCCCAAATTTTGCTATTTAAATCATCCACACTGTTGGACTTTCTTTGCCAAATCCACAGCAACTCGTCAATTGCCGCCCTATAGTTAATCGGCCTAATGGTTAAAATAGGAAATTCCCGACTGAGGTCATACCGGTTAACCAAGGCAAAAGCTTTTTTGGTGTATGCCGGACTTCCATCTGCCCAATGTGGCCTAACCTCCTGACCGGTTTGGTCAAAACCATTGTGGAGGATTTCCCGGCAATTTTCTATAAATAATTTATCCGCAAAACTCATGTTAACTACCTCTTTTTATCAACTGTTTGTGAGTCTAATTCTAACATTGAGCCAGATTTTTGACAAAAAGAGGTCTAATTTCAGCCGCCAAACATGCTGGTTATTTGCTCTGGTACAAAGGGATTACTTAGCCCATCAGCATTATTCAAAATAATGACATCTCTAACATTGTTTTCTTCTGCTAGCTTTAAAATCTGATTTTGATACTTCTCAACCTTATAGAAGTATCGGTAGTCAACAACAAAAACCTTATCATAGTTGGCCATCAGGAGAGGGGCTAAAGCATTACCATAAGAGTCTTTTATTAAGATGACATTTTCTCCATTATTAATGCTGGGATTATCAAGTATAGAAAAGGCCTCATCTCCCGCTATAAAAGCATTGTATTTTGAGCTCTCATTCCACTCGCTGACATCTGTAATAATGTTCCAATCGACAGTTTCCTGGTCTTTGTTAATAAAGGTCATAGCATTTGTTGACGAGACCCTATATGTCTCAACATGATCCGGATTTTTCAGCAATGACGCAGCCTGGTTGCTGTTAGCGTAAAGGCTGCCAACAAAATTATCAAAAACCTGATGGGTTAACTCTTTCAACTCAACCGGTTGTACACCTTTGACACGGGCCCACTCGCAATAGACGTAATATGCCCCAAGCTGGGTCCAGTGGTGGTCTGTTCTAAAGTAGATGTACTCTGAGTTATGATTCTTTAAACTCGTAAAAGCATCAACCGTCTTAACCAGGGGGTTAATCTTATTGATACTCTTGTTAACATAATCAAAAGCTGCCTGTTGGTCGGAGGAACCTATCTTCTGTTGGGCCGCTGGGTCTAGGTTTACACCTACACTTGTGGGAATCAAAAGGCTATAAATTTGCAAATTTTTGCCCGCCTTTTGTGCCGAATCAAGCATCTTAATATAGGCATTAGCGGTATCCTCATTGAAGTAGAACAAGTTAAAAGCTGTATCCCCAGCTACATAGACATTCCCGGCTAATTGGGGTGTATCATGGATGGCTCCATCCGGTTCACTGGTCTGTGTCTCCTCTGACTTATTTTTCTCACCCTTTTCCCCCTGGTTCTTAGCAAGGTCTACTTTTTCGGTTAAAGTGCTTTTCTTATCGGCCTTTTCTAAAATTTCCTGATCTGCTAATCCGGTAGGAATAGCATCAGCCTTACCTTTAACGTTAGCAACAATTTTTTGCGAATTAAAGCCGTATAAGGATTTAATACCGGCATCTAATTTGATAAGACTTTCCCTAAAAGGAAAGCTATCTGCATACCAAGTGGAAACCTGTTGAAAAAAGCGGCCGTTGATAAAATCCGTCAAATTGAAAGCCGGAAACTCCGTCAACTTGCGCTTTTCGACTTGGGATTCAAGCGGTCTTAGAGGGAACATCAAACCAACTAAAAAAACAAAGCAAAGGGTTCCCATGAAAAGACTCAACTGGACCTTAAAAGCCTTCACCCTAGCCCTCTTATCTTCACGCTTAAATTGTTCAGGCCATTTTTTCTGTTGAGATCCCACCTGTCTGCTCTCATTCTTTCCGACTGCCTGTTGGTGTTTCTCTTGTAAGTTATGCATACGTCATCCTTCTAAAACTGAAAATATAAAAAGGGGTTATAGCTATTACCTATAAGGGCTAGGCTTGACAAGATCAGCAATCCCCAAGGAATAATCGCCTCATAAAAATAAAGTATTTTCCTAAATAATAAGCTATAAGAATATCTCCTGGATAATCTCTCATGGCAGGCCCTAAAGGGTCTTCCTGCAGCAAGGATAGCAAATAGGAGTAAGAAAATATTGTTTTTTAATGTCAGGTAGACCTGGGTATCAGAAAATCCATTACCATTGAGGCCGAATAAGCCCATCACTGCCCTTAATAAAAACTCAAGATTTTCGAACTTGAAAATAACCCAACCAAAAAGGACTACGCTCATAGTATAAAGCCAGGCTAAAGCCTTTGGCCAAGTTGGCAGTCTCTCACTCAAGTGCTTCTTCTCTAGGCAAATAAAAGCATAGTAATAAAGCCCCCATAAAATATAATTCCAACTGGCCCCGTGCCACATACCAGTAAGAAGCCAGACAACCAGTAAGTTCATATAAACATTACCATGGCGGTTACCGCCCAAGGGTATGTAGACATAGTCCCTAAAGAAACTTGATAAAGAAATATGCCAACGCCGCCAAAAATCGGTAATCGACTTTGCTATATAGGGGTAATTGAAGTTTTCCTTGTAGTGGAAACCGGTCATCAAACCCATCCCTATCGCCATATCAGAGTAAGCTGAAAAATCAAAGTAAATTTGCAAACAAAAAGCTAAACTTCCCAGCCAAAGTGCCGCTGCTGGTTGGGCCAACAAGGCCTTATAATTATCGGTAATAAGATAGTCATCGGCAATGTTTGCCAGGCCATTAGCCAGAATGGCCTTTTTGGCTAATCCATAGCAAAAGCGTTTTATCCCTTGTTTGACTTCAGAAATATAAATTTTTCGATTTAAGATATCATTAGCGATATCCTTATAACGAACAATAGGACCAGCTATACACTGGTGAAAAAGGCTGGCATAGAGTAGGAGATTGGCATAATGAGTCTGAGCCTGAACCTCTCCCTTGTAAACATCTACAACATAGGAGATGAGCTGAAAAGTGTAAAAAGAAATACCTATCGGCAAGACGATATCAGGTATTTTCAGATTGAGAGGACTTATAAAATTAATGGTCTCCAGAAAAAATCCCGTGTACTTAAAAAATCCAAGTATAGCGAGAAGACTTCCAATTGCTCCATACAAAATAAGTTTTGTATGATGCCTATATCTGGCAAAAGCCAGACCGGCCAACCATGCTATAAGTGTCATCGACGTAATCAGAATAAGGTATTGCGGACCATTCCACGAGTAAAAAGTTAAGGAAAAGGTCAGCATTATCCAATTCTGAGTCTTCCGGTCCTTAGCCCTATGGTAAAAAATCAAATTTAAGGGTAAGAAAAAGTAGATAAAGAAAAGACTTGAAAAAACCATTTAACCTCACGCCTTGACTAAGACTAGGACTGGTTATTTATCTGACCAAGCCATAGAACCTAGTGAAAGTATTTTTAATGTCAATCTATTATATACATTTCCTTGATCATAAATGGTCAGAAAGGATAATTTCATAAATTCTTAATCCTTTTGTAGCCTATCGGACTTAATCTACGGTAATGGAGTTTTTTAGCTTTTTAAAACTATTTTCCTTGATACCTGGCACAAGCATAAGATCCTCAATCTGAACAAAATCTCCATATTCTTCTCTGTGTCTAATGATAGCCTCCGCCCTACTAGGACCTATGCCGGTAAGCGTCTGGAGTTCCGCCATATCAGCCCGGTTTATATTAACTTTTTGGCCTTCTTGATGTTTAAGAGTATCCTTGTTCTGGCCCTTAGCAATATCTCCTTGGCCGGATTGTAGGATAGCCTTGTATTTTTCTAGATTATCTTCCAACTCTGCTTTACTTGGGATGTAGATTTTCTGATGAGGACTAATCGGCTCTGCCAGATTGACTAGCATAAGATCTGCTTCGGCGGTTAATCCACCGGCTAATTCAATAACATCTGTTAAAATTGCTTTTTCATTAACATAATAGACCCCTGCCTTCTGGACTTGCCCCATAATATGAACAGGAAAAAGCGAACTTCCTCCTTTATCGGTTGTTGTCGCTTGTTCACCAGTCTCTTGAGATTTTAAAATTCTTTTGCCAGTCCCCGCCAAAGAACCAGTTTCTTCTCTCCCTGATCTTATCGAAAGACTTGCTTGAGTTTCGCTCAATAACTCTGCACTACCAACAATATTTTTCTTTTCAAGAAAGAAGTATATTAACACTAAAATGAACAAGGCTAAAATAAAGGCTAATACTTTATACTTTTTGTTGAGCATTTGTTTTTCCTCCTACTATCTAGGAAGATTCTAAACAAAAAGAAAATGCAAAAGCCTACTACAAGCTAGAAAAAGCTAGTAAAAAGTTAAAGACTCACTAACGCTAATGTGATCAGTTTTCTGTTAATCAACAATATTGCGGTTCAGCGGACCGTGCCAAAGTTTTTCCAGTTGATAAAATTCTCTTTCATCTTGGTGAAAAATATGAACAACAACGTCCTGATAATCTAAGAGATTCCATCGGTTGTTCTCATCATTTTCTTTTCTAGCAGGTTCAACCCCTAAATTTTTTTGAACCTCATACATGACCTCATCGCACAAAGCCCTAACTTGTGTATTAGAACTACCACTTGCAACAATAAAGTAATCAGCCAGAATTGTTTTATCTGCTACAGGCAAAACCTCTACATCAATCGCTTTTTTCTCTTCTAAAGCTCTCGTAATCTCATCCTTGAGCTGTTCAATGAACTTTACATTTTTATCCATTAGTCACCTCTCGTTATATCTTTAATAGTCTGAAATACCGGTATCTCGTTTTTAAAGTTCTTATTCTTCAATCCCCAACTGCGCATCATGATAGTCAATAGCAGCCATAGTCATAGGATGGCCTATTTTAGATCTTTTGGCCAGGGCCTCTCGCACTTCTGCTAGACAATAGCGCATACCTTGATCCAAATCATGATCAGCCGCTTGGCGAATCTTTTCTAAATTTTTAAAGGGCCTACCATATTCTAACTTATCGGCTAAGAAGATAATCTTGTCAAGCGTAGTCGCTGCCGGACGAGAAGTAGTGTGGAACACAAGGGCATCAAGGATTTCTTGATCTCCAACATGCAAAAACTTTTTAATGTAGTAGGCACCGGCAGGCCCGTGGGCTATGTTTTTGTTGATGGGTGAAAGCTTACCTATCCTTGTGGCATAACGATACTGCCTGCTGATATCCATTTGTTTTGCTATATCGTGAAGCATTCCGGTAACCGCAGCCTTAAACAGATCATATCCATGACACCGTGCTAGGTGGACCGCATATTGCATAACATTTAATGAATGAATAAGTCTGGACCTCGAAACCATTTTTCTCACTTCTTTTTCATAAACTCCAAGTTTTACCCTTTCTGCCGGACTCAAGTAAGTCATATCTTCTCGGAGTCTATAAACACCATTTTTAAGGATAAATTTTTCGACCGATGTCGACAATGCCTGGTCAGGTATTTCGCCTTGAACAATTTGCTGTCGAAGGTCAGTAGCGGACATTGTGGTTTCGTCTATATCGAAGAACTTAATCTTAGCTCCATACCGTGTCCTAAGATAGTCCGCCCTAACCTGCATATGGTCTATGGACTCTCCCCCTCTCCGGCAAATTAAAAGATTAGCAGACTTCATAAGATGAGCTGGCTCATGCCAGCTTTCGATCGTATCCAAAGCATCTGACCCGTATACCAGGTAAAGCTTCACCTTAAGGTTGGAGCCTATTATTTCTTGCAGGAGATCAGCCTGAAACTTTTGTTCTTCTCGTACGGTTCTGACCTTTCCCCTTTTACTTTTCTTTTTTCTGGCCTTGCTATGCTTTGCTTGGAAGTAATCTAACTTGGTCTCTTTTTTAAAGTAGTCAATGGTATCAACTGTATAAGAATATTTGCCAGGACGGTTGATTTCGTAATCACTAACCTCGACCCCGGGGAGGTCTCTCAGGCTCAACCTAGCCATCTCGGTTCGATATCCCGCCGGTGTCATATATTGCTTTTTATGAGGAGCAAGGCCCAAAGGCATTACGATAATCCTATCAAATTTACCCAGCCTTACCAGACCCTCAACAACCCTCCTATGACCTACATGGAAGGGATCAAATGATCCGCCAAAAATCGCTATTTTTATCTTTTCTTTCACGCTTTTCCACTTTCTAACTGTGCCTAAGACAAACAAAACTAGTTTTTAGCAGATGATTGTTTAATCAGATAAGCATTGATAAACTCATCTAGGTCACCATCCATAACCCCACTAACATCACTGGTTTCATAATCTGTTCGGTGATCCTTAACCTTAGTGTAGGGCATAAACACGTAAGACCGTATCTGACTTCCCCAACCTATCTCCAGCTGATCCCCTCGCAGATCCTCAACTCTCTCAGCTTGGGCCTGTTGGGCCAAGGCAAAGAGCTTTGACCTCAGCATGCGCATAGCTGTATCCTTATTTTGTAGTTGCGACCTTTCGTTTTGGCAAGCGACGACTATGCCTGTTGGAATATGCGTTATTCGAACAGCTGATGACGTTTTATTAACATGCTGACCTCCTGCCCCCGATGATCTATAAACATCTACGCGGAGGTCATCTTGGTTGATCTTAATTTCAATAGAATCATCCAGTTCAGGCATAACCTCAACAGATGCAAAGGAGGTATGACGCCGACCTGAGGAATCAAACGGCGAAATGCGAACTAGCCTGTGTACCCCCGCCTCAGACTTAAGATAACCATATGCGTTATCACCATTTACCTGAAAAGTAACACTTTTAATTCCAGCCTCATCGCCGTCTAAATAATCTAATAATTTAATCTCAAAATCATGCTGCTCAGCCCAGCGTACGTACATCCTATACAGCATCTGAGTCCAGTCTTGAGCCTCAGTCCCTCCTGCTCCCGGATGGAGGCTTAAGATCGCATTAGAGCTATCATATTCATCAGTAAAGAGGGTTTCCATCTTAAGCTGGTTAAATTCTTTTTGATAATGAGTGTACTCAGATTCAATTTCCGGCCATAGCGAGTCATCATTTTCACTTTCAGCCAATTCACAAAGGACAGCAACATTTTCCAAACTTTCCTTAGTTTTAGCAAAACGTCCTAACTTCTTTTTAAGTTGAGTTATTTCTTTTTGAATCTCTTGTGCTCGGTCTATATCATCCCAAAATCCCGGTTCAGATGACCTGAGTTCAAGCTCTGATATCTTTCTCTCGCTCTCTGTAAGCTTAAGTGACTTTGCTAAATTTTCCAGAGGCTCTCTAGCCTTCTCAACTTCTAACTGTAATTGTTCTATTTCCAGCATATCCCAGACCTTTCTTTAATTAGCCTTTGCTTCATAAGGCTGCTTCAAGGCCACAATTTGATAAAAAATGGCATATTGCCTAGCCACTGCCAAGATCTGAAGGGCAAAAAGAAAACTTTCAATAATTAAATAGCTATAATGGTAATCCAATAAAAAGGCAGCCAAGATATTCTTGACCATACCAAAAATAAAGTGTTGCATCAAAAAATTTAAAAACATGGAAAACTTCACACCATTGGTTTGAGCATGACTTAGCTCCATTGACCGAACCAGGCCGTTCCTCGCATAGAGTGAGTTTAGAGGAGTAAAAAAGAGGATCATGGCCAAGACGACAAATGGTATCATGAAAAATGCTGTTGAGAAAGTAAAGATGGCCAACATGCATATTGAAAAAGCAATCATAGCCGGAAGCCTTGTCAGGAGATCTTTTAACGCAACCTTAAAATAACTCCGTTGAGGATGCAAGTCATTTCTAAAAAAACTGGAAGGGACAACCTTGGTCGCCAAAAGATCCATGATGGACTCCTGACTAACGGCTCGGTCGGCAAAATTTTTATTCACCGGTATCAGAAAGATATCACCAGGGGCAAGACTATTTTTAGTCCGCCTTCTTTTTTCATTTTCTAAAATAAAACAATCAGCATAGAGTAACCCCAAGCATGCAGATAAAAACATTCCCACAAGATATACAAGTAGTACTTGTATGTTACCCCATGTCGGTAAAACAAGTTCAAGGCTATCTAAAAATTTACGGTTGAGATAGTAGTCCAGAAACTGAAAGTTTCTATCCCCTACCGGTGCCATAGTCATCAAAGACCTAATCACAATCAGGATGACGAGCAAAATCTTTGGCACAGCCGCTGACTCTAATTTATTTATTTTAAAAGATTCAAATATAATTCTATAACTCATTGTTACCTTTCATTTTTGTCACGTTTTGCTGCTGACCCATCTCTAGTTATAGAGTTCTTGGTGGCTCACCTTGATTAAACCACTCGTATTCTCCAATTTAGCTAAAAGCCGTCTTATCTTTTCCCTCGTGTTCTTCCGACAAATCACCTGAACAGAACAAGTCCCATAGGAAATAGGAGTTTGTTGAAAGCTGAGCAAATAAAAGTCGAGTTCACTAAAAAAAAACAGGACTTGATCTAACGAAATCAAATCAACAGCAATCAAAAGCTGGAAAACATCAATAGCAGCTAAATCTGATCCCTGATAGGAAAATACTGAATTACGATACTTATAATAGGCAGACCGACTAAGACCAACAGCCTTGCTCGCCTGATTAACAGAGGGGTATTTTTTAGTTTTGATTCCCTCTTTAACCTGCATTACCTTAGAAAACACCTCAGGCAAGGCATCCCGCTTAACTAAATAAAATTTTTCTTGTTCCTTTTTCATGTTTTTGCAGCCCCTTGCCCTTGCAAAAACGCACCCAGTTTCTTTGCAGCCAAAGCCCTGTGACTAATTTGATTTTTCTCTTCAGGCCTCAGCTCTGCCATGGTCTTATGGTAAGCCGGTAGATAAAACACCGGATCGTAACCAAAACCATTTTGTCCTGCCATTTGATCAGCGATAAAGCCGGAAACACTTCCTACAAAACTCTTCTCTCGGCCATCCGGAAAAATGAGCACCAGGGCACAATGAAAGGAGGCAGTCCATTGGTCTTTGGGTGTACCATCTAACAAATGCCACAACTGATGAATTTTGTCAGAATAAGGACTATCTTCCCCGGCAAAACGGGCAGAATAAATACCCGGATAACCGTCTAAAAGATCCACGGACAAACCTGAATCGTCAGCTAAAATAATTTTTTCAGGTAAAAGGCGGTGAACGTACTCCGCTTTTATTCTAGCATTTTCTAAATACGATTTACCTGTTTCTTCAACATCCATCTGATAATTAAAATCTGCCACAGACACCAAGCGAAAGCCCTCTAAGTCGAGGAGTTTTTTCATCTCTGCTAACTTGCCTAGGTTGTGGCTTGCAAAAACAATTTCCATTTGGAAATCATACCATAAACGGGCCAAATGATTAATGACTTATCATAAATCAGGCATGTCATTATAGTTTCAAAATATCACAGGCTGCAAAAGCCGACCGTCTCATTGTGTTGAGGTCAAAGGGTGAAGCAAAACCAGACACCTCGAGCCTTTTAATAAAGGTTAGATCTGGGTTTGAAGTGAGAAGCTTATTTAGCTTTTTTTCCAATGAATTGCGCCGATCAAGGTGGGGTCTTTCAGCTAAAATACAAACTAAAGCCAAGACACGGTCTAAAGCCTGACATGGTTTTTCATATAAGCAATCCATGGTTTGCCATAAATTGCCTTCAGAGAAGAAACCATCCTGACCATAATTTTGATTCAAGCTATATTTCCTTTCCTGTTTTTGCCACAAACCGGCAAAATTTAAGTCTCTTTGGCCACCAGCCCTGTAAATCTCAGTTTCAAAGTCATCAATTGCTAAATCATAAGGAATGCGCATTAACAGGTTACTAAAATTGATGTCGTTAAAGAGTTCAGAATCTTCTCCACAAAAAATATTACTTTGACGCATCGCTAAGAAGAACATAGCTAGACCGGAAAGCTCTCGTACTAAATTTGATTGTTTAAAAGAAGCTAAGTCTTGAAGGTTGGTCAAGCCGCTAAGGTCAGCAAGAGCCTGGCCCATATGAATAAAATCTTGGTCTAAACTAACCCTATCCTGTTGAAAGGCTAGAGCTATGAAGAGAATCTGCCAACCCGGCAGGAGAATAACACTTTTATGTAAACGCCTTTGTAAATCCGGATCACCTGACCAATAACCCTCCCTAACAATAGTAAAAGCATAAGAATCCTTATCCCGAAAAATATTTTCACAAGCTTTTAAAACAGACTGTTCCAAAGACTGGTCACCACTGAGTAAATCAGATGGATTTCTTTTGGCGAGCTTAAATTGATTGTAAAAATAAGGGTCACCATCATTTAAGCGCTCATCTCTGAGATGTTTAATTTCTTGGACGATGGGCAAAAAATAGTGCTTCAAGTTATCTTTAAACTTACGTACTTCTTCCCGAGAATACCCGTAGCCTTTTTGACTCTGATGAATAAAATTATAATAATCGAGGCCCGTGATTTCTGCTTGCTCTCGCCTAGTTTTTGTTAATTGGACAAAGTTTGCAGTAACCTGACCAGCAGATTCTTTAAGTTTAGCAGCCATTTCAAAATAAAGCTTACGTCTGTGTTCAGCCCTAGCCTGGCGCAGCCAATTATCCACATCTGCCAAATACACCTTACAGTTTTTAGAAGTAAAGCTTTGATCAGAAATCCGGTCACTTATATTGTCACAGACGATACTAACATGTAAGTTCGTCATAAAACTTACATATTCCCTAACCAAGTCTTTTTCTGACCTTAACAATTCCGGTTGAACCTGTCCATAGCAGCGTGCAACCCGCCTGGCCTCATTTAAGATTGCTGAATTTTCCAACCTGTCTTCTGAAAAATCCATAGCTTTTCTGGCCATGAGGCTAAAAGTTTGAAGATAACATGCCTCTGCTCGGTCAAGCCTCTCTCGGGCCAAGGTCAATTCTTGATTTAAATATTCATTATCCGGATCTTGAGCTAGCCTTATTCGCCCCAATTCTACCATTGAGAGAGCCTCCAGAAACTGTCGAGACAAGTCTCTATAAGCTTCTATGATCGTTTTTTGTTTGTCTTTTTTAACTGTATCAAGCAGCTTATTCAGATGTTTAAAACTATCTAACAAGCAGGCAAAATCGGGTCGTGTATAGTGGAGATCAGAAAAGGCCTGGAGCATGACTTACATCCGGTCAACAGGCCTTATTCCTGCTATACTTAAACCGTTATATAAAACCTGGGCTACTGCCTGGACTAGACCTAATCGGGCCCGTCGAAGGACGACATCATCCGTTTTAAGTATAGGCGTGTTATGGTAGAAACGATTAAAGTTTCTAGCCAGGGTAGATATTCTCCGCATCAGAACACTAGGTTCATACTCTTCTGCCGCCTGAACTATAGTGGAGGGATAAGCATAGATGTCCTTTAAGAGGCTAAAGGCCTCTGCTTCGGTCAAGCAGGTAAAATCAGCGCTGTTAAAATCCAGATCAGTCCTATCCGCCTTTTGTAGAATACTTTGAGCCCTAGCATAGGTGTACATCAGGTAGGCAGCTGTATCGCCTTCAAAGTCTAAAATCTCAGACCAATCAAAGAAAATATCCCTTTCTCTACTATTTCTTAAAAAGGTATAGTTCACAGCAGCAAGACCTACCGCTTCAGCAGTTGCTTCAATTTCTGACCGATCCATGCCCGGGTTATTTTCGATAATAATTTTTTTAGTCTTGGCCACACTCTCGTTGAGTAAATCCTCTAAGAGGATGATATTCCCCTTCCGGGTGGAAAACTCGCCCTCTTTAAACTTTACAGTTCCAAAGCCGACATGTACATTCTGGTCAGCCTTATCAAAACCGGCCTTTTTAAGAACAGCAAAAATCTGCTGAAAGTGATTGCTTTGAGGTAGACCGACAACATATATATTTCTATAGTAATCATAAGTCCTAGCCCTATATAAAATAGCTGCCAGGTCACGTGAAGCATAAATACTGGTACCATCAGATTTCAGAATAATACAAGGATTAAGGCCAAATTCCTCCAGGTCAACCACCTGAGCTCCTTGGCTTTCTACTAAAAGTCCTTTTTCTTTGAGACATTCAACAACTTCCGGGATCTGATCGGAGTAAAAGCTTTCACCATTATAGTTGTCAAATGCAATGTGCATACGCTCGTAAATGCGGTTGAACTCCACAAGGCTCATATCTCTAAATTTTTGCCATAGGTGAACCTCTTCGGGGCATTTATTTTCCAGTTTTTTAAAAGCTTCTCTTGCTTCATCTTCGAGTTCCGGTTGAGTTTCAATTTGGCTATGGAACTTAACGTAGACCCTAGTCAGTTCTTTGATCGGTTCTTTTTCGAGAGCATCTTCATCCCCCCATAGGCGCCAAGCCACAATCAGCTTACCAAACTGGGTACCATAATCGCCTAAATGATTCATCCGGATGACATGGTAGCCTAGGGCATCATATATATTTGCAATAGCCTGCCCCAAAATAGTGGTAAAGGCATGACCGACGTGGAAGGGCTTAGCAATATTAGGAGAAGAATACTCCACTATGACATTTTTACCCTGTCCCTCTTGGGATCTACCAAAGTTCTCACCATGTTTTAAAACATCTCCCAAAACATCCTTAGCAAAAAAGCCCTGTTTGATATAAAAATTCACATAGGGACCTGCCAGCCTTGTTTCGGCCAACCATTCCTTATCCTGTTTATCGATTTTTTCCTTGATACCCTGGGCGATTTCAACAGGATTTTGCTTCATCTGCTTTGCTAAACGAAAACACGGAAAAGCATAATCCCCCATCTGCTCCTGGGGAGGTATCTCTAATAGCTCCTTAATTTCTGACTCTGATAAAGGACTGCAAGCAGCTAAAAGCTGACTAACTTCTGACTTATAATCAAGCATTCATATTCTCCCATAATGGACTGTTGTATTTGCCCTCAGATACCATCTTTTTAATGGCTGCCTGAACCTGAGGTTTATCTTCGTGGTAGGTAACCCCGTACCATTGATCAGGGCTGGTTAGGACCTTAACTTCAACCAAGTCTTTTTTGACCAACTGGCCTACAGATGTTGGAAGCAGATATTCTGCCTTGAGCGGATTTGATTGCAAAGCCTGGTCTAAAAACTCAGGAAAACCAGCTTTTAAATAAGCAATCAGAGATGGGTCAAAGCCCCAAAAGTTCATGGAAACTGTCGTTTCATCCGCTAATTGCTGCCAACTTTGGTCATCTTCTGTAAAAAAGGCTAAATTATTTTTTTCAATGATCCTTGTTCGTTCTACTATATTTACAAGGCGACCCTGGCTATCAACATCACAAATACCTCGAGCAACGTGACCATACTTACTCAAAGTTTTCATTAACTCATAGCCGACCATAATATATTGCGGCTTGTCTTGAGGTTTAGCCTTTGACATATTAATAAGTTCACTATGAACTATCTGGAAAGCCTCTTTGCCATAATAGTCATCAGCGTTAATGACGCAAAAAGGACTATCAATGAGATCCCTAGCTGCCAGTAAGGCATGTGATGTCCCCCAAGGTTTACTTCTCCCCTCAGGATTTTTATAGCCCTCCGGCAAATCATCGAGGGATTGGTAGGCATACTCAACCGAAAAATAATCTTCAATTCTTTTGCCAATAATCTCTTTAAAATCTTCTTCTATCTCTTTTTTTATGATGAATATGACACGACGAAATCCTGCTTGGTAAGCATCAAAGAGCGAATAATCTATGACCAGCTCACCATTTGGGCCAACGGGGTCCATCTGCTTAAGTCCACCATAGCGAGACCCCATGCCGGCAGCCAAGATAACTAAAATTGCTTGCTTATCCATAGTTCCTCCACTAATCCATCCAGGCTACCCTGGCCCGGACCATCACGATCAATAATATCTATAGCCATATATTGCCTTGACAAATATACTGTTTTACAGCCTTAAAATCAAACCCCACTAGACTTCCCGGGGTGACATCAAAGGGGTGTAACTATCTGTCCCGATTGACGTGTGATCAAACTGCTTGCTAGCTTTAATGGCAGACTCCATCAAATAATTTTGTGAATCCATCCTGGCCGAATTTTCTTTAGGTAAATTAAATCTTTGGTAGGTTCCATCTCCTTGCATAATTCTTGCCCGCTCGCTATCCAAGAGTTGAACCTCTAAGACTTCCAAAACCCTTCGTCTACAGTCCTGATCTTCAACTGGAAAAAGTATTTCCACTCTGCGGTTGAGATTTCTCGGCATCCAATCTGCAGACGACAAAAAGATATCCTCCCTACCATCATTATAGTAGTAAAAAATTCTGCTATGTTCCAAAAAACGACCGATAATACTTCTGACCTCTATATTTTCCGAAAGTCCCTTAATGCCAGCTTTTAGGCAACATATCCCCCTAACGATCAAGCGAATTTTGACACCGGCTTGGGAGGCACTGTATAGGGCATCTATAATCTCTTCATCAACTAAAGAATTTATTTTAGCCACGATGATCGCCCGGCGCCCAGCCTCTGCATGTTTTTCTTCCTGTTTAATTCTAGCCAAGGTTTCCTTCCTTAGCCAACGCGGTGCCGGAATAATTTTTTTCCAGCCCATTGGAATAGAGTAACCAGAGATCATATTGAAAAAATCCGTGGCGTCTTGTCCAATCTGCTCAGACGCTGTCCACAGGCCAAAATCAGTGTATATCTTAGCTGTCTGGTCATTATAGTTCCCTGTCCCCAGATGTGTGTAACGCCGTATACCATTTTCCTCCCGCCTCACAATTAAAGTAATTTTACTGTGAGTTTTTAGACCTTTTAAACCATAAATTACATGACAACCGGCCTTTTCTAACCGGCGAGCCCAATTAATATTATTTTCTTCGTCAAAACGAGCTTTCAACTCAACTAGCACCATAACATGTTTACCATTTTCTGCCGCTTCAGCCAAAGCCTTTATGATGGGCGAGTGTCCAGAAACTCTATATAGAGTTTGCTTGATAGCCAGTACCTTATCGTCTTCGGCAGCTTGTTTGATAACTCGGATAGTCGGATCAAAAGATTCATAAGGATGGTGAAGGATTTGATCTTTTTGCCGAATCACAGAAAAATAATCACAGTCTTCAGCACCTGCAAAGCCGGGGGAAAGCTGTCCTGAAAATACCGGGTAATGTAATGCATCATTGGGAAATAGTTTACTGATCTTACTGGTATATTTAAGATCAATGGGACCCTTAATGCGAAAAACCGCCTGATCATTTACCCCCATCAAGTCTTGTAAAGTTCTGAGGGCCACCTTACCAGCATTTTTTTCAATTTCTAACCTGATGACATTTCCTCTTTCCCTTTGACGTAGAATATCCTCCATTTCTCCCATAAGATCAGAAATTTCTTCTTCATCAAGTTCATAGTCAGCATTCCGCATAACTCTAAAGCAGGCTATGGATTCAATCTGCTGGTTGTAAAAGAGTCGGTCTACAAATTCTGCAATAACATTTTCTAGCAATACAAATCTCCGAGATAAGCCGGGTAACTTGATCAGACGAGGCAAGACGGTAGGAACCTCTACTATTGCAAAAGATGATTCTCCTATTAATCCGGGTAAACTGCTCCCCTCCCTAAAGGTTACAAAGAGATTTAAGTTTTGATTAGGAATCAAGGGAAAAGGACGACCGGCATCTACAGCCAAGGGGGTTAGGACAGGATAAATACTGGTCTCATAATACTTATCCAGATAGAGGTGCTCTTCGTCCGTCAGATCTGCCATGGTGAGTTGCTGAATATTTTCCGCAGCCAAGGCCGGCATAATCTCTTTATTAAGCGTGTTGTACTGCTCCTTATAAAACTTATGACATTGGTCCATAAGGCTAACCAGACCTTCTTGAGGTGTATAACCGGAAAGGTCTCTCTTAACAGAACCGGATTCAATTAAGTTATGTAGAGATGCCACCCTAACCATAAAAAACTCATCCAAATTAGAAGCTGTTATTGCTAAAAAGCTTAATCTTTCATAGAGGGGATTGTTTGCATCTCGTGCTTCCTCTAGAACCCTACGATTGAAGTCTAGCCAGCTGAGCTCTCTGTTTATAAACCGAGAACCCTTGAGCTTATACTCAGGTCTTTCCTGCAAGAAATATTGTTCTGCAACATTGACTATATCAGACTGCATATTTTCTCCTATCGCACCATGCCTATGACTATGTTACTTATTATCATCTATCATCCTAGAAAAGCACCACGATTATCTTGGATGATAAATCTCAACTCCTTGCCAAAAACTTCCTTGTAATAGGCAGCCGGTCTCTGAACACTCCAGGATTCCAAGGTTAAATCTTGGTCTGATTCAAGAAAGACAGTTATATGCTTCTTCGTTTGCTCAGTTCTCAAACCTCTCACCTTGAGCCTATGCCCTGTATCAAGTGAATTAGCCAGAGCCAGAATGATAATCAATTTAATCAAAACTAACTGGTCTTCTGACGAAAGTCTAAGATCACACATCAAAATATTTTCAAGTTTTTCCGAATGATATTTAACCAGGAGGGCTAAAATTTCGATCTCTGTTTCCGAAAGTCCCACCAGTTCAGAACTTTTGATCAACTGATATGCTATGTCTCCATCTTGTTTGACATTAAAAAACTTACCTATGTTGTGCATGATCGCCGCTATTTTCAGTATAAAGCGATGTCTGGGCAAAAGGCCATGCTGGACCTGCAACTGATCAAATAGGAGGAGGGCCAGTTTTTCTACCTGCATGACATGATCACGATTCGTATAGTGGCGTTTAGCTATCTCTCTCGCAAAATTCTCCGCATCCTCTTCTGATCTGAGGTCACGAGCAACAATCCCTTGCTTTTCAGCTAATTCAACAAGTAGACCATCAGCCAGACTGGCATCGGGCAAAACAACCTCTGTGAGCCCGGTCATCTCAAAAACCTCTTTGATCAGCATAGACATGGGCAAAAGAATGCTTGCTTGTTCTTCTGAGATTTCAAAATTTTCCATCAACTGTAAAGTCGAAGAATTGGTAACTTGGTCAAACAGACTGTTGAAACACTCAAGACTTAAGACGACGGTCCCCTCCATCTCAAGGTTGGCAAGGCTACGCCAAGTGGAAATAAGGTTACCCACCAGAACAAAATTAGAATAGGCTTTTTTAACAGGTACAAAAGACCGGTAGTAATCTAAATCTCCCGAAATATATTCCCTCATCAGAGCCTTAAAATCCAAGGTATGTTGCTCTAAGACTGCTAACCTGTCACGGACGCGTAGGGAGCCTAGTAGGATGTTTTGAGTAAATACAAACTTACCTTCGTCAAACAAGGTTAGTTGAGTGCTTCCCGCTCCTATATCAAGTAAAAGAGTCGGCTGTAAGGTTTTGTCGTTAAAATCAGACATCTTATGGCGTACAGCCCGAATCATACCTGATAATTCTTCTCGATTGGATAGGATCTCCAAATCGAGCCGACATTGGTTCCTGACCTGGTCTAAGATAAACATTTTGTTGCTGGCCTCTCTAATGGCAGAAGTACAGGCCAGCCTAATCTTTACATCCGGATAAACATCAAGTTTCTTCCTAAAATCTCTAAGAGTAGAAAGTAGCAACTGGACATTATCGTTAGTGATGTAGCCCAGTCGATAACTATCTGACCCTAAATTTATAGTCCTTGAAAGTGACTCAATCTCCTTAAGCTTACCCCCGGGACCAGCTTCCATAATTTCCAAGATAACTTCATGGGAGCCAAGCTCAATTGCAGCTAAATATTCAATATTTTGTTCTACTTCGGTATTCAAATTATCTTCATCCTGACCATTCATTAAACAAAGCCGGATTTTTTGAAAAACCCGGCTTAAACTATCTTTAATCGCCAAAGCAAATCCCCATCTGCCTTGCAGCAAGCAACACCGGATCATCAAGTGGTATTTTCTTTGTTTTTCCAGCAACCTCTGAAAGCTCAACCCTGACCGGCTTACCGCACTCCATACCAATCATTTTGCCAAAATCTCCCTCGAGCACAGCCCTAGCACCTTCCACGCCAAGTTCGGTGGTCAAGACCCTATCATAGGCTGATGGCGTTCCCCCTCTTTGGAAATGGCCGGGAACACAGCAACGAATCTCCTGAACCATAAGGTCTGACAACTGATTTTGCAGGTGGTAAGCAACCGAATTTGCGCCCTGACGATACTCATCCAGTTCCGTTGACTTCATTTCACTTTCTGAAATCGACTTGGCTCCTTCAGCGATAGCAATAATGGAAAAGCGTTTTTTATCCTTTTCTCTAGTCTGCAAGGCTTTAACAACTTTTATCGGATCATAAGGTATCTCAGGTATCAAGATAACATCTGCACCCGAAGCAACACCGGCGTGGAGGGCAAGCCACCCCACCTTGTTGCCCATTAATTCAATAATGAAAACCCGGCCATGAGAAGTAGCCGTTGTGTGGATACCATCGATAACCTCTGCTGCAATATTAACAGCACTCTGAAAGCCAAAAGTCCTCTCTGTTCCCGACAAATCATTATCAATGGTCTTGGGTAAATGAATAACGTTACAGCCATTTTGACTCAAAAGATTAGCTGTTTTTTGGGTACCATTCCCTCCCAAGACAACTAAAGCGTCCAGATTCAAATCCTCATAAGTCTGCAGCATGGACTCCAATTTGGTTATACCCTCAGGCTCACTTTCCCTCAGAGGATCATTCATACTTTTAAATGGTTGACGAGAAGTCCCCAGTATGGTTCCGCCTAAGGTTAATATTCCAGCAAAATC
Source organism: uncultured Clostridia bacterium (assembly GCA_947254895.1). Classification (GTDB taxonomy): domain Bacteria; phylum Bacillota; class Clostridia; order Saccharofermentanales; family DTU023; genus UBA5436. Next base: position 21,177 of record CAMYEY010000015.1, read on the forward strand.
GACATCAGTCATATGGCGATAATTGCTATACATAAGGCCGTGATAACCATTTAGAAAGCCCAGAATTTTGACCTCTTGACCGCTATTCAGTAAGCCCCTACCAACGCCTCGCATGGCAGAGTTTAAGCCCTGACAATCACCACCACTTGTTAACATTCCAACTTTCAAAGCCATAAGAACCTCCCCTTTTGTCTATTTCGCTCAAATTTTACTTGAATACTGGTCTAATTATACATCATTAATGATGCTTTTGTATGTTAATATAGCATTATTGAATGTATCCTGGCTTAAGTCTTAATTTTCCGGATACAAATGAAACAAGAAGGTACTTATGGAAAAAGATAGATCATTACAAGATGTTCGTCTAGCCGTCCTGATTGACGCTGACAATATCTCCTCCCATTATGTTAAAGGGATGTTAGAGGAAATCGCCCGTTATGGCACCCCCACAATCAAGAGAATTTACGGAGATTGGACCAAACCAAATCTAGGTGGCTGGAAAACAGTCCTTTTAGACTATGCCATCAGCCCCATTCAACAATTTAATTACACCACCGGAAAAAACGCTACAGACTCTGCTATGACCATTGACGCCATGGATATTCTCTATGCTGAAAAAGTTGATGCATTTTGCTTAGTGTCTTCGGATAGTGATTTTACCAAGCTAGCCACCCGATTACGCGAAGCAGGAAAAATCGTTTATGGTATCGGTGAGCAAAAAACACCTACCCCCTTTATAGCTGCCTGTGACCGTTTTATCTTCTTAGAAATTTTGGATGAAGATGATGACGATACGGAAGATAGCCTTCAAGATACAAATAAGAGTAAGTCAAAGCGTGATACAAAGTCCGATAGCAATCGTCCGCATCGGCAGAAAAAGCGGGCCATTCAGACGATTGATAAAAAGACTATCCGTTTGATCAGTCAAACCATCAAGGATGTCGAAGACGATAATGGCTGGGCCTACTTGGGTGAAGTCGGCAACTTGATTGTAAAAAAGCAACCTTCATTTGACGCCAGAAATTATGGCTTTAATAAACTCACCTCTCTCTTTGATGCCATTGATGATTTTGAAATTGATATCAGAGATGCCGGTACAGGTCCTAGTAACTCTAAGCATGTCTACGTCAGAGTTAAGGATAACAAGAAAAAGAAAACTACCCACTTTTAGTCTCAATAGTTATCAAAAATAAAATAGCAGGCAAGTTTCACTTGTCTGCTATAGGTCAAAAGCATATCAACTATAAATTCACTGATACAAGTCTTATCTTCGTAAGCTATCTGTGTTATTTCTTTTTTCCTATTTTTTGTCCCCTTTCGAGCAATTTTTGCAAAGCAAAATAAATCAGAAAGAATATAATATTGCAAATAACAATACTCGCACCCGTAGGTGTAGCATACACATAAGAGATAATCACACCCAGCCACAAACAGACGACTGAAACTGCAGCAGAATTGATGATTACTGTTTTAAATTGCTTACAAAGCCGCATAGCTGTCAAGGCAGGAAAAACGATAAGACTCGTGATTAAGAGGGCCCCCATAAGGCGCATGCCTAGCACTATCACCAAGGCTGTAAGGCCTGCAATAATTGTATTATAGGTGGATACCTTGATGCCAGTTGCCTGGGCAAAAGATTCATCAAAAGTCACAGAAAAAATTCTGTTATAAAAGATAACAAACATGCTGACGACTAAAAGAGAGATAAGCACACTCCTGTCTCTTATACACATCTGACGCTGCC
>CAMYEY010000016.1 GCA_947254895.1 uncultured Clostridia bacterium
CGTCAGCGTCAGGGCAAAACCGGACCTTTTGCTAAATTCCGTCCACCGTTTATCCGGCCTTCTCAAAGATTTTTTAGACGAACAAAGGGTCTTTGATGGCCGGAAGGAAGTCTTAGATTTTTGGTTTGACCTGGTTTTTTTCTGTAAACTGGCTGACTACTATTATAATGAGGCTTATATTACCGTATTTAAGCATGACCCTAAACAAGGTCATGCCTGCTACCTTCTCTCCTTAGATGCGGCTAAGTATCTAACCAAAACCTATAAATCCCACCACCCTGCCATCTTTTTTTCGGCTACCCTATCACCTATGAATTACTACCATAGTCTTTTGAACTATGATTATAAGAATTTCCCAGCAGAGCTACTCAGCCTGGCCTCGCCTTTTGATCAAGATAATCGCTTACTGGCTGCCTTAACTGCTTATTCTGTACGTTACAAGGACCGAGAGAGCACTTTGAGGCCGATAGCTGAGTTTGTTGACCAAGCTAGCAGTTTTCGAACAGGCAATTACCTCATCTTTGTTCCCTCTTATAAATATCTAGCGGAAATTAAAAGTCTGATTGAGAAAAATTTCAAAAATAGTGGTAAGGACTACCTCTTTCAGACTAGACACATGACCCAGTTGCAAAAGCAAGAATTCTTAGCTAGGTTTGACCATTACGGTCAGAAAAGCCTCTTAGCCTTTGCTGTCCTTGGCAGTCACTTTAACGAGGGGGTTGACTTAGAGGGTGAAAAACTGAGCGGGGTTTTTGTAATCGGTATGGGATTACCCAATCCCTCACCCGAAAGAGATCTCATGGCAGAATACTACGCCAGAAAATTTGAATACGGCAGGGCCTACGCCTACCAGTATCCCGGCTTCAACAGGGTTCAACAGGCAGTAGGACGCTTGATCCGGAGCGAGAGTGATATTGGTTTTGCCATCCTGATTGATGACCGTTATGCCAATCCTGACTGGTCACGAATCTATCCTTCTGACTGGCAGGTTAAAAATTTTAACCAAGCCCAGGATCTCTGCCAAGAAATTGAGCTCTTTTGGCAAGACAGGGGCTTGGTTGATTGAATCATATCAAAGACCTTAGGGGTCTTAAACTTTTCTAAAGTAGTCGACAGCCGCTTTGAAAATCCCCATATCATAGTTACCGGGTACGTTTTTATAGCAATCAAGCCCTAACCTTTCACTATGACCCATCTTACCTAAAATACGTCCATCGGCAGAGATGAGACCTTCTATCGCATCTTGGGAATGGTTGGGGCAATACTTAATATCGCAACTAGCTTTTCCTTGGTCATCACAATACTGGAAGGCTACATGCTTAGCTGGAACCTGGCCGACTAACCTACCTTCACCATGGGAAATTGGGACTTGGAAAACCTGACCCGGCTTGGTCCGGCTGAGCCAGGGGCTGGCATTACTAGCTACCCTGATATTCACGATCCTTGACTGGTGGAGCTTGATTTTATTAGTCGCTAGGGTTGGCATTTCAGCGTCGGCTTCTAAAATCTTCCCATAAGGCAGGAGACCTAGCTTAATTAAAGCCTGGAAACCGTTGCAGATACCTAGAATCAGGCCCTCTTCTTTGAGGAGACCGGTGATGGCATCGGCTGACTGCTGGTTGCGTAAAAAAGAGGTGATAAACTTAGCCGACCCATCTGGCTCATCTGCTCCGGAAAAGCCTCCCGGTAAAAAGAGAACTTGTGATTTTTCTAATTTTTGGCAGAAGTCCTCAATGCTCCTACCGATACCGGCTACAGTCAAATTCTTGACCAGGCAAAAATCAACCTCAGCCCCTGCCCTTTCAAAGGCTCTGGCAGAATCAAATTCACAATTGCTGCCGGGGAAGATTGGAATGAGGACCTTAGGAGTCTTGAGGCTGGGCCGGCTAAAGCTAACCCTCTCGCCCCAATTTTCATAAGTGGGAACCTCAGTCTGGTCTGTCTTTGTATGGGTTGGATAAATATTCGTCAGTCTCGACTGGTATAGCTTTTCTAATTCAGCTAGGTCTACCCTATCGCCTTGATAGGTCAACTGGTATGACTGGCAGGTCTTACCCAAACATATCAACTTCAGCCCCGGGTAAGCTCTTAAATCCTTTTGGCTTTCAAAAATAAAACCACCAACAGAAGGAGCGAACATGCCCTCCAAATCAAGGTCAGCCGTAATTTCTGCCCCAATCCGGTTACCCAAGCCCATTCTAAAGACTGCTTCGGCCGGGGAAGAGCTACTTAGGCTATAAGCGGCTTTAATCTGACCAGTCCTCAGAAGCTCCTCAACCTGCTTGAGATAAGCCTTGTCGACCCTATCAGTTTCCAAAAGGTAAATATAGTTATCCGTTTTTTTAAATTCAGGACTAATTGCCCGCTGACTCTCGGTTAAGCTGACAGCAAAAGAGATGAGGGTTGGGATAACATCCAGATCTTCAAAGGTTCCACTCATGGAATCCTTGCCACCAATTGCAGCAACCTCCAGGTCAAGCTGGGCCCTGATAGCTCCCATTAGAGCCGCAAAAGGCAGCCCCCATTTTTCCGGATTAGAGCCGAGTGAGGGAAAGTATTCCTGCAGACTGAGGTGAACCTGATCTGGGTCACCTCCTGCAGCCACAAGCTTGCAGACACTATCGACAACAGCCACATAGGCTGCTAGATAGGGATCAGCTTCTGCTAAGCCGGGATTAAAGCCATAAGCCATTACCGAGCAGGTCGAACTCTCTTGGCCTAAAACCGGCAGTCTATTGACCATAGCCTGGATAGGGCTTGTCTGGTATTTACCCCCAAAAGGCATAAAGATGGAACCTGACCCGATACTGGAGTCAAATTGTTGGGATAGGCCTGCCTTACTGCAGTGGTTAAGGTCAGAAAAAAGTTCCCTCAGGCCACCTTCCAGGCCCTCATGGGTCCTAGTAACGGTCTCCCTTACTTTGGTAACCTTAACCTTGCCGGATTTAACAGCCCCGTTGGTATCAAGGAAAGACCGGTCGATACAGACGACATCTTGTCCTTGATAGATCATCTTAAGGACCGGTTCCTGGGTAACCTTGGCCACTACGGTTGCTTCGACATTTTCCTCAGCACAGGCAGCTTCTAGCAGCTTTAAATCTTCCGGATCAATGACCAGGGCCATTCTCTCTTGGGATTCAGAGATAGCCAGGTCGGTTGCCGAAAGCCCAGCATATTTTTTAGGAATAGCATCTAAGTTTATCTCCAAACCATCGGCCAATTCGCCAACGGCAACAGAAACGCCTCCGGCACCAAAATCGTTACACTTCTTGATTGACCGACTGACCTCAGGCCTGCGGAAGAGCCTTTGGAGTTTTCTTTCTTCTAGAGCATTCCCCTTTTGGACCTGGGCTCCACAGAGTTCGACAGACTCAACCTGGTGGGATTTGGATGAGCCGGTTGCCCCACCTATCCCATCACGGCCGGTCCGGCCACCAACCAAGAGAATCAGGTCTCCCGCTTGCGGCTTCTCCCGGATAACCTGGTCTGCTTTAACTGCCCCCAGGACAGCCCCACACTCAAGGTGTTTGGCCACATAGGAGGGGTGGTAAAATTCATCGACAATAGAGGTTGCAAGGCCGATTTGATTGCCATAAGAAGAGTAGCCGTGGGCTGCTCCCTGAGCAATTTTCCGCTGGGGTAACTTACCCGGTAAGGTCTTTTCAATTGGTTCCAAGGGGTTACCACAGCCGGAAAGCCGCATGGCAGCATACACATAAGCTCGGCCAGACAAGGGATCACGGATTGCCCCGCCGATACAGGTGGCCGCACCGCCAAAGGGCTCGATTTCTGTTGGATGGTTATGGGTTTCATTTTTAAAGAGGAGGAGCCAGTCCTCTTCTTTGTCAGGCAGTTGCACCTTAACCTTAATAGTACAGGCATTGATTTCATCGCTGATATCAACCTGGGATAATTTTCCCTCAGCCCTTAGTTTACGCATGACGATAGTGGCCATATTCATCAGGCTGATCGGTTTGTTCGGGCAGACTTTCTCTCTAATTTTAAGATAGTCGGCATAGGTATCAGCTACCCTGTCATCTTCTATCACCACCTGGTCTAGGACCGTGTTGAAGGTCGTGTGCCTGCAATGGTCGGACCAATAGGTATCAATCACCTTTATTTCCGTGTGGCTAGGTTCTCTGGACTGACCTTGAAAATATTTCTGGACAAGGCTCAGGTCGGCCAAGTCCATAGCCAGGTCATGGTCAAGTAAGAAGTCTTTCAGGCCTGCTTCGTCCAGTTGGTTAAAGCCGGAGTAACTGACCTCGCTTGCAGCTTGACCGGTATTTAAAGCCAGGCTTGTCGGCAATTCCAGGGAAACCTCTTCTGAATCTACAGGATTAATTAGGTAGTTTTTAATTTTACTGATGGCCGCTTCAGTCAGTTGGCCTTTGAGAACATAGACCGTAGCGTATTTAACCCTAGGTTTTTCAACCTGGGCTAGCATCTGAATACAGACAGCAGCCGAGTCAGCCCTCTGGTCAAACTGGCCAGGGAGGTAACCTACGGCAAAAGCAGTTTCATCTTTAGCTAGTTCAAGGTCAAAAAAGTGGTCATCTAGGGCAGGCTGGCTAAAAACATTACGTATTGCAGATTCTAAGAGATTTTCCGGGATTCCCTCAACATCGTAGCGTTTTAAAATCCTCAAACCTGACAGGTCTCCAATATTTAGGAGGTCTCTAAGCTCAGTCAGGAGGTCCTGGCTGCTAGAGTTAATTTCAGTCTTGCTTTCTACATAGATGCGGTAAATCATCCTAGTCTCCTCTCAGGGCCTTCCGGCCTATATCTTTTCGATAAAAACTATGGTCAAATTTAATTTGTTCTGCAGCCTCGTAGGCCTTGTCAACAGCTTCTTTGAGACTAGAGCCTAAGCCTAAAACATTGAGGACACGACCGGAAGAACTGTAATAGCCAGCTTGGTCTTCGCCGACACCGGCAAAAATCAGTTGGTCCTCAAGGCCCTCAGGATAAGTAATCCTCCCCCCTTTATAAGGTTTTTCAGGATAGCCTTCGGCTGCAAGCACCAGACAGCAGCTGTAAAGGTCACGGTAGTCCAATCGAACCTGGTCTAGCTTGGCCTGACTGGTCATTTCTAAGAGTGGCCAAAGTTTATTTTTAAGAAGAGGCAAGACTGCCTGGGTTTCCGGGTCACCAAACCTGGCATTGTATTCTAAAAGTTTTAACCCCTTATCGGTAAGCATCAGGCCGAAAAAGAGGCAGCCCCTGAAATCAAGGCCATCTACCTTCAACCCCTTCAAAGTGGGTTCTAAAATATTTTTTTGAAAATCTTCTGCGACCGCTGGAGTAAAGTAGGGATTTGCTGCTATACAACCCATACCACCTGTGTTAGGTCCTTGGTCACCGTCATAGGCTGCCTTGTGGTCCATAGAAGATTTAAGGGGGAGAATTATTTTGCTATCACAAAGGCTGAGGACAGAAATCTCAGGTCCCCTTAAAAACTCTTCAATGATAATTTTTTCCGAACTTTTGCCAAATTTGTGGTCCAAGAGAAAGTCCTCCAAGACTGTCTTGGCTTCGCTCAGATTTTGAACGATGGCTACCCCCTTACCTAAGGCTAAACCGTCTGCCTTAATGACCAGAGGAAAATCCTTTTGCTGGCAAAAGGCTAAGGCTCCCTCATAATCCGTAAATTCAGAATAGTCACCTGTAGCTATGCCATGCCTCATCATAAAATCTTTAGCAAAGGATTTAGAGGACTCAAGTTTAGCGGCCTTTTGTCTGGGACCAAAGCATCCTATGCCGTGGTCTTCCAAGAGGTCAACTAGACCCAGGGCCAAGGGATCGTCCGGTGTCACTAAACAAAAGTTGATTCCTTCACTGAGGGCAAATTCTAGAATCTTAGCAGTATCTTTAACCCTTATATGGTCTACTCTGTGGACAAACTTCATAGCCGGGTTACCCGGCAGGCAGTAGATAGTAAAATCAGGATTTTCTCTAGCTAGCCTTTGACAGATGGCATATTCACGACCACCACTACCTATGACCAGTAACTTCATCTTCCCCTCCTTAATGGTGGAATAGTCTGATCTGATTAAAGACCATTACTAAATTGTGCTTATCACATTCCGCAATCACTAGGTCATCCCGGATCGATCCACCCGGTTGAACAACATAAGAGACCCCACTTTGCACGGCCCGTTTGATGTTGTCACTAAAAGGGAAAAAAGCATCAGAGCATAAGCTGACACCCGATAAAGCTGATAAGTAGGCTTTTTTCATGGACTTAGTTAAGCGGTCCGGCTTTTCTATAAAATATTTTTGCCATAGGCCTTCCTGAAGAATATCTTCCTCGTTATGGTTGATGTATGCATCAATGGCATTATCTCTTTCTGCCCTAGATAACTCAGCCTTAAAAGGCAGGCTAAGGACTAGAGGGTGTTGACGGAGAAACCATGTGTCTGCCTTATCGCCGGCCAGTCTCGTACAGTGTATCCTAGATTGTTGGCCTGCTCCCACCCCGATGGCCTGGCCGTCGTAACAATAGCAAACAGAATTGGATTGGGTATATTTTAAGGTAATCAACCCGAGAACTAAGTCCTGTTTATGGGCTAAATCTAGGTCTTTGTTCTTAGTCACGATATTCTCCAAGACAGAATAATCGAGTTTTACATCGTTTCTTTTTTGACTAAAACTAATGCCAAAAACTTGTTTTGTCTCGATTTCAGCCGGTTTATAGTCGGGATCCATCTGCATAACCAGGTAATTGCCCTTTCTTTTGCTTTTAAGAATTTCAAGGGCTTCAGCTGTATAGTCCGGTGCGATAACCCCATCAGAAACCTCTTGTTTAATTAAACGGGCTGTTACAGCATCACACCTTTGGCTCAGGCCAATAAAGTCCCCAAAAGAACTGAGACGGTCTGTACCCCTGGCCCTAGCATAGGCTGACGCTAGGGGGGACTCATCGATCCCCTCAATATTTTCGACGAAGCAGGCTTTTTTCAACCCGTTATTGAGTTTTCTTCCTAGAGCTGCGGAAGTTGGCGATACGTGCTTAAAGGAACAGGCCGCAGCAAGGCCAGTGGCCTCAGTCAGTTCCTTTACCAACTGCCAGGCATTCAAACCATCCAGGAGATTAATATAACCCGGTCGACCATTTAAGACCTTCAAGGGTAAGTCACTCCCATCCGCCATGAATATTTTGGCCGGTTTTTGGTTGGGGTTATTCCCATATTTCAGTTCTATCTCTCGCATTAGTCACCCTCCCACTTATTAAAAATCTTCACATTTTTCAAATCGTTAGTCTCTCTTTCAATGGACAGTTCAAGTAAGGAAACCTTATTCACTGGATCTGCAGCCTGCCAAATTTTTTCTCCTAAGTTACTCTCATGGGGAAAGGTTACCGGCTCACCTGCGAAGCTGGGCAGAGGATCGCCGTTATCCTGGTAGGTATGAATGCAGTGGCCTAAACCACTCATAAGTTCATAGTGAAAATGAAAGTGGTTGCATGTTTGACCGAAAGGGTCACCGGCCTTAATCAGGCTAAATTCATAGTGCTTTTTTTCTAAAAGCAAGCTGATTCTAGGAGTAAAGTTTGGAGGATCTGGTTCAAAGGTTCTGCTTAAAAGACCTGCATACATGGATTGTCCAGCCATCAAGGCCTTATATATCGTGTCCGTTTGATCACCATTGGTCAAAATATGCCGATTATTCAACTGACGGTAAGGCTTATAGATGATCAGGTCGGGGTCTTCTAACTTCTCAGGATCATAGGCCTGAGTCGATACAACCCCATCCTCATACAATAAAATCCGATTTTGGCTGTTAGAACTGCGCCCCATCAAAAGGTAAATTAAGTTTATTTCCTGGCCGCAGGATATAAAAATTGTCCGTCCCGGGTAAGTCTTGGACCCGATATAATCAACGATAGAATCTACTTTCATAGGCTTTCGTTTTCTTCCCCTCCATGCTTAGCTTCCATTACCTTACAATATTCTTCAATGACCCTGGGGTACAGCTTATGCTCTAGCTCATTTAAAATCCTGGCCTGCAGGCTTTCAGGACTATCGTCGGGTAAGACCTCAATAGCCTCTTGGGCTAAGATTTTACCCCCATCACACACCTCATTGACCAGGTGGACTGTAGCCCCGGATAACTTAACCCCTGCCTTCAAGGCGGCCTCATGGACCTTTAGACCGTAAAAGCCAGGACCGGAGAAAGCTGGGATCAGGGAAGGATGAATATTAAGGATGCGTCCCTCAAAAGTCCGGATAAAGTCGGGCCCTAAGATCCGCATAAACCCTGCCAGGATTACCAGGTCACAATGGGCATCTAGTAGAGCCTGTGCCAAGGCCTGATCGTACTCTAATCGTCCCTTATAGTCTTTTGGGTCTAGTGTAAGCCAAGGGAGTCCGGCTTTTTCAGCCCTAACTAGACCATAAGCATCTGCCTTATTGCTAACGACCAGGACTACCTCTCCATTTTTAATTAAGCCTGACCGGATTGCATCAAGGATAGCCTGTAAATTACTACCTGATCCTGAAATTAAAACTGCTAGTTTTTGCATGTTTTACACCAGTTCCAGTTCGCCCTGACCGGCTTCAACCCAACCAAGCTCATAAACTTTTTCAGATTTTTGTTCGAGACTTTTCTTGACCTGGTCAGCCAGATCCGCCTCTACAATCAAGACTAAACCAATGCCCATGTTAAAAGTATTGAACATATCTTTTTCAGAAATATTACCTTCCCTCTGGATAAGCTTGAAAACTCCCTGAACAGGTACCTTGGACTTATCAATAACGGCCTTACAATTATTAGGCAGGGCTCTGGGGATGTTTTCATAAAAGCCGCCACCTGTGATATGAGCAAGGCTCTTAACCAAGCCCTGCTCAAGGAGACCCAAGACCGCTTTAACATATATCCTAGTGGGTTCCAATAATACCTGACCTAGGCTAGCCTGACCAAGCTCTGGGAAATGCCTGTCAAGGCTAGCCCGGTCTGAAATTTGAAAAACCTGTCTTACGAGGGAAAACCCATTGGAATGGACACCTGAGGAAGCCAGTCCCAAAATCCTATCGCCGGCCCTTACCTGTTTCTTATCTAAGACCTCATCCTGGTCTACCAGGCCGTTAGCAAAGCCGGCTAGGTCATACTCATCTTCGCCGTATAGACCTGGCATTTCCGCAGTTTCTCCGCCAACTAAGGGGATGCCAGCCTCTTGGCATCCGGCAACAACTCCCCTAACGATTTCTTCTATCTTATCCGGTTTATTTTTACCACAAGCTATGTAGTCTAAGAAGTTGATCGGTCTTGCCCCCACGCAAATGAGATCATTGACACACATAGCTACCAAATCAATTCCAACAGTGTCATGTTTATCTAGGAGGAAGGCAAGCTTTAATTTGGTACCTACCCCATCCGTAGCTGAAACGAGACAAGGTTTTTTGAGTCCATAATTAGTAAGGGGCAATAGACCGGCAAAAGAAGATCCATCAAAACCCTCACCCACTTGATAACTGGCTGCTACTAGTTTTTTTATCCGACTGACTACCTCATAGCCGGCTTCAATGTCGACTCCAGCCTCTTTATATGATTTTGAACTTGATTGTTGCATCTACTCCTCCCCATTCCAACAATATGTGCAAAGGCAGTTGGGATCTAAGCCAATTGCCTTAACCATTCCTTCAAGACTTTGAAAATCTACACTTTTGAAATTAAATTTTTCAGCCATAAGTGACCTTAAATTTTTTCCTCTCTCAGTCGACCGGTCTGAATATTCGGCCAAATGTTCTAGCCCCTCTTCTCCTTCTAATTCGACAATCAGGCGACGGGTTATGAGCTCCATAGATTTGATCCTGGCAGCAAAGTTAAGGTACTTACAAGGGTACATCATAGGCGGACAAGCTGACCTCATATGAACTTCCTTAGCTCCATTTTCCTTGAGAAAGTCTACCGTTTCTCTGAACTGGGTACCCCTAACCACAGAATCATCTACAAAAAGCAGATTTTTATTCTCAATTAGCTCTTTAATCGGCAGTTGCTTCATCTTAGCTACTCGGTTTCTTGTTTCTTGCTTGGCCGGCATAAAACTGCGAGACCAAGAGGGGCTATACTTGATAAAGCAGCGGGCATAATTGACCCCACTAGCCCCGGCATAACCGATTGCATGGGCTACACCAGAATCGGGGACCCCGCAGACATAGTCGATCTTCTGAAAGAATTCCTTGTCCGGCTCATTTTCAGCTAAGATCTTACCGTTGTCATAACGCATAACCTCTACATTCTTTCCTTCATAACTGGAACTAGGATAGCCATAATAATTCCATAGGAAAGAACATATTTTCATCTGTTTCTGTGCCGGTACGAGAAAGCTCAACTCATCGCATGTTGCTTTTACGACTTCCTTAGGGCCTAGCTCCTTTACCAGGTCATAGCCCATTTTACCGAGTGCAAAAGGCTCAAAAGAAAAGGCATAGCCTGAATCATTTTTACCAACAAGGAGAGGTATCCTACCCAGTTTATCGCGGGCTGCATAGATTTCTTCTTGGTCAGTCAAGACAAGGAGATTACATGACCCCTCTATTTTCTCAAGGGCGTAGAGAATACCTTGAGTAAAGCTATCTTTTTGATTGATAAGGGCTGCCAAAACTTCGACTTCATTTATGCCACCTTGGGCTAGGGCATCAAAGTGAAATCCTTTTTGACTCAGTAACTCCCTAGCCAGTTCTTCCTTGTTGTTAATAGCACCCACAAAGCAGATGGCATATACGCCTAAAGCTGAAACGATAATTAAAGGAGCAGGGCTAACATTGGACAAACATCCTATGCCGGACTTGCCTGACATGTTATTAAGCACATCTATGAACTTACTGCGAAAGGGATCCTTTTCAATACTATGGATTTCCCTTTGAAAACCATGCCCATGATCGTATACAACCATTCCAGCTCGATAAGTGGCGAGGTGGGAATGGTAGTCAATACCAAAGAAAATATCCTCCACGGCATCTCGCCGGGATACTACTCCAAAAAAACCTCCCATATGAGTGACTAGCCAAGGAAAATACTATTCAAAGTCATGGGATCAACGTAGTCCCCATTCTTGTAGCACCGCATATTGCCGGAAGATATCTCATCAATTAAAATGACCTGGCCATTGGGATCATAACCAAATTCTAACTTAATGTCATAGAGCTCAAGGCCTTTGCTGGCTAATTCATCAGCAATTATTCTTGTTATTTCCTGGGTGGCTTTCTTCATCTCTCTATACTGGTCGTGGGTCATAATACCCAACATAACCAAGGCATCTTCGGTAATTAAGGGGTCACCCTTAGCATCATTTTTGAGAGTCATTTCAACATAGGAATCCAGTTGATCACCTAATTCAACATAGTCCGAATATCTCCTATAAAAACTACCAACTGCACGGTATCTACAGATAACCTCTAGCCCTTTACCAAATGCTTTAGCCGGTAAGACTTCCAAGGCATTCTCAGACCAATTTGTTGCCACATAATGGGTCTTAATCCCTTTCGTCTTAAGCAAGTCAAAAAACCTTGTGGTCATCTTAAGATTAACAAGCCCCACCCCGTCTATCTTCAAACCGACCTGGTTTTCACCCGGATCAAAAACACCGTCTTTCCCGGTTACATCATCTTTGAATTTGAGCAAATAATTGCCATTCTCTAGGGCAAAAACATCTTTCGTTTTGCCTTGATAAATAAGTTTTGTAGTCATAATTAGTCCTCCCCGTTTAAAAGTTTAGCCTTGGCTAAAACTGCTTCCCTTTGTTCTTGGCGAAAAGATCTTAGCTTATCAGCTATCAGCTGATCTTGACCTGCTAAAATTTCTGCTGCTAAGAGACCGGCATTCTTGCCATTATTAATCCCTACTGTTGCCACCGGGATACCGGGTGGCATTTGTACTGTCGCCAGTAAGGCATCAAGCCCTCTGAGGCTACCGGAGTCACAGGGGACACCGATCACAGGCAGGATCGTCTGCGATGCTAAGACACCTGATAGGTGGGCAGCCATACCAGCTATCCCTATAATAACTTGGTAACCCTTATCTTCTGCTGTTTTGGCAAATTCTGCCGCCTCATCCGGTGTTCTATGGGCTGAATAGATAAACAGTTCTCCCATAATGCCCAGTTTCGTCAAAATATCTTTTGCCGCTCGGGCGACTGGAAGATCACTATCGCTTCCCATCACAATTGCTACCTTTTTCATATTAGCTCCTTTTTCTTTTTACTTAATTCTGCCCTCATCCTTTGTGCAGTTGGTGTCGCTGCAAGACCACCCAGGGCTGTTTCTTTTAGGGCTTCAGGCAACATCTTGCCAATTCTACCCATTGCGGCAACAACTTCATCACAGGGAATCCGGCTTTTAATTCCGGCTAAAGCCATATCGGCTGCTGTAAAACAATTGGCTACACCAATTGCATTGCGTTTAATACAGGGAATTTCAACTAAGCCGGCTACAGGGTCACAGGCCAGCCCCAATATATTTTTTAAATCCATAGCAATAGCTTCTATTGACATAGCTGGACTGCCACCAGCTGCCTCTACTAGAGCCGCTGCAGCCATAGCAGAGGCCGAACCAACTTCTGCCTGGCACCCCCCCTCTGCTCCAGAAATAGAAGCATTGTTGCCGATAATCATGCCACAAAGACCGGCTGTTAAAAGAAAATTTATCTGATCTTGGCGGCTTAAACCCAACCGGTCCCGCACAGCCATCAAGACACCAGCCAGAACGCCTGCTGACCCTGCCGTAGGCGTCGCACAGATGATCCCCATGGCAGCATTAACCTCATTCACCGCCAAAGCGTTCATCACAGCTTCAGCTGCCATAGGACCTAATAAGCTTCGCCCTTCCTTGAGGTATGAGGCCATTTTTTTTGCATCCCCTCCGGTTAAGCCCGAGTGGGAAACCACACCAGCTAGCCCCTTATCGATGGAATTTTCCATAGCCTTAAGCTGGAATTCCATCCGCTCATAAATTTCATCCGGACTGCTTTCCATCAGCTCAACCTCTTGGTCTATGGTAACTTGATAGATTGCTTTTTGCTCTTGCTGACAAATATCAAGCAACTCGTTAAATGATTTAATCACAACATTAACCTTTCTTGACTAGGCCTTAACCTGGATCACCCTGGTAATATCTTTAATTTCTGCAAGTTCTTGGATAATGGAGTCAGCCACAGGCTCATCTGTCTGAAAGATCATCAAGGCAATCTTACCCTTGGCCTGCCGGGAAACTTCCAGGTGGGACACATTGATCTCATGGTTGGCAATCACATTAGCTACTGCAGCTATCCTGCCTTTAACATCTCTGTGAAAAACTAGTATGGCTGGATTTTCACCGGTAATATGGCATTCAAAACCATTGATTTCAAGAATTTGTACGGTCCCGCCCCCTACAGAAATACCAATGAGGGATATCGGGTCTCGGTCCCCAGAAAGTTCTATTTTAGCCGTGTTGGGGTATTGGACAGGTTCAAAGTTTTCCTCTATCTGAATATTGAGGCCAGCTTTTTTTGCCTCTGCAAATGCCCGAGGTATCCTAGTATCAAAAGTCTCCATCCCCATAATACCTGCAATCATAGCAACATCAGTACCATGACCGGCATAGGTGTGGGCAAAAGACCCGTAAAAGGTAATTTTAGCTTTCTTGGCCAAACCGCCATAGATATTCGCGGCAATCTGACCAATCCTAACGGCTCCGGCAGTGTGCGAGCTGGATGGGCCAATCATAACCGGGCCAATGATCTCAAAAACGCTACGGTACTTACTCATATGATACCCTTTTCATACTTCTCTAATGATTTAAGCAACCTGAGTTTGCTATAGTCTTTTTCCATAGTAAATCTCAAATATCTGGCAGAAAAATTAATAACCTCTTGCCTATCCTCGATAGGAACCCTTATATTAAAGCATTTTTCATGGTTTAAGTGTAGTAAATAGCTGAGAATCTTAAGGCTACTGAGGCTAATATCCATAACCTGTGATTCTGCAAGACCGTGTCTGCAGGCGAGCTTAGGACAAACTGCTCCCCCTTGGTTAAAATAAAATCGACCACCAGAGCGGTCAAAGTCTTCGTGACAGATCAAGCAATTATCGAGCCAGGGGGCAAAGCCTTGGTCACCTAAAAACTTTACTTGAGCCAAATGGACCATTAAAAAGGGGTCGGGATCTTTTGTGATCTGGTAAGAGGCATAAGCCCAAAAATGATAAGCCCAATCAGCCCTTGCTTCTTGGTTGAGAACATCAAGAACAACTTCAGCCAGGTGGGCCAGACAGGTCAATCTACTAACATCTTCCATCAAAGGAAAGTAGCCATCAATGAGGTTTCCAGCCTGTAATTTGTAACGATTACGATTATAAAAAAGATCAAATTCTGCAAAAACGAAGGGGCTTGTCAACATCTTAAAGGGAGCATTCCTTCGCTTGGCACCCGGAGCAGAACAAGTGATCAGGCCTCGATCAGAAGTTAGGATTTTTAGTAGCAGGTTAGAGTCCCGGTAGGGAATACTTTGTAAAACAAATCCTTTTAATCTGACAAAACCCATCTGCTCTTAGATATCCTGCTTACTGTAGCCAAGCTCCCTCAATTGATTAAGGTTATTACGCCAATTATTCCTTACTTTAACAAATAACATCAAGTCACAGGGACAGTCTAGCATGTCAGCTATATTCTGCCTAGCAGCTTTGCCGATAGCAGCAATTTTTCGTCCCTTTTTGCCTAATAAAATCCCCTTGTGACTGTCCTTATCACAAAATATAGAGGCATGGATTTTAACCCGGTTGCGTTCACCTATCTTCCCATATATTTCTTCGAAGTCATCAATTTTGATAGCTACACTGTAAGGAATTTCATCGGATACTTGCAAGATAATTTCTTGTCTGATATATTCCGCAGCCAAAACCTTTTCTGTTTGGTCGGTATAACTATCATCGGTGACCAGGAGGGGGCCACAAGGTAAGTTAGACTTTATTTCGGACATCAGGCCTGCTAAGCCATCACTTGTTTTTGCCGAAATTGGAACTAAGGCTTTAAAGTCAGCATAATCCCGGTAAGCTGCTAAGAGTGGAAGCAAGCTATTTTTTGCTACCAGGTCAATTTTATTGACAACCAGAATCATAGGAGTACCAGCAACCCTAGCCTGTCTAATCACCCTTTTTTCTAGCTCAGCCTCTTGAAAAGTTTTCCTGGCATCAACCATAACTAAAACAAGGTCAGCTTCTTTTATAGCAAGGGATGCTGATTTTTGCATCACTTGGCCCAGGCCATCAACTGCCTTATGGATTCCTGGTGAATCGATAAAGATAATTTGGCAGTCATCATCTTGATAGATAGCCTTAATCAGGTGTCTCGTTGTCTGAGGTTTATAACTTGTTATTGCCAACTCAGTTTGCATAATTTGATTGAGCAAACTTGATTTACCAACATTGGTTGGTCCGGCTAAACAAACGAGTCCGCTCTTAAACTTATCCCCCACAGTCTTCCCCCTCTGAACAGTATGAATGTTTCAATAAGATTTTTTCAAGATCCGGTAAAATCACTTTTTGCAGGTCAAACATCTTTTTTTCTTGAATTTTTGTCTGATGGTCGTAACCTAGAAGGTGGAGAAAGCCATGCATAAACAAAAAACAGAATTCATGGGCAAAGGTCTGCCCTAAATCATCTGCTTGCTCCTGTACCCTAGTCGGGCAAATGACCAAATCGCCCAAAGAAACAAGTGGCGCGTCTGCAGTTGGATCCAAGAGGTCATAATCTTGAAATTCGATTAAGCTTGCTTGATCAGTGTCAGTATCAAGATCAAAGTAAGGGAAAGATAGGACATCAGTCACCTGGTCTTTTCCTCTTGCTTCTCGATTAGTGTGACGCATATTTTCACTATCGACTAGGCTGAGTTCCAGACTACAGCCCAAGCCCTGACGGACTAAGGACCGGGAAAAATTTTTCTCTAGGTCGAGTATCGTTTGTCCAAGTTCTTTTAGGACTGGTATGAATCCTGTTAATCCCCCCTGCAAAGGAAAAAGCCCCTCTTCGTCATAACATACAAGTTCAAAATCAACCATATTTTTAATACTCACTTTTTAGAATCAAGCAACTTAACCGGCTCGGGATACTTAACCCGTTTATGAAATTGACCGGCATACACTTGTAGGAAAGCCTTAAGGATCATTTCTACATCATGGAAAGAAAGGCCAGATTCAACAAGCTGATTCTGATCGATCTTAATCTTAAAAATACTCCGCATGAATTTTTCAGCTTCATCGACATCGCTAATGGCAGCTGATTTCATAGCAGCTTCAACAGAATCCGCCAGCATTAGGACGGCTGACTCACGGAAACTGGGTAAAGGATTATGGTATCTGTAAAGGTCAGGATCAGGTTGTTCCTTTCCCTCTTGCTCAGCCAATTTACATGCCTTATGGTAAAAATATTGTAGAATGGTAGTACCGTGATGCTCATGGATCATCTTGAGAACAGGCTCAGGCAGGTGATACTTACGCCCCAGTTTGACCCCATCCTCTGTATGAGCTGTTAAAATCTGACAACTTTCCTCCGGACTCAGCTGGTCATGTGGGTTTACGTCGGATTGGTTTTCTGTAAACATAATCGGATTTTCCAGTTTACCTATATCGTGGTAGTAGGCTCCGACCCTAACCAAGTTGGTGTCAGCTCCTATGGCTTCACAACCAGCATCAGCCAGGTTGGCAACCATCATAGAGTGCTGCGAGGTACCCGGTGCCTCACTAAACAGCCGTTTCATTAAAGGTTGGCCCGGCTGAGAAAGTTCAATAATTTTCATGGGTGATACCGTATTGAAGATTAACTCAAAGACCGGCATAACACCGATTGCTGCAATAACGGAAATCATGGAAGAAATGCTGACCGAGATAACATTTACCAGGAGATTACTCAAGGTAACCTCTCTAATAACAGAAAGAGCTAGGGTCATGCTCACAGTTGAGATGGTAGTGGCTAAAATCAACTTTACATAGTTGTCCTCCCGATAAATCTTACGTGAGAACAAACCAGCTACTAAACAACCAACTATTGAGACCGGTATAAAGTAGGTGTTAAAAGCAGTCATAGGATGAATGGCTATGGCTAGAACGGTCGATAAGACAATAGCCGTCTTAAAGTCGAAGTAGGCACATATAATAATAGTCGAAAAATAAATCGGTGGCGACAAAGGAAAGGGATTCGCAGAGTAAAAGGATACGGCTAAAGGTATCAGCAAGGAGAAAATCAAAGCCCACACGCTTTGTTGCCCCATACCGGTGTGGTTATGGAAAAAGTGGAAATAGGCAACCACAACAACCATCAAGACGAGATTTTCAAGAGCGATTCCAGCCATTTTCTTCCAATCGAACTGATTCTGATCTGTTAGGTTGAGCTCCTCTAAAATCTGAAAGAGGTCTTCTGTGATAACATCTCCCTGTGACACTATCCTAGTGCCCTGGTTGATAAAGATAGGATTGTTTCTAATTTGGTTAGCTGCCTCTTCCCTGGCCTTTTGGGTGGCCTGCGCATCATATTCAACATTAGGACTCAAAAGATGGCCCAATAAGAAACGGCTGATCTCAATATCAGCAGTAAAAAACATCTGGTCTTCTGTAGCAGATCGCATAAAGTTATCTATTTCTTTTTGTAACTGTTCGGTATCCAAGGCTTTCTGCATAATCGAATCAGCATACCTTTTGAGGCTTTCAGCAAAATATTCGTAACGTGAAGGTTCCATGCTGAGCAAGCTTGTAGCGTAGGCGATATCAAAATCTATATTGTAGGTTTGATTAATCTGAGAAACCATCGAAGTAGATGCGGTCTGGATCTCATCCTGGCTAGGAGTCCGACTTAGGACCTGGTTAGAACTAGTAGTAGGCTTGCTTTCTTGATGCTCATTGATAGTATCCAAACTTTGGATAGTCGGACTCGGAGATCCCGAGGAATAAAGGCGATTTCTCCTAGTCGATACCAGGTCAAGAAAGGACTCAATATTAGCTAGAGAAACTGCCGTTTTTTCTTCATTTTTGACCATTTTGCCCTTTACCGAAGCCATAGCTTCTTCAGCTAATTGTTCAGTTTCCTGCTTATTAATGATGGTCCTTGGAGCGTTGATATCATAGCTGCTGACATCGTTAACTTTCAGCGGATAGGTCACAGGCATAGAGCCGGAGTAGATAATAAAGCAGGCCACGGCATAAACCAAAATGATGGTTATAAGTCCCTTGAAAGCAGGTTTTTTAGCAGACGCCATTGTCGTCTTTTGCTTCCTATCCTCTATCCCTTGGGTCCTCTTTACTTGCTGAGTCATGTTCTGTTTTTCCTTCTTGTTCTCTTTTGCCTTGTCTTTTCAGCCGTTTCATAGGCATAAATGATACGCTGGACAAGGTCATTTCTTACAACATCCTTAGCTGAAAGGTGGACAAACTCCAAACCTTTAACATCTTTTAAGATTCGTTCTACCCCGATCAAACCACTACTGCAAGTTTCCGGTAAATCTATCTGCGTAACATCTCCCGTCACAATGGCCTTGGAATGAAAGCCAATCCTTGTCAGGAACATCTTCATCTGCTCAGGAGTCGTGTTTTGTGCTTCATCCAGAATAATAAAAGCATCATCCAAGGTCCTTCCTCTCATATACGCCAAAGGCGAGACCTCGATGACCCCCTTCTCCAAGTTTTTTTGATAATTCTCAAAACCCATTAAATCATATAAGGCATCATAAAGGGGTCTCATGTATGGGTCAACCTTCATCTGGAGGTCCCCCGGCAAAAAGCCCAATTTTTCACCGGCTTCAACAGCCGGCCTGGTCAGGATAATACGTGAAATCTCTTGATTGTGAAAAGCTTTGACAGCCATAGCGACAGCCAGGTAAGTTTTACCTGTCCCCGCTGGCCCTATGGCAAAAGTTAATTCATTATTCTGAATAGCTTCCACATATTTTTTCTGACCGGATGTTTTGGAGTGAACCGGCCTCCCTTTGGCTGTTATACAGATAAGGTCAGGAGAAAAATTCGCCTCAGCAGTCTCTGGAGCTAGGCTAGAGTGGGATAAGTAAGAGACAAGCTGCAGGTCACATTCAGCCCCCCGCCTTAAAGCCTCTAAAAGCTTTTGATAGACTTTGATGGCCTGTTCAACCTGATCGGCTTCACCAGTGACGTTAATTCCATCTGCTACCAGCTCAGATTCAACCTCAAAACTGGCATCTATCTGTTTGGCATTATTATTTAATTGTCCCAAAAGTTGTAAACCTTCTTTAGCAGTTACCGGGATTACTCTACTAGTCATTCGTGCAAATATACTCCTTCACTCCCCATCAACAGACTTGAGTAGGTCCATTTTATAAGAGATACTATCCTCACTTAAAGCAGGAATCTCCACATTTTCTTCTCTCCTGATAGTCATAGTTAGATTATCGCCTGTTTCCAAGGTATCGATCAAGGATTTTTTTAGACTTTCCAACAGACTGACAGCATAATCCAGTTGATCTTCTCCTATGATAGCCTTGAGGACAAAATCCTCATTTCTAGGAAAACTTACTCCGTTAATAATGATTTTATCACCGGTTGACCTGATCTCCGTAGTCGCAACCTTCCTCTGTTCGTTGATTGAAATTGCCTGGGCTCCAACCGCATTGAGCTCATTTACCACAATCCTAATCATAGCATCTGTGATCAGGGCCTGTCCTGTCATGCCCATAGTGACCGTCAATCCGGAATTTTCTACTTTAGTAAGTCCGGCAAAAGTTGCATAACGGTTTCTTTCTGCCAGGATCTCTTTGTAGGCTGAATCACCTTCCAGTTGGCTGGACCTCAGTCGCTCTATTTCTTCATACAAAGAGCGGTTTCTTTGATTGAGTTCATTATTTTTTTCAGCATAACTTTTTACATTATTTTGCAGTTCAACCAAATCTTGGCTATCGCTCAAAGCCGTATTACTACTTCTGATCTGAAAAGCAACCGTTAGCCCTAAAAGAACTGATATTAGAAGGCATAGTGCCTGCTTTTGTCTTTTCTGCCTTTTGGTCATAGTCTACCTCAAATATCTACTCACACTATGGTACAACATTCAGCAGAGAAATGTCCTCTTCAATTGTTGCAGGCGTCTCATAGGCCCTGATCTCAATATCATCTTCTCTTTTAAACTCTAAACGAATGGAATAGGGCTCTGCTGTTAGGTTCGTGTAAAGAGGATCCCTAGCAAGAGCGTCTAACATCTTATCTTGCGGACCTATGGCACGAATGGTGTACGGTGGGGTCATCCTCTGATTATTACAGATAATAGTTGTACCCACACAGTATATCGTGCTGGAATTTACCAGACGTAGGTTATTGACCGATATAGCCTGGGCACCACAATTAATCAAAAGATCGACCAAGTATTTGATGTTTTCATCATGAACTAGGGACTCAATCTGGTCACTCAGGGGATTATAATCCGCTTTATCGTTAAGCGTAACCAACAACCCGGGACCTGTCACATCTGTTAGACCGGCATATTTACGACAGCGGTTTAAATCGGCTATGATTTTTTGCCCTGCCAAATCAGATTGATCTAGTGAATTTTCCCAGAGAAGGTCAAGTTTTTTACGCATATCTTGATAATCAGATTCCAGTTTATCCCTCTCCCTCTCGAGATTGATAAGTTCTCTGGTCAACCGTTCGTAGTTTTCAAGATCATAGGCAGACTGACCAGGTCTATTGGCATAATAATGTAGGACTGGAAGCAAACCACAGAAACAAAGCAGCATGATCGCTGAAATTTTAACAAGAGCGCGTTGCGACATTACTCTAGCCTAGGGCCTCCTCGAGTCTGGCCTCCGCCTCTTTATAATAACCAGGAGCATCTATCTTAAAATCCATATTTTGTCCATTTAAGGGATGTTTAAAAGCTAGCTCTGCCGAATAAAGTGCCTGATTATCTAGTCCAAGTCTGGGTCGTCCTCCATGATAAACTGGGTCTCCAATAATAGGTAGGTGAATATAGGCTAAGTGAACCCGTAATTGGTGGGTCCTTCCCGTATACAGAGTCAATTCAAGCTCAGATGCCTGAACTTTATTTTGGGAATTAACAAACGTTCTTACAATTTGATAGTAACTTCTGGCATATTTACCATCAGGAACCACAGCCATCTCTGTCCGTTTTTTAGGGTGCCTAGCCAAGGGTGCCTCTATCATCCCTCGATTACTATCTGGTTGCCCCCATACCAAAGCCCTATAAACCCGACGAACCTGGTGCTTTTTAAAAAGGTCGGCCATAGCTTGATGGATCTCGTTATTTTTACAGATGAGAAGAAGCCCCCCTGTCCCCTTGTCCAACCTATGAACAATGCCAGGACGATCAAAGCCGGATATATCGGAGAGGTCATCGCCTAAATAGTACAGTAAGCCATTAGCTAGAGTGTTCTGCCGGTTACCAGCCCCTGGGTGGACAGCTAGACCGGCAGGTTTATTAATAACTAAAAAATCGCCATCTTCGTAAAGAATATCCAAGCTCAGAGCTTGGGCTTTGAGGCTATGATCATCTTCTATCTCCTCGAGGTCAATCTGAATTTGGCTGTTTTCTTCAAGAACATCTCGGGCTTTTAGGTTTGGTTTACCTTCAACCTTCACCATACCGGACTTGATCAGATGGGCAATTTGGTTGCGCGATAGGTCGGCAAGCTGGCTCGCCAGCCACTTGTCAATTCGCATTTGAGAATTATCCATTCTGAGCGTAATTTCTTTAGTCAAAGTCAAACCTCACAATAGTTAATCATCCTGCTTAAAGGTATATTGATCCTGATCACCTTTGCTTTTAAACAAACTTATCTCATCCAAAAATTTTGGTCTTAAGAGTGCAGTTAAGGCAAGTAGCAGGGCACCAATAACTATAGCAGAGTCAGCTATATTAAAGCTTGGAAAATGGTAATGTCCAAATGTGAAGCTCAACCAGTCCACCACATTTCCAAAACGTATACGGTCAATAAGATTACCCACAGAACCTGCCAGAATAAGAGATAAGTACAAACGTAAGAGAGGCTGCTTGTTATGGCATAGTAAATATATGATAAAAACAGTGGCTAAAATCGAGACCAAGGTCAAAAAATTAATACCCCAAGCATAACCGGATAAAAAACCCCAGGCAGCTCCGGAATTGCGAACATGACTTATGGAGAAAAAATTATCCACCACAACAAAACTGTCACCTACAGCTAAATTGCTCAAAATCCAGAATTTGCTTAGCTGGTCCAAGCAAATAATAACAACAACTAAAATTAAGGCCAGACCCATAAACCCTCCAAATCTGCATAAGGAAAATTAATCCTTGACTTCGTACTCCCCTCAACCTTTTGGCCAAAGACTATACCTGCCCTGTCTCTTATACACATCTCCGAGCCCACGAGACGTCCTGGATAAT
>CAMYEY010000017.1 GCA_947254895.1 uncultured Clostridia bacterium
CTTCAACTCTTGTTTCGATGTTTGGTTTCCAAGGCAAGGTTGCCCAGTTTTTCTTGAACTTTAGCAACAACCCCCTCTATTATGTGGTATATGCTCTGTTGATCCTTGCTTTCACTTTCTTTTATTCTTCAATTTCATTCAATCCTGATGAGATTGCCAATCGCTGGCAGAAGGATGGTGGATTTATTCCGGGGATTAGGGCAGGCAGGTCAACTGCTAACTATATCAGAACAACCGCTAATCGCTTACTGTGGTTCGAAGCGGCATTCTTAATCTTTATCGTTTTGTTCCCGAGCTTACTCAGCTTGTTGACCAATTCAATTCAGAATATTTGGATGGGTGGAACGTCGATCTTAATTGTGGTTGGTGTCTCTATGGACCTTATCACACAGCTGGAAAACCAATTGATGATGCGTCATTATAAGGGTTTCCTGGATTAATTTATTACTAAGGCGGCTGCATCAGCAGCCGCTTCTTTTTCAAGGAGTTGTTATGCAGTTATTGATTCTTGGGGTGCCAGGTGCCGGTAAAGGTACTGTGGCAACAATTCTGAAAGAACGAAAACACATGGCACACATCTCGACTGGTGATCTTTTTCGCAAACATATCCAACAAAATACAGATTTAGGCAAGGAAGCACAGAAGTATATTTCTAAGGGAAATCTTGTTCCTGATGAAATTACAAATAGTCTTGTTCGTGCTGAACTGAGTACCGTCAGGACAAATTTCGTGCTTGATGGTTATCCTAGGGATTTAGATCAGGCTCACGAGCTTTTTAAGATTCTAGAGGATTTTTCTATTCCTTTAGATGCCGCTATTTATTTAGATGTTGCTGAGGAAGTGGTGGTCAAACGTTTGGTAAACCGGAGATCTTGTGCAGATTGTGGTGCCCCCTATAATCTTTTGACCAAGAAGCCAAAAGAAGAGGGAGTTTGTGATGTTTGTGGCGGTCATTTGATCCAAAGGGCAGATGATAATGCCGAAACGATCAGACAAAGACTTAGAACCTATAAGCAAAGAACAGCCCCGCTAATCAACTTTTATAGGGATAAGGGTATCTTATTAGAAATAGATGCAGACAAGGCTACGGATGCGATCTATGATGAGATTTGTCGAGAGTTAGAAAATAGGTCAAAAAAATGATTGTTCTGAAGACAGACCAAGAAATAGATGTTATCAGAGAGGCGTGTCGCATAACAGCCTCTTGCTATGAAGTGGTAGAACAGGCAATAAGGCCAGGTATTAGCACTTATGAGCTTGATCAATTGATCTATAAACATATCAAATCTTGCTCTGCTGAACCAGGCTTTTTGAATTATGGTGATCCTCCTTTCCCTGGATCAGCTTGTATTTCGATTAATGAAGAGGTCGTCCATGGAATCCCCAGTAAAAACCGTTTCCTCCAAGAGGGTGACATTGTTTCGGTCGATTTGGGCGCCCGCTATCAAGGCTACAATGGTGACTCAGCCAGAACATACTTGGTTGGTAATGTAAAAAAAGAGTGGCGTGACTTAGTTCGAGTGACTGAAGAAGCTTTTTGGGAAGGGATGAAACAAGTAAAGAAAGGCAATAGACTAGGGGATATTAGCCATGCTGTCCAAGTGCATGCCGAAAAGCATGGCTACGGAGTGATCCGGGAACTAACCGGCCACGGTATAGGAGCAGATTTACATGAAGATCCCAATCTTCTTAATTATGGCCGATCGGGGCGAGGTTTCCGCCTAGAACAAGGCATGACTCTCTGCCTTGAGCCTATGATAACTGAAGGAAGTTACGAGATCGAATTGATGCCTGATGAGTGGACGATTGTAACAGCTGACGGGAAGGCTGCAGCTCATTACGAAAATGCTTTTGCTATAACTAGCAAAGGGCTTGAGATCCTTACTTTGACTGAAAAGGATCGAGCCAAGCATGCTGATCTACTTGCACAAATTGAACTCCAGGGCTGGTAATTTTCAGTTCTATTTTAAGGTGAGATGTTTTTGCTAAGCCGAGACTGGAGAGATAAGAGTTTTACAAGGTAACTTGCCTGCGGGTCTTGGCTTGCAATGTTTTAGTCAAGCTAATAAGATTAAAAGACTGATGTGCTAGGCATTTATAAGGATAAAGGAGTTTGTACTGATGGCAAAAGAAGACATGATCGAAACAAAGGGAGAGGTTGTAGAAATCCTACCAAATACATTTTTTCGTGTACGTTTGGAAAATGGGCATGAAGTTACTGCCCACTTATCCGGTAAGCTGCGCCAACATTATATTAAAATTCTAACTGGAGACCAGGTTACGGTTGAGTTAACTCCCTATGACCTGAGCAAGGGCCGGATAACCTGGCGTGGTAAATAAGTCAATATTACCCGCTGGCCAGAAGCATTGACGATATTTAGTTGATTTACTTGCTTTTTTGCAAGAGTCTGGTAAACTATTTTAGCGTTGCCTTTAAAGAGGCAATTTTATGTTGCTAAAAAGAAAGGGGAATCTATGAAAGTAAAACCGTCGGTTAAACCGATTTGTGAGAAATGTAGAGTCATTAAACGCAAGGGCAGAGTCATGGTCATTTGTTCTGACCCTAGACACAAACAAAGACAAGGATAGTCAGCTTTAGCAACTGACTGTTGATGATCACACGACATAAAGGATGCGGCTGCATCAATCTTATTAACCGGAGATTGTTGTTTTCCTTCAAGCGTGTTGTTCAAATCAAATTGAATAAAAAACACTAAGATTGATGGAGGTGCATTGATGGCACGTATTGCCGGGGTTGATATACCCAATGAAAAACGTGTAGAAGTAGGATTGACCTATATATTTGGTGTTGGACCAACAACATCTAAGGCTGTCTTAAGCAAATGTGAAATTAATCCTGATACACGCGTAAAAGATTTAACAGAAACTGAGATTACAAACATTCGTGACGTTTTAGAGAATGATTACAGCATTGAAGGTGACTTGCGCCGTGAAATTGCTATGAATATCAAACGTTTGACCGATATTGGTTGTTATAGGGGACGTCGTCACCGCGCTGGATTGCCGGTTAGGGGACAAAGAACCAAGACCAATGCCAGAACCCGTAAGGGCAGGAAGCGTTAGACTTAGGAGGTATTTAAATGGCAAAAGCAAAGAAAAAAACACGGGTAAGACGCCGTCAGAAAAAGAATGTAGCCAAGGGACAAGCCCATATCCATTCTTCTTTTAATAACACAATCGTAACTATCACAGACTTGCAAGGTAATGCTATTTCCTGGTCCAGTGCTGGTGCTCAAGGGATGAAGGGTTCTCGTAAAGGAACACCTTTTGCAGCACAGCTGACTGCAGAGACAGCCGCTAAGGCAGCCGTTGATCAAGGAATGCAGAGTGTTGAGGTCTATGTGAAGGGGCCAGGTTCAGGTAGAGAATCAGCCATTCGTGCGCTAGACACTGCAGGGCTCGAGGTCGTCATGATCAAAGACGTGACCCCGGTACCCCACAATGGTTGCCGGCCGCCTAAGAGAAGAAGAATTTAAGGAGGATTGTTATGGCTAGAGATATGTCACCTATTTTAAAGCGTTGTCGCGCCTTGGGGATTGAACCGCAAGTCATGGGCATTAATAAGAAGTCCAACCGTAATCCTCAAAAATCACGCAGAAAAGAAAGCGAATACGGCCGTCAGCTCAAAGAAAAACAAAAAGTTAAGTTTATATATGGCGTTTTAGAGAAACCTTTCCGTACCCTTTATGACAGGGCTTCCAGGATGAGTGGTATTACAGGTGAAAACCTGTTAAGACTTCTGGAGATGAGAATGGATAATGTCATTTATAGACTGCGCTTAGCTGATACTAGAGCACAAGCCAGGCAATATGTATCCCATTCACATTTTTTGGTAAATGGTAAACGGGTCAATGTGCCCTCGGCGGACCTCAGAGTCGGTGATGTTATCACATTAAAAGAGCGTTCTAAAAAATTAGCCCCCTTTACGGACGTTGAAGAGGCTGCAGTTCCCGAATGGTTATCGATGAATTGGGAAACGCTGGAAGCCAAGGTAGTAGGATTACCACAACGTTCAGACATCGATTTCGAAGTCGAAGAAACCTTGATCGTCGAGCTGTACTCCAGGTAATGGTTGAGCTGCTCAAATCAAGTGTAAACTTAAATTAAGGAGGCCTTAATGTTAGAAGAAAAACAAGCTGTTATAGAATGTGTAGAAAAAAATGATAATAATTCCTATGGCAAGTACACAGTTGAGCCTCTAGAACGCGGTTACGGTACCACCATCGGCAATGCAATGAGGAGGGTGCTCCTGTCATCGTTGCCCGGTTATGCAGTCACTGCCATCCGGGTTGAAAATGTATATCACGAATTTTCGACTATCCCCGGTGTTATTGAAGATATGACAGAGATTATTTTGAATGTCAAAGAAATCCGGGCAAAATTGCATACCGAAGGTCCTAAGACAGTTTTTATCAGCACGGAAGACGGCTTTGTTGGAGAGATTACGGCCAATGATATCGTGCGTGATGATGATGTGGAAATTTTGAATCCTGACCTTGTTATAGCAACTTTGAATGGTGAAGGTCGGCTTCTTATGGAACTGACTATTGATCAAGGAGTTGGCTATCGGTCAGCTGAGTTTAATAAATTACCCAATCAAACAATTGGTGTAATTCCAGTCGATTCTATTTTCAACCCAGTACGTAAAGTAAATTACCGGGTTGAAGATACCCGTGTTGGCCAGGTTACCGACTACGATAAGCTGACCCTAGAAGTTTGGACAGATGGTACAGTTGATACTGAAGATGCTTTGGGTTATGCTGCTCAGCACCTTATCCAGCATTTTACCCTCTTTACAAACTTGGAGTCCGGTTTTGAAAGTGTAGAGGAAGAAAGCACGGAAGTCGTTGAGGAGGAAAATCAGGTCTATGACTTGATGATTGAGGACTTAGACTTTTCGGTAAGAACCTACAACTGCCTTAAGCGGGCCAATGTCAACACAGTGGGAGACCTAGTTTCCATGTCGGAGCCGGATATGATGAAAATTCGTAACTTAGGTAAAAAATCCCTGGAAGAGATTATACTCAAATTGGAAGAGATGAATCTTTCCTTGGCAGAAGCTGAAGAAGCTTAGATAAGTAAATTAGGAGGAAGTCTAGATGGCTATCAATAGAAAACTAGGCCGGGCATCGGATGTTCGCCGTTCAATGCTTAAGGGCTTGACCACAACCTTATTGGTCAATGGTAAATTAAGAACTAGCCTGGCTAGGGCTGAAGAAGTTCAGCGTAAGGCAGAGAAGTGCATCAGCTTGGCTGTTAAAGAACATAAAAATTTTGACACTGCAGAAAAAGAGGTGTCCAAGGCTAAATTGGATGCTAAGGGCAAAAAGATGCTCAAGACTGCTACTTCAAAAAATGATAAGAAATACGATACAGTTGAACGTGAGACCAAATTAGAAATGGTCCAGGTTGACCACCCGTCGAGGCTGGCAGCTAGGCGTAAGCTGATTTCTGAACTCAATGAATTCCACAGAGAGGATGGTAGCCGGGTTAATACAGTAAACTATCTGTTTAACGAGGTTGCACCCAAGTACATTGACCGTAATGGCGGCTATACCAGGATTGTTAAACTTGGACCTCGTAGAGGTGATGCTGCTGAAATGGTTCTCATCGAATTAGTTTAGAAGTGCTTAATTTTAGTTCAGGCTTTTAGCTTGACTATCAAAACTAAGTTATTGATCAAAGGCATCCTTCGGGATGCCTTTCTTGAAGGATTCAATGAAGTGAAGTCTGAAAAAAAATCAGATGAAATAAACTTAACCGATGTCAGCTATGATTATGAAGGACTGGGGGATGAAGGTCACGAAAAGGTTCGTGCTTTATCTAACTTATGCCTGAGTTTTCATAAAGGACAGCATATTGCTATTTTAGGCCGTAATGGGTCAGGTAAATCAACTCTTGCTAAGTTAATCAACGGCTTGTTTTTACCTGATAAAGGAAGGGTTTTAGTTTTTGGGAAGGATACGCTCGACCAATCTGAAATCTGGTCAATTAGGCAAACTTGCGGTATGGTTTTCCAAAATCCTGATAATCAGATAGTTGGCACAACTGTGGAAGAGGATGTAGCTTTTGGTCCGGAAAATCTAGGGTTACCTTCATATGAAATTCGAAAGAGGGTAGACCAGGCTTTACTTGAAGTGGGGCTCGAAGAGTATGCTCTCAAGAGCCCAAGTCAGCTTTCGGGTGGACAGAAGCAAAAACTTGCTATTGCAGGTATTCTAGCGATGCAGCCTAGTTGTATTATTCTTGATGAGGCAACATCCATGCTGGATCCCAAAGCCAGCATGGATCTGCATAAGCTCATTAAAAATCTTCAGAATGAATTCAGGCTCACTATAGTTGATATTACACATGATATAGAAAGTGCATATCATGCTGACTTCGTTTATGTCATGAAAGAAGGTCAGGTGTTTTTTTCTGGTACCCCTCGTGAGGTTTTTAATCAGCCGGAGAAACTGTTGGCTGCGGGTCTTGATTTACCGCGACACCTATCAATTTTTTATCAGTTGGCCAATTATATCTCAGAAGACCTCCTCAATCGTGCTATATCTGATTTCCCCCAGGGGATTTTAACCCCGAAAGAAGCGGCTCTGGCAATCAAAAAACTATTTAAACTTGCCCAAACGGAACAATTAGAATTAAGTGATCTCCAGTTAAATGACTTCGAGGATAGACTTAGGCAAAGACGGCAAGTAAAGACTACAGAGAAAATTGTTTCGGTTAAAAATTTGAGTTATAGCTATGAAGCTAACTCGGCATTTGCCAAACAGGCTTTGACAGATTTAACTTTTGATATCTATAAGGGTGAGTTACTGGCTATTATTGGTCATTCCGGCTCCGGTAAATCAACTCTTATTAGCCACCTCAATGCTCTCATCAGACCTCAAGCAGGAAAGGTTGATGTAGGACCTTGGTCAAGCTCTGATGGGGCTGATGTGAGGAAGATTCGTCAACATGTAGGCTTGCTTTTTCAATACCCTGAACACCAGCTTTTTGAAAGTACTGTTTACGATGATATTGCTTTTGGTCCCCGACAGTTTAAGGTCGACTCCGAAACTATGGAGAAAAATATCAAGCAGGCGATTAAGATTGTTGACCTGGATGAGAAACTTTTGACGCGGTCTCCTTTTGAGCTTTCCGGCGGGCAACAAAGACGGGTTGCCATGGCGGGGATTCTATCTCTTGATAGTGATATCTATGTTTTGGATGAACCTGCAGCTGGGCTTGACCCCGTGGGTAAAAATGACATCTTTGCATATATTTCAAAGCTGAGAGATTTGGGCAAAACAATTGTTTTAGTGACTCATGACATGAACTTGGCAGCCGACCTAGCTGACCGTGTTCTCGTCTTAAATGAAGGACGGATCGTTGCCCTAGGAGGAGTTGATGAGGTGTTTAACCGGTCTGATATTCTATCTGAGGCCGGTCTTGGAGAGCCGGCAGCCTATAGCTTTTCCTTCTTGCTAAGTGAGCTCTTGGGCAAGAAACTTACGGCTTTTCGTTCTGAACAAGTTTTATTTAACATCCTAAAATCGTTACAAAAAAGTGCAGATTTACTTGGGGGAGAAGACTTACCATGAACCGTTCTATGATTTTAGGTCGTTATTATCCGGGTGATTCTCTTATCCACAGACTGGACCCCCGACTTAAATTTTGTCTGGTCATCATTTTAATGGTGACGATTCTGACACCCAGTCATCCTCTCCCTGTTATTTTGATAGCACTTGCTTCCTTGTTGCTAGTTACTCTAGCTAAGCTACCGGCCAAGGAACTTTTAGTGAGTTTGAGGCCGATCCTCTTCATTGTTATTTTTGCTTTTGTGATTAACCTTTTTTCTGGTAAAGGTGATCTGATTTTCAGTTTTCATTTCATCAAGATCAGGGACCTTGCTTTAAAAAATGCTATATTGATGGCAGCCAGATTGATATTTTTGGTGATGGATACCAGTTTGCTGATCAGCCTTACGACAACAAGTTTAGAGCTGGCTGATGCTATTGAGAGTCTCTTTAAGCCCTTACAAAGGATCGGTTTCCCGGCCCATGAGATAGCCATGATGATGTCGATAGCCTTACGTTTTGTACCAACTTTGGTCTACGAAACAGATAAAATCATGAAGGCTCAGAGTTCCCGAGGGGCTAATTATGATGTTGGGGGCTTTATCAGTAAAGCTAGGGGATACACAACGATCATAGTTCCGCTTTTTGTATCCTGTTTCAGAAGAGCCTATGAGCTGGCCCTAGCTATGGAATCCAGGTGTTATAGGGGTGGCGAGGGGAGAACCAAGCTCAAAGAACTTGAACTTAAGCCGCTTGACGTACTTTTTGCTTGTCTCTTTTGCCTGGTTTGTGGGCTGATTTTATGGGTTAATTATCAATTGCCAAATCTGTTATAATGAATTGAATAAGTTCTGGAGGCTTTTTATGTCAATCTATCTAGCTATCGATCTCGGTGGTACCAATGTTAAATATGGTTTAGTCTCAGAAGACCATAAGCTGCTGGCTTACGACTCCATTCGAACTCAAGACAACAATGAGACAGCAGACCAAATCTCAAAAAATATCATAGAGGCCTGTCTAAAGCTTTTGAAAGAAAAGGCTTTTTCCAAGAGTGATATCAAAGCGATTGGTATTGGAGTTCCTGGAACCAGTGTAAATCGAACAGGGGTGTATATCTTTACAGGGAACCTACCTTTTAGGAACTACCCCCTTAGGGCTAAATTTCAGGAGACTTTTTCTTGCCCAATTTTTATAGGAAACGATGCTAACTTGGCAGCTCTGGCCGAAAGTCGTTTAGGAGCAGGAAACGGCGCCATTCATTCCGTCGTTTTAACTCTTGGGACTGGCCTGGGAGCAGGAGTGGTCATCAATAATAGGGTCTATAGTGGTTTTAATGAGACCGGTTGTGAATTTGGCCATACCGTAATTGTCGTAGATGGTGAGCCCTGTACCTGTGGTCGCAAAGGTTGCCTTGAGGCTTATGTATCTGCACCTGGTCTCATAAGAGATACACAAAGGGCTATTTCCTCTCATCCTGATTCGATCTTGGCTCAGGTTGCCGCTGAGTCTGGTAATATCTCAGGTCGCACAGCTTTTGATGCTAAGCGGCAAGGCTGTCCTGTAGCAAAGCAAGTTGTTGATCAGTATACTAGCTACTTGGGCCACGGCATTGCCAATGTGATTAATTCCTACATGCCTGAAGTTGTGATTATTGGCGGTGGGATCAGCCATGAAGGTCAGGAACTCTTAGAAGATTGTAAGGCCAAGGCACTCCCTCAAGCTTTTGTCCACGGTGACGTTAGACCTCCTAGAATAGTTCTAGCCAGCCTGGGCAATTCTGCCGGGACCCTAGGTGCGGCTTTGTTTGCTGAAGATTGTCTTGAGGACGGGCTCGACTTTTAAGGAATCCTGGTAAGGTATGGTCAGACATCTCGCAGTCAAAATTTCTTACGATGGCTCTCGGTTTCATGGCTGGCAATATCAGGCTAATGCCCTGTCAGTTCAAGAGTGCATGGAAGAGGCTTGGTATGATTTGACCGGTGAAAAGATCAATTTACTTGGATCCAGTAGGACAGATGGGGGAGTCCATGCAGAAGCTATGGTAGCCAATTTTGCGACCAGGTCAAAAATTCCAAATGACCGCATTCATTTAGCTTGGAATAGTCTTTTACCAGAAGGGGTGGTGGTTAAGGCTTCCAGAGAGGTTCCTGCCTCATTTAATGCCCGCTTTGATTCCTTGGCTAAGCACTATTCTTACTATTTATACCTAGACAGAGTTCGTCCAACCTATTTGAGACATTGCCTGACCCATGTACCAGAACAACTGAACTTAGACTTGATGGAAGAAGCCTTGCCCTGTTTGTTGGGTGAACGGGATTTTGCTTGCTTTATGGACCAAGGATCACCGGTAAAATCGACGGTCCGCCGTCTTCTAGCCCTTAAACTTGAGGCTAAAACCGATAAGATTTTGGAGATCAATGTTGTAGGCGATGGCTTCCTATATCACATGGTCAGAATTATTGCAGGAACCCTGTTGTATGTAGCTAATGGAAAAATTAGCGTGGATGATCTGCCCGGTTTGATTGCAGGTGCTGATCGCACCAAGTTAGGTAAAACCATGCCTGCCAAGGCCTTGTTCTTACGGAGGGTATTTTATCCTGCAGAACTGTTTGGTCAAGATGGCAAGGATGATTTATATAATTTAGTTCATAAATTTAATATTAATATGAAGGAAACTAGGTGATTTAAATGGAACATAATTGGAACTTAAGAACCAATATGACAATGCTGACGGACTACTATGAGTTGACCATGATGAATGGTTATTTAAAAAATGGAATGAAGGACCGTCGAGCCTGTTTTGACCTGTTCTTTAGGTCGGTACCTGAAGCGGGTGGTTATGCCATCTGTGCTGGTCTTAAGCAGATGATTGATTACTTACAGGAGTTGAAGTTTGAGGAGGAAGACCTCGATTATCTAGATAGCCTTAAGTTTTTTAGTCCTGAGTTTTTAGATTACTTAAGGAATTTTAAATTTGCTTGTGATGTTTGGGCCATTCCTGAGGGAACTCCTATTTTCCCGGGTGAGCCGATAGTCAAGGTAGTGGGACCTTTGATGCAAGCTCAAATGATCGAGACGATGCTCCTCGTGACCATTAACCATCAATCACTTATTGCTACCAAGTCTTCACGCATTGTTAGAGCTGCTAAGGGGAGACCGGTTATGGAGTTTGGTGCCAGACGGGCCCAGGGATATGATGCATCATCCCTTGGGGCAAGGGCAGCCTTTATTGCAGGGGTAGCAGGGACGTCATGTACGATCGCTGCCCAACAATTTAATATACCTGCTCTCGGTACGATGGCACATAGCTGGGTGCAGTCATATCCTTCGGAGTACCTGGCCTTTAAAGCCTATGCTGAGAGTTACCCGGATGATGCCCAGTTTTTAGTGGATACCTATAATACTTTAAAGTCAGGAATTCCTAATGCCATCAAGGTAGCGCAAGATGTCCTGGAGCCTGCGGGGAAAAGACTTAAGGCTATCCGTATAGATTCGGGTGACTTAACTTATCTTACAGTTAAAGCAAGGGAAATGCTTGATGATGCAGGCCTAACTGATTGTAAGATTACGGTAAGTAATTCAATGGATGAGTATCTGATCAGGGACCTGCTGCAGCAAGGAGCCAAGATAGATAATTTTGGTGTTGGTGAACGGTTGATTACCTCAAGGGCAGAGCCTGTTTTTGGTGGAGTCTATAAGCTATCGGGGATTGAAGATGAGTCTGGAGAATTGCTACCTCGTATGAAGATATCTGATAATCCTGAAAAAATAACCAATCCTGGTTCAAAAGAGCTCTGGCGCTTCTATGATCGGGATACAGGATATGCTTTAGCTGATTTGATTTGCTTAGAGGGTGAAGAGATTCGGGATGATCAAGACCTGGAAATTTTTGACCCCCACCACACATGGAAACGCAAAGTTTTAAAGAACTTTAGGGCTAAAAAACTCTTGGAACCTATTTTTCTTAAAGGTAAACTGGTTTATCAACAAAGGACCTTACAAGAAATTCGTCAGTATTGCGAAGAACAGCAAAATAAGCTTTGGGATTCCATCAAGCGTTTTGAAAATCCTCAAAATTACTATGTCGATTTATCTCAAGAACTGTGGAACCTCAGACAGGATTTCTTGTCCAAATATGTCAAATTTTAAAGGTTGGTAGCTTCAATAAGGATATCAAAGAGATAAACTAAAAAGGGAGTTTTTATGAAAGAAAAAATAGGGATACTGTTGGCGGATGGACATGAAGAAGTTGAAGCTTTGACTGTTGTCGATTATGCAAGAAGGGCAGGACTTAGAGCTGATATGATTTCTATCACGGATCAGCTGGTGGTTACCGGTGCCCATGGTATAAAAATTACAGCTGATATTCTGCTTGAAGAAGCTCAAGAGGAGCCTTACGATTTGATAGCCTTGCCCGGAGGTATAACCGGCATGCAAAATTTATCAGACTCACAGGCTGTTTTAAAGTTGTTGCAGACTCAAGATAAAGAAGGTCGGTATGTGGCAGCTATCTGTGCTGCTCCTTGTGTTTTGGAAAAAGCAGGTCTTCTCGCAAAACGTAAGGGGACTTGCTATCCAGGCTTTGAAAATGGTTTATCCCTGGCAGAATATAAAACGGATTTAGTTGTTCAAGATGGTAATCTGATAACTTCCAGAGGGCCAGCTACAGCGGTTTATTTTGCCCTTTATATCGTTGAGACCATCTTGGGTCAGAAAAAAAGGGCAGAGGTAGAGGAAGGCATACTCCTACCCTTAGTAGAAGATACAATTAAAGATGGAACAAGTAACAATCAGTAAGAAAGACAGAAAAAAGCAAGGACTAAAAATAAGTTTACTGGGACTACTGGTAAACTTGTTTTTATTTTCTATAAAGTTGCTGGTAGGTATTCTATCAGCTAGCCTTGGTATGCAGGCAGACGCTATCAACAACCTATCGGACTCATTGTCTACCCTAGTCCTCATAGTCAGCTTTCACATATCTGCCAGGCCGGCAGACCGTGATCATCCCTTTGGGCATGCTCGCTTTGAATATGTAGCTTCATCGGTTGTTGCTATGCTGATTACAGTTTTGAGTTTCGAGCTTTTTCAAGCTTCCTTAACAAAGATTCTTAAGCCTGAGTATGTAACTGTAGATAGATTTTTTTACCTGACTGTTGTGACATCAATTATTCTAAAGTTGGCCTTATATTTCTACTATGACAAGCAAGGAAAGAAGCTCAACTCCCTTATTTTAAAAACTACGGCCAAGGATAGTTTGATGGATATAGTGGCAACTTTTGGCCTACTCATCGCGAGTTTGGCTGGGAAGATTTTTAATCTCGCTTTAGATGGCTATGCTGGTCTCTTGATTTCTTTGTTTATATTTTATTCAGGCTTAAAGTCTCTGATTGACACAGGAAATCGGTTGCTAGGAGTAAAAGCTGATGCTAACCTTCGATCTGAAATCAAACATTTTATCAGGTCTTTTCCGGGTGTCTTGGGTGTCCACGATTTAATTATCCATGATTATGGGGCTAATACTTACTTTGCTACGGCCCATATAGAAGTGGACTCTTCTAAAGACATTATGCAAAGTCACGAATTGATTGATACGATAGAACGAGAAATAGCAGTCCGCTACAAAATAAATATGGTGATACACATGGATCCGGTTAAACTTAATGATCCTGTTTCTGACAGGCTGGAGGCCGAAATGCGTGGTTTAATCAGACAAATTGATCCTACTTTAAGCATGCACGATTTTCGTGTCCAGACAGAGGGAAAGAGAAAAAAGTTGATCTTTGACCTTAAAATACCGGATTCCTTTACAAAGTCTAATCAGGAGATAAGAAAGCTGATTGAAGATGCCTTAAGCCAAACTGCCCCCCAGCTGGATTGTTATGTCACCATAGATCGAAATTATGAAACTGATACAGTTGAGTTACCCCCCTCTGGGGAGTAGTTAGGCTTTTGGGCTGCCTATTAAGATCCTTTCCAGATAATAGCCATACATGACGGAATAGTGACCAGGATCACATTTTTTTTAGACGAAGATCGATATAATCAAGAGGATTAGCTTCTGCTAACTCTACTTTCATAGAGGGGGTGGGACTGATCGTTAATTGAACTAGTCTCTAGTCTTTATACACGGAGATTATGAAAGGATTTTTTTATGAAAAAGTTAGCTGTTGTTTATTGGACTGGTACGGGAAACACGGAAAAGATGGCCAATGCTGTTGTTGATGGTGCTAAGGGCGTTGGGGCAGACGTTAGTTTGTTCGAGGTTAATGATTTTAGTGTTGATACGATTTCTGATTATGACGCGATTGCTTTTGGTTGTCCTGCCATGGGTGATGAAGAATTAGAAGAGGTTGAGTTTGCTCCAATGTTTGATGAAGCTAAGGGGCTTTTGGGCGCTAAGCCAATTGGCCTGTTTGGTTCTTACTCTTGGGCAGATGGTGAATGGATGGATAACTGGGTGGAGGATTGCAATGAATCTGGTTTAAATATTGCAACTGACCCTGTCATAGCTTTTGATGATCCCGATGATGATGCAATTGAAGCTTGCAAAACACTAGGGGCTAACTTAGGCAAATAATCTATTTAATACTAGAAACAAAAACAGAAGGGTGCCTATTCGAGTAAGCACCCTTCTGCTTTTAAGAGTATCTGTTATAGTATTTTTGTGTTTCCTAGCAGACTGCATAAAGTTTGTAAAGTAATTTAGTATAAATTCACGAATTTTAAATTTGCAATATTGGACCTATAGGCATATTATTCACTCGGCTATAAAAACTTGTTCGATCAGTTTAGATTTGGATTTAAGCTTTTGATCGGTGGAGTGGAGGAGGTATCAGTTGGATACAGGAAAAGCTAGCAGACCCAATAAAAAACTAATTATACTGCTGGTGGTTTTAATTGTTCTAAGTCTTGGAGCAAGTGTTTTGATCAACGGACAAGCAGGCAAGGAGTCTATCAAGGAAGTCATGCGGGATGCTGTTTTGCATGAGAATAGTAAGATGGAATTTTTTGCCGGGTTGCTGGTGAATCCGTCTGTGATTTCAGCCTATATGGTTACCACTATATTACTTGTTTCAGCCCTTTTAATTCGTCTTTTGGCCATACCAAATTTTCAGATGATTCCAGGAAGTTTTCAGCTGGCTCTTGAAAGTTTGGTTGGTTATTTTTACAACTTAGCAAAAAAACATAGCCCTAAACATCATTATGTTCTTGGAGCTTATGTTTTTTCAGCTGGGCTTTATGTTGGACTTAGTACGCTTTTTGAATTGCTGGGAATTCAATATGTCAATAGCAACGGCCTTTCTGTTTCTCTACCGGCTCCGATAGCTGATATTAATGCAGCCATTTCTCTGGGCCTCTTGTCTTATGGCTTTATCCTTGTGGGTGGCTTGGTTAATAGGGGAGTAGGAGGAGTTGCGAAGGCTTTGAAAGATTTCTCCCTACCTATATCTATGAGTTTTAGGCTATTTGGGGCTCTCCTTTCTGGACTTCTGGTTAATGAGTTGGTTTATTATTCTTTGAGCCTTTCTTTCGTTTTACCAGTCGTTGTGGCTGTTCTCTTTACCTTAATCCATGCCTTGGTTCAGGCTTATGTCTTAACCCTCTTGACTGCCATCTTTTATGGCGAAGCTAGTGCTCTTGAGGAACCTGTCCAGAAGCATAAGCAGGAAAAACAGCGTAAAAATAGTAAAAAAATTAAACTTCATAAATTAGCTGAACAAACTGATAGTCCAGCAGCGTAAACAAACTAGAAAAGTGAGGATATATATGAATATGGAAAAAACACAAAGAAAACAAAATTTTAGACTGGGTTTCGGCCTACTATTGATCTTAGTTCTCGGACTATTTTGCCTATCTCCCTTAACCCTTAAGGCAGCAGCTGCTGAACCACAAGCAACTATTCAGGCACAGGACCAACAGGCTGAGGTGGCAACAACTGACCAGAGTGCAAAAGTCTCTTCGGCTAAGGCTTTAGCAGCTGCTATTGCAGTTGGTTTTGCAGGGGCCCTGGGTACATGTGGTATGGCTTATGCCATTGGTAAGTCCAATGAAAGTATTGCCCGCCAACCAGAAGCAGAATCCGGGATTAGATCAAGTTTAACCCTAGGGCTGGTTTTTATCGAGACCCTTGTCATTTATACACTGATCGTTGCTATCCTGATTATTTTTGTACTTTAGATGAGTGAGGGGGATGGCTTATGCTAATGAATTTACCCTTGAACATTGACTTTCAGCAAGTGTTTTTACATTTGTTGAACTTTTTCATTCTGACCTTGGGCCTCTATATCTTACTCTATAAACCGATTGTCAAGTTTCTGAAAGAAAGAGAAGCCAAATATCAAGCCATGGATCAAGAGGCCAAAGGTAAGCTTACTGAAGCCGACCACCTACTTAAGGAGAGGCAAGAGCAAATTGATAATCTGACTGTTGAATTGTCAGAACTTAAAAGTAGGACCCTGCATGAAGCTCAGGTTGAAGCTAATTATTATATTGAGTCTGCAGAGGCAGAAAGTAAGAAAATCAAGGAAAGAGCTTATCAGGCAGCTAAGGCAGACCAGCAGAGAATTTTGGAAAATGCCAACCACGAGGTTAAGAATATTGTCAGCCAAGCAGTTGAACGAGCCAGCTTAGCAGATGAGTCGGCTGTCTATGAAGAGTTTTTCCGGTCAGCTGACCCAGGAGAGGATAAGGTCAATGGATAATTCGGCTATCTTACGGAGCCAAAAACCTGCCCAAGCAGACCATATGGCACGTTTGACTGAATTTGTCAGACAAAAATATGGCCGAGACGTGGAGATCGTTTGGCGGGAGGATCCAACTGTTAAAAATGGTTTTATCTTAACAGTCGGATCAGATGTTTACGATTGGTCACTAAAAGGCCGTTTACAGCAATTTCTAGATCATTTAGGAAAACTGCCGCGCAACCAGGACAATTACATTGACCTGATTAAGACTGAACTATCTGATTGGCAGGCCCTGGCTAAATCTTATGAGATGGGGCGAGTTGTTAGCCTAGCTGATGGAATAGTCAGGATAGATGGCCTGCGACATTGTGCCTATGATGAAATTGTTGTTTTTGAGAATGGGGTTAAGGGGATAGTTTTAGACATCAAAGAAGACCTCATTTCTTGTATCGTTTTAGCTGATGCTAGCGATATAAAAGAAGGAGATAAGGTTTTTCGGAGTGAGCGAACCGCCTCTGTTCCGGTTGGAGATGATTTTTTAGGCCGGGTCGTGAACCCCTTAGGGGAAGAGATTGACCGCAAGGGCCGCATCCAGGCTAAAAACCACTACCCGATTGAAGGCCTCGCTCCGGGGATCATGGAGCGGAAACCGGTTTACCGTCCTTTAGAGACAGGAATATTGGCAATAGATAGCATGTTCCCTATCGGTCTTGGACAAAGAGAACTTATCATTGGGGACCGGCAGACAGGTAAAACCAGTTTGGCAATTGATAGCCTGCTTAATCAAAAGGGGAAGGATGTCATCTGTGTTTACGTAGCCATAGGTCAAAAAAGTAGCCAGGTAGCCCGTTTGGTTGAACAGTTAAGACAGGCTGATGCCTTAGATTACACAATCGTAGTTTTTGCGGGGGCTAGTGATAGCCCGGCTATGCAATATTTAGCTCCCTATTCAGGTACCGCCTTAGCTGAGTATTTTCGAGATAGGGGCAAGGATGTCCTGGTTATTTACGATGATTTATCCAAGCATGCTGTTGCATATAGGTCGATAAGCCTATTATTAGAGCGCTTCCCTGGCCGTGAGGCTTACCCGGGAGATGTTTTTTATCTGCATTCCAGGCTGCTTGAACGGTCAGCCCAACTCTCTGATGAACTTGGGGGCGGGAGCTTGACTGCACTACCGATTGTGGAGACTCAGAGGGGTGATATTTCTGCCTATATACCAACCAATATTATTTCTATTACTGATGGGCAAATTTTCTTAGAGAATGACCTCTTCTTATCTGGCCAGAGGCCTGCTATCAATGTTGGTTTGTCCGTATCTCGTGTGGGTGGTGCTGCTCAAACTAGGGCTATGAAAAAGGCCGCCAAGTCACTTCGTCTGACTCTGGCTCAATATAGGGAAATGAAGGTCTTTACCCAGTTTTCAGGTGACCTTGATGAAACAACCCAGAAGCAGCTTAGTTTTGGTGGTAACCTGACAGAGCTCTTGAAACAGAAAGAGAACCATCCCTATCAAACAGAAGATCAAGTGGCTCTTTTAGTCGTCGCTTTGAGTGATCTGCTGTTAAATGTTGAGAGAAAGAATGTAGCGGATGTTATGCAGGGAATTTTGGAATACCTGCATAAGGAAGCTGGTGATGTTCTTCGCCGGATCAGGAATACAGGTATGCTTAGTGATCACGCTAAGAGTAAAATTCTAGATTTAGCGGGAGAGTACTTAAAAGCACAGGTAGGCGAGAGGGGACTGGATGGTTAATTTACAAGAAATTAAAGCCAGAATAAAAAGCGTCGGTGATACCCAAAAAATCACTAATGCTATGTACCTGATAGCCTCCAATGAAGTTCGGCGGGCAAGGCGTGACTTTGATAAGGCAAGGCCTTATTTTGATGAACTTAGGACTGAAATTAAAAGAGTATTTCGTACACTAAAACAGATTGACCACCCCTATGTTTATCCGGACGATTTAGAAGATTTTAAAAATGGGCGCTATGGGATTTTGGTTATAAGTTCTGACCGTAGTCTAGCCGGTGCATACAACCAAGAGGTTATCGGGGAAACAACAAGATTAATAGAGTCGCATCCGGAGGTTAAGTTATTTGTTGTCGGTGAGTATGGCCGAAAATACTTTGCTAAGGCGGGGGTTGAGATGCAGGAAGATTTTAATTATTCACCTGCTCACGCCAATCTTGAGACAGCTAGACAGATCAGTACTATTATGCTCGATCAATTTGACGCAGGTATCCTAAAAAAAATCTTTGTTGTTTATACCAACCAGCAGGAGGGAGGGCAAAAAACTATATCAACTAGGCTTTTACCTTTCCATAGGGGCTACTTTGCTGACACTAAAGACAGTAAAAACGAGAAAAAAATACTTCATGAATTTAGTTTTTTACCTTCTCCGGAAAAGGTTCTTGATGTTGCTATAGTTTCTTATATTCAAGGCTTTATCTATGGGGCTTTAGTTGATAGTTTTTGTAGCGAGGCTAATTCGAGAATACAGGCGATGAAGCAGGCTGATGATAATGCGAAGAATATACTACTGGAATTAGGTCTAGAACGTAACCAGGTCCGCCAGGCCCAGATAACAGAGGAAATCAATGAAGTTAGTGCTGGTGCGAAAGCTCAGCAAAAAGAGAG
The DNA here is from genome assembly GCA_947254895.1 of uncultured Clostridia bacterium. Taxonomy (GTDB): domain Bacteria; phylum Bacillota; class Clostridia; order Saccharofermentanales; family DTU023; genus UBA5436. The sequence goes on from CAMYEY010000017.1 coordinate 18,900, forward strand.
AAGTGCAAGACATGGCTAAAGAATATCCTAAGGGAAAAATTATTGCGGTCCAAGGATCGGTTTTGGATGTGGCTTTTACCAAAGGTAATCTACCTGAGTTGTACGAGGCCTTAAGAGTAAAGGTAGGGGAGAGCTATAGGACAATGGAGGTAGCTGAGCACATTGGTAATTACCGGGTCCGCTGTATTCTGCTCTCTGCTGCAGATGGTTTAGCTCGTGATATGGAGGTCGAGAGGCTCGGGCGGCAGATTGAAGTACCGGTGGGTCAAGCTAACCTCGGTAGGATGTTTAATGTCTTGGGTGAGGCTATTGATGGCGGTCAAAATATTGATGATACCAATAGCCGTTGGCCGATCCACCGTCAGGCCCCTGCTTTTAGTGATCATAAGGTTGAAATTCAGATGCTGGAAACAGGCATCAAGGCAATAGACCTGCTTGAGCCCTATCCAAAAGGTGGTAAAATCGGCTTGTTTGGTGGTGCTGGTGTAGGCAAGACTGTCCTTATCCAGGAGCTGATACATAGTATTGCTAAAGAGCATGGTGGCTATTCTATTTTTGCAGGTGTAGGAGAGCGGAGCCGCGAGGGGAATGACCTGTGGTTAGAGATGAAGGATAGCGGGGTTTTAGATAGGACTGCCTTGGTTTTTGGTCAGATGAATGAATCCCCGGGTGTGAGAATGCGGGTAGCTCTCTCAGCCTTAACCATGGCTGAGTATTTTAGAGACCGAGAAAATAAGGATATACTTCTTTTCATAGATAATATTTTCCGTTTTATCCAAGCCGGTTCGGAGGTATCTACACTCCTAGGTAGGATGCCATCGGCGGTTGGTTACCAGCCTACTCTAGCAGAAGAGATGGGTAGCTTGGAAGAGAGGATAGCTTCTACCACTCAGGGATCTATTACCTCTGTTCAGGCAGTCTATGTGCCTGCAGATGACCTTACAGACCCGGCTCCGGCTACAACATTCAGCCACCTAGATGCCACTACTGTTCTCAGTCGTAAGGTAGCAGAGCTAGGCCTTTATCCAGCTATTGATCCCTTAGCCTCCAGTTCTCGTATTCTGCATCCTGATATTGTTGGTGAAGAACATTATATGGTGGCCATCAAGACGCAAGAATATCTACAAAGATATAATGAACTACAAGATATTATTTCTATCCTAGGCATGTCTGAGTTAGATGAGCAAGACAAACTAGTTGTCTACCGTGCCAGAAAGTTACAAAGATTCCTATCTCAGCCCTTTCATGTTGCAGAAAAATTTACAGATGTTAATGGGGTATATGTCAGCTTATCTGAAACAATCAAGGGATTTAAGGCTATTCTGGATGGAGAGATGGATGATTATCCGGAGGCTGCATTCTTTAATGTCGGAGGGATTGACGATGTCAAAAGAAAGGCAGAAGATTTAGGATAGTTTATGGATAAAAGTTTTCAACTTGCCATCTACGCTTCTGATCATGTCTTTTACAGTGGCGAATGTGATTCTTTGATTGTTCCTATGGAAGATGGACTCTATGGCATTAAAGCAGGTCACCATAATGCGGTGTGTGCTTTGATCCCCGGTAGCTTAACTTTTCATATACCAAAAGAGGAGGCTTTCCGCAAAGCTGTAGTTTCTACCGGTATCCTGAAAATAGAAGAAAATGCAGTTCTCGTGCTGGTGAACTCTTGTGAAGATCCATCAGAAATAGATCTTAAAAGAGCTGACTTGGCTAAAGCAAGGGCCCAGGCGGAGCTTAGACAACAGACTTCCCGGCGAGAGTATCTTAGGGCCCAAGTTAGCTTGGCTAAAGCTATGGCCAGGCTGCGTGCCGGTCGTCGTAATCACGGTTAAATTATCTAATAAATTTAAAGTTTATATGCTAAAATGAATCTCTAGTTTTGTGGAGGTTAGATGAAAGCATATAAGACAATCCTACCTTTTATCAGGGAGAATTTTTGGCGTTACCTGGCAGGGATTTTAGCTCTCTGTCTTGTAGATATAGCTAGCCTGTTGCAGCCTCAACTCTTAAAAACTTTTGCAGACAAGGCTCAAGTTTCCAACTTGAGTTTTGAACTCGTTAGTCAAACAGCCTACAAGCTGTTTATTTTAGGTCTGCTTATCTCAGTTGGACGCTATTTTTGGCGGGTAAATATTTTTGGTACAGCCAGAAAGATTGAGTATTGGTTACGCAAACAACTTTTTAACCACTATCTCTGTCTTGATGACGCTTTTTATCAAGACCACCAGGCAGGGGACCTGATGGCCCATGCTACGAATGATGTTTTCATGATTCGTAACTCTATGGGGCCTGGTATTATTATGATTGTAGATGCTTCTTTTATGACCCTTCTTACTATCTTTATGATGGTAAGAACAGTTGGGTTTAAAACTGCCGCTGTAGCCCTGATCACCTTGCCTTTAATTACCTTGTTTGTCTTTCTGATGACCAAACCCTTACGGCAGCGTAGCAGGGAGGTTCAAGATTATTTTTCGGAAATGAGTAATGAGGTTGAGGAGAATATATCCGCCATCCATAATATTAAGGCCTTTAATATCGAAGATAATCGTTTAAGTTCTTTTGAAGCGATTAACCTTCTCTATCAAAAAAAGAATATCAGCCTACTAAGGCTTGGTGCGGCTTTTGATCCGATGATCAGTCTCATATCCGGTTTGGCTTTTGTGATCTTTATTCTGTATGGTTTGCACGGACTGGCAAGGTCTAGCCTGACCTTGGGGGATTTTATAGCCGTTATTCAATATGTGCGGTTGTTAATTTGGCCTATGATAGCTATGGCTATGGTTGTCGGTAGCTTCCAGAGAGGGATTGCTTCAATGGAAAGGATTAATGAAATTTTAGCTTCCAGACCGGGAATTACAGAAGTAAAAAATCCTAAGTCTCTAGATGTGACTAAGCTTGAGATAGAGTTTCAAAATGTTTCTTTTTGCTATGACAGGGACCAAGG
>CAMYEY010000018.1 GCA_947254895.1 uncultured Clostridia bacterium
GTCGGCAGCGTCAGATGTGTATAAGAGACAGCTATAGGTTTTCATCTCTTGCTTGCTCCTTTACGGAAGGCTTGCCAAGCCAGTGTAAGTCTATCAAAAATAAATTTCCGGTAGCAAGCCAGGTATAGGATGAGGCTAAGGACAGAAATACCATAGGGTAGGTAATTATCCCAAATAATGTGGACAAGGCCGTTCAGCAAAATCAAGCCGGAGGTCAGCAGGTGCAGTTTCAGCGGAAAGTCATACCATAGTTTTCTGGAAATCAGGCTTCCGGTCCAAAAGTAGACCAGGTAGGATATGCCGGTTGCCACGGCGGCCCCCATAGCGGCATAGGGAGGGATTAAAGTGTAGTTCAGGAGGCCGTTGACCAAGGCGGCAACGGTGGTTGTCACCAGTAAGGCGGTTGTTTTTCTAGAAAAATTAATGCCCAAAAAGGTTACTTCAGATATGGTACACATGATGGGGTAGATTAGGAGAAAAGGGACAACCTGGGCGGCGGCCATATATTTTTGACTGAAGATGATAATGACGAGATCTTTCACAAGCAGCAAGCCGATAAAGACGATAAACATCAGGATGGTTAGGATTTTACCCACTAACTCAAAACTAGCTCGATCTTTTCCTTCTTCATGCCAACGGTTGGCTACCGGTGTCCAAAAAAGGCGGAAACAGGTTTGAATGATGGCTAGGATGGTGACGAATTTAAAGGCAACGGAATAGATGCCGACCGAATGGTAGTCGTACAATTCCCTCAACATGATCTTATCCATGGAATTTAAAATCCAAATCATCAGGGAAGCCGGGAGGAGGGGGAGCCCATAGCGGAGCATCTGTCCGATTAAATCTTTATCCAGCCTTTGCTTAAAAAGTTGTTCCCTCCTGATGACCGTCAAAAGGAGGATGAGGCCGATAAGGATCTCTGCAAAGGCCAGGGCGTAGATGACGGACCGGAAACTTTTTTCATAAAAAAGGAAAAAGCCTACAGTGAAAATCAAGATGAGTAATTTTAAGGCGATGATTAAGGTAGAATACAGCAGGCCCTTTTCTGCTAAGCGGATCCGTAAGAGGGCAAAGTTTTCAAAGACCATCATGGGGAGCAAGGCCATTAAAAGGTAGATGGAAAACAGCTCGTCATAACTTTCAAATAGCCAATAACTCAGGTCATACCTGAAAACAAATAAGAGGATTTCCATCAGCGGTATCAAGAGGATGGGGACGAACATGGCGTTGGCTAGAAGGTTCTTTCGCTGGTCCTTGTCCACTGCAAAATATTCGCGGACATAGGCCTGATCCATGCCCAGGTACATAAACATGGAAAAAATACTTTGCAGCAAGGTAAACATATTAGCCCTGCCGTATTCGGCCGGGACAATATAGTAAGTTATGATCGGAACGGTGATGAAGCCCAAGAGAGCGGAGACCACAGGCCCGATCGAAAATAAGCTGAATTTTTTTAATAAGTTCATCGTACTACCCATTCACAAAAGACTGCCAGGCAGCTTTCGCTTTTTCCCACGAGTAGTTATTAAACATCAAATTTTGGTTGTTTGTAAAATCAATGGTCAGGTTGCCGGACAAATAAGCGATCAGGCCATCCTTAATTTCAGAAAAGTTGTGATATTCCAAATAATCGACCCCCAGTTTTTTAAACTCCGGGTAAGGGATCCAGACAGGATTAAAAAGAGCCGCACGGGCAAAGAGGTACTCCCTGATGGTGGAGGACATGGCATCTGTTGTCTGGGCATGGATAAAAACATCCGCGGCCAGGCGAAAGGTGGCCATACCGGGCCGGTCTAGGAAGTCTAGGATAAGCTCGTGTTCAATCCGAGACCGGTCCAAGGCATCTTGAATCTGTCGGCAATACTCGGGGCTTTCCAAGGCATAGCCCAGGTGGATTTGGATGAATAGCTGCTGCTTAACAGTTGGTGGAAGCTCGGCCAGTTGCTCAATTACTGGAAGGTGTTGTTGAGCCTTAGCGCCGCTATATCCTATGTGGACGATGGTTTTGTTGGTAGGGAGACCCAAGCGCTTTTTGGCGGCCAATTTATCAAAAGATTGTTCTTGGATTGCAGAAAAAATCGGTGAGCCAAAATAGCAGCCGGCTATGATCTTGCTGTCGTACTTTTGTCCATAAAAAACTTGAAATTTTTTCCGCATCTCAATAGTCGGTAGACTGATTGCCTTACAACGCTTTAGCAAGCTTTCTAATTTGTGGGCCTGCTTTTCTCCGATTCTGAGAATATCCGAGCCCCAAAAAGACAAACCGCTCTTGCGGGCAAATAAAAGCTGGAGGATCGACAGAAAGTAGAGGTAACGACCGGAAGGGACATACTGGATGTTCAAAAAATCAATCCGCCCTCCTAGGCGGAAGAAAATGAATTTTAAAATAGCCAGGTATTTGCCAAAGGTCGAGCCATGGTTCTGAAGGGGGATGAGTTCCACATTCAACTTATCGTATTCTGCAAGATAGTCTTTAGAAACTTGGCCAAAGCATGGAACAAAGACCTCAAAGTCCAGGTCATCCAGGGTATAACGGATATAGTCTAAGAGGTAGATGGAGTTGGCATTGCCCGCTATTAACATCTTTTTCATACTGGCAAACTTTCTTTCCCTAAATTTTTGCTTGATTTTAGAGACCATTATAGCTAATTATGTTAAAGTTAGCAGAAAAATAGATGTAACTCAGCCCTTAACTGAGACCGTGCGATTTAAAGAGAAAGGCTAGGAAAACCCATGACCTATCAGGTTTGTCAACGCTGTATTATGGATAATCAATCCGACCAGGATATAGTGTTTGATCAAGAGGGAAATTGTAATTACTGCGAAACAGCACTCCAAGAAATTAATACAAGTACCTACTTCCCCAACGAAAGAGGGAGAAAAAAGCTGGAGGACATGCTGCACACCATCAAGGAGACCAACCGGGATAAGCCCTTTGATTGCATTATGGGGATTTCCGGCGGCTTGGACTCCTCCTACCTAGCTTACTTGGGCTACAAGTGGGGGCTGCGGATCCTTGCTGTCCATATCGACGACGGCTACGATACTGAAATATCCAAGTCCAATATCCAAAAACTATGTGCTGCCGCCCATATCGACCTGAGAGTTATTAAACCGGACCGAGAGCAATTTAACGACCTGGTCCTAGCCTACATGAAAGCCGGTGTTCCCAACCTGGCCATCCCCCAAGATAATATCTTGTTTGCCTTCTTATACGACACTATCCGAAAAGAAGGAATCAAATACTTTTTGTCCGGGGGGAACTTTGCCCTGGAAAATATTTTGCAAAAAAACGGAGTCTTCAACTCCATGGATACACGTAACATCAAAGATATCCATAAGAAATTCGGGACAAAGGGGATGGACAAGCTGAAATTTATCTCTTCCTATCGAAAATACCTTGACCAGAAGGCCGGAAAAATTATCGAACTGCGCCCCCTCAACTGGCTAGACTATAACCGGGACAGGGCCTTTCAAGAATTATCTGACTTCTGTGACTTTACCTACTATGGCAAAAAACACCTGGAAAATATTTTAACGGCCTTTGTCCAACTTTACTGGCTACCACGTAAATTTAACTATGACAAGCGGAGATCACACCTATCCAGCATGATCGTTTCGGGCCAGATGACGAGAGATCAAGCCCTGCAAGAGCTGGCTGAACCCCTCTATGACGAACAGATGATGGCTGACTATATCCGGATTATCAAGCAAAATCTAGGTTTGACGGATGCTGAATTCGAGGCTTTAATGCAGGCCAAAACCCACCAACATGAGGACTATAAGGTAGACCACTTGGCAGACTTTATCAGAAAACTCCTGTTCAGCTAGGCCTTGGGGTCTTGTCCTTTTCCTTGACTAGTATAAGCTCTGCCAAGAGATCACTTTGAGGCCCGTGCCAGTTTCCTACTTGTTCTCCTTAAGCTTAACCTCAACTAAAAGATCGCCCAAAGCTTTTTCCAGGTCATGCCCTTCTTTTTGCCAATTTAGATCAGCCTTTGCCCTCTGAAGATTTGCTCGGTAGGTCTTTTCCCTATTCCCTTGAGCAAGTTGCTCCCACTTGGACCGGATATCGGCAGGGTCATCCATATTGCAGAGGAGGCCTACCTCGTAATCCTTCACTACGCGGGCAATCTCCGGCAGATCAGAAGCCAAAACCGGGTTCCCCGCCTGGATAGATTCAAATAGCTTATTAGGCAGGGCAAAATAATAACTTTGAGATACCGGCCTGATCAAGACTAAGCCGACATCTGCAGCGGCCAGATAGTCCATCAAGGCAGAGCCGGGGACCGCTTCATGGAGCATGATCCGCTGAGGAGTCGGACTAGCCTGGATCAAGCCCCTTAGCTTTTCCTTGTAAGAATCTGCCCCGTAACCCAAGATCACCAGGCCACCATAGGCCAAATCCGATACGGTTGCAATGGCCTCCTCAATACCACGACCAGGCCCAACCAGACCGTGGTAGATAAAGACAGGCTCCCCCTCGGTCAAGGCGAGTTCCTCCCGCCACTGTTTACGGATTGCAGCGCTCTTGCCCAAATTGACCTCGCTCGAATCGGGTATGTTGCGGGCGATTACAGCAGGAAAATTAAGCTTGTAGTCCTTTTGCATTTGCTCATAAATAGACTGGTTGACCAAGATGCTTAACTTGCTCTTTCGAATGAGTTTCTTTTCTAGACCCGCAATAAATTTTCGCTTAAACCAAGACCTCTTCTTGTTGGTGAAGCGCCCGTTTTCATACTCGTGAGCATCATAAAGCAAGAAAGGTTTGTTTTTTCGACCGATACTTGCCAAAAAGGCAATCAGCAAACCAAGCAGGTCATGGCCGGAGATCACATCGGCTTTGACTTGCCTGGCTGACTTGATAAAATGCCAAAAAGCGGCCATCTTACCCAATAGCTTTTTGAGGCCCCCGTCACCATAAGGGCGGAGGTTTATCTCTTTAACTGACCAGAAAGAATCTTGGTAGCTGGCAGCTTGGCCGGCAGGGGCAATGACCTGGATGTTTTGCCAGCCACTTGCCTGGGCCGAACGCAATTCTCTTGCATCACGGCTGTTGGCGGCAAAGGTAACCAAAGAGATTTTTAAATAGCTGGGGGCAGATTTCATTAAGCCTAACTTCCTCTCAAACAAGTTTTTAACAGTTGGTTCTTGCTCTTGTGCTGAGCTTTTCTCTAGTGTTCCTTATTTCACCAGTCGATCATAGTCAAGAAAAAGACAGAGGTCAATTGCTCGCTTCATCCAAAGTCGATTACCAATTATTCGCAATAATGCTATACTAGCGGAGATCAAAACAGAATCAAATCAAAATCTAATCAGGATCAAATCAGGAGGAGATGGGGATAAGATGAAAATTCCATTTGTTAAACCGGATATTACGGACCGGGAAATAGCGGCTGTTACCGAGGTACTGAAGTCTGGCTGGATCACGACCGGACCGGTTACAAAAGAATTTGAAAAAAACTTGGCGTCATATATCGATGTAGAAAAGACGGCTTGCCTCAATTCACAGACAGCCGGAGCTGAACTCCTCTTACGTCTTTTGGACATAGGGCCGGGAGATGAGGTTATTTTGCCTGCCTACACTTATACTGCTACCTGCAGCGTGGTTTATCATGTAGGAGCGACGCCGGTTTTGATTGATTCGCAAGAAAATTCTCCGGAGATGGATTACGATCTGATGGAGGCAGCTATTACCGACAAAACCAAGTTGATTATGCCGGTAGACCTGGCTGGTATACCTTGTGATTATCCCCGGATTTTCCAAGCGGTAGAAAATAAAAAATCCCTTTTTAAACCTAAGCCGGGTAGTCGTTACCAAAGCCTTTTTGACCGAGTAATTGTCCAGGCAGATACGGCCCATTCTCTAGGGGCAAGCCAGGGTGGGGTCAAGGCCGGAAAGTTGGCTGACTTTTCCAGCTTTTCTTTTCACGCCATCAAAAACCTGACGACGGCAGAAGGGGGTGCTGTAAGCTGGCGGCCTCATCCCGGCCTGTCAGCCGAAGAGTTTTACCGTGACCTAATGCTCTATTCTCTTCATGGCCAAACCAAAGATGCCTTGGCCAAGAGTAGGGTGGGAGACTGGGAATATGATATTGTGGACCCCCTCTACAAATGCAACCTGACTGACTTGGGGGCGGCGATCGGTAATGCCCAGCTTAAGCGCTATCCGGAGATGTTGGCAAGAAGGTGGGAGATTATCCGACACTACGATTCTGCCTTTAAGGACCTCCCTCTCACGACCCTAGACCACTTTAAGGCCGGTCAAGAGTCTTCGGGCCACCTCTACTTTATCCGACTCCAGGGTTTTTCAGAGGCAGACCGCAATGATTTTATTGTTCAAATGGCTGAACGAGGGGTCAATTGCAATGTCCACTACAAGCCCCTACCCCTGCTGACGGCTTACAGAAAAAGGGGTTTTGATCCGGAAAACTATCCTAAGGCTTGTGCTTACTATGCCAATATGGTTAGCCTACCCCTTTATAGCAGCCTTAGCGATGCAGAACTTGACCACGTTGTGACCAGCGTCAGGTCTATTTTGGCCTAGTATGCAAGTAAAGAGTTGGAGTAAATTGCCGGTTGAATTTCAACAGGCTGAGATCAAGCCCTATTACCTAAGGCTTCGGAAAAAGATGATTACGCTTTTTATAAAGCGCTTATTTGACTTTTGCCTGTCCTTTTTATTGATTCTGGTTACGAGTCCACTTTTGCTTTTGCTGACAGTGGCTATTGCCATAGATTCTCCGGGCAATCCCTTTTTTCTCCAAACAAGGATTAGCCAGTATAAGAAGCCCTTTAAGATTATAAAGTTCCGGACGATGGTGAAAAATGCCGACCGGTTAGGTTCTGAGGTTACTGTCCACCGGGACCCCAGGATCACCCGCTTAGGCAAGTATTTACGTAAGTACCGCCTAGATGAGTTGCCGCAATTGTTCAATATCCTCCTGGGACAGATGACCTTTGTCGGTACCAGGCCGGAGGTCCCCCATTACGTAGACCATTATAGTACGAAGATGCTGGCTACCCTGCTCCTGCCGGCGGGGGTGACCTCACTGACTTCCGTTAAGTACCGCAATGAGCAAGAGCTGCTCAAGGGGGCGGATAATCCCGACCAGGTTTATATCGAACAAATATTACCGGCCAAGATGGAATACAATCTTGAATACTTAAATAAAATTAGCTTGATTTACGATGCCAAAATCGTAGGAGAAACCTTAAAGGCACTTTTCCTAGGCTGAACATGAGTTTGTCATAATACAGAGGGTGACCCGTATTTTGCTAGGCTTTCTTGGCCAAGCCCCTCCCACCCTCGTACTTTTTAGCAAGGGGAACAAGGTACCAAAAGAGGACAGAATGGGCAGAGCTCGTTATAGCATAGGTGCCGGACAGGTTGGCTACGATGAAAAAACTTGCTCCCAGGCAGAGGAGAAATAGGTCTTCAGCGTCCAATTTACGGCTCAGCAGACCACGGATAGTTCTTTTGTAAACAACAGCTATATAAGCCAGAAAAAATCCGACCAGGCAGACCATAGTGGGGATACCAGCAAAAAAACCAAAGTATAAAAAGACATTATGGGGGTTGTTGGTGAGCCGGGTTTTGTTGCCATAGGTCACGGAAAACCTGCCCCTTTCAGGCCGCCCTTGCCAGTTGAGTTTTTTTCCAACCTGCTGCCAAATGGCAAAACGGCCGGATGAGACATCATCAGACTCGGAAGAGAGGCTTTTATCCAGCCGGTCAAAGATTTTATCCAAACGGTAACCGCTAGTGGTCTCTTCTGGCTTTTCAAAGCAAACCGGGGCATCATCTACATAGCGGACAGCGGACCCCTTGGCGTTTATTTCTAAGGTTAGGATCATTTTAGACAGGTGGTTGAGGCTGAGGGTGGTCAAGACAAATGCTAGACCGCAGGCCAGGATTAATTTCAAGATGGACTTGTAGCTGTTCCTAATGAGGATTTGGTATAAGAGCCAAAAGACAATAATTGTTATGCTGCAGATAAATCCGGTACGGCTACGGGTGAGTAAAATCAGGCTTAAGCTTATGCCGGCAGAAATTAGAAAAAAGTAGGAAACTCTCTTTTCCCATAGATAAAGACAAGCCGGCAACATGGGGATGAGGACCTGAGCCAAGCCGTTAGGATTGAGGAGGATCGAACAATAGTTGGCTGTATAAAGTGGGGCGGCGAAGAGGGAAATGAGAAGGAGGCAGTAGAGGGATACAACTTCTGCCGAAGCAGCGGCATTAAGGAGTAATTCTCGATTCTTCTCTATCGTTAAAACAAGCCAAATAGCCGGTAGAACAAAGAGAAAGATGACCCCTGTCAAAGCCCGCGATGCGGCCTTATGGAAGTAAGCATTGGCCAGCAAGCACAGGGCAAAGGCTAGGCATGTATATAGCAAAGTAAGGTTCAGCTCCCGCTTGTCTGGAAGCTGCCACAGGGAAAATGCCAGAAGGGCGGCTAGGCCAAATAATAGGATGGCAGCATAGCCGCTATGGCTAAAGGCGACAATGGGTTGAAAGATAAAGAGGAGGTTGAGGGCTACTAAAGAGGCCACAATCAGCCCATATCTTATTTTTTCGGGGATAAAAGAGACCATCCGGTTTCCTGTTCCCCATATTTTATCGATGAGTTTATCCATTCTTAATACCTTACTTACGATTTTAGCTTACTTCTTGCTTCGCTGGAGTTTGGTCTGCCAGCAATTTTACATAGAGGTCTTTCAATTTGGTTGCTTCTTTTGCCCAAGAAAAGTTCTTTGTCACCAAGGCTCGACCATTTTCTCCCAAACGCGATCTTTTTTCCGGGTCCGCCAGGAGGTCACGGATTGCCTCAACTAGGTCTGTCTCCCTAGCCGGGTCGATGAGGATGCAAAACTCAAGTTCCTCATTTAAGGCACAGGCATAGTCAAAAGCAGACAAGATGACGGGTAAACCCAAGGCCATTGCTTCATAGACCTTAGTCGGAAGGTTATCGATTTGCCCATATTGGCCAAGGTCGAGGATATTCGACACACAGATCCGAGATTTCTTTACCAGGTCGATCACGGCAGAATGGCTCAGAAAGCCTATATGGTCAACCCCTTGGAGCAGGCCGGCTTGGTCCAGCTCCTGCTCATAGGAAGCCGGGCTAAAATTTCCTGCTAGAGCCAGGCTGGCCCCCGTTGCCTGCCGAGCTTCCAGGAGGCTACTAATCCCCCTGGCCTCGCTGAGAGAGCCGGTGCAGCAGAGGTCATAAGACTTTTCCTGGTCTAGCTCCGGCCGATACAGGTCAAGGTCGGGAAAATTACCAATAGTGAGACAATTTTTAGCCACCGTCTGAAAGGGGTGCTTACCCTTGATGGTACAAGGAAAGATGACCGCATCTAGTTTCTGGCAGGCCCGGTCCTCGTAGGCTTTAAAAAGTCCGGAGATCATCGTCCTGACCGCCTTTGGCAAATAGTCCTTGATCAAGATTTGCTGGTAGGTCAACTCATGGCTGTCGTAGACGACAACCTTCCCAAGAGCTTTTAATTTTAAACCGATAGGTAGTAGCTCAGGATCATGAAAATGATAAATATCGGCATCAATTTCTCGGGCCTTCCTATAAAGGAAACGGGTGAAAAAGAAAATCCTCTTAAGCCGACTGGACGGTGGAGGCCCAAGCCCTATAACCTCGACACCTGCCTCTGTACGCGATTCACCGGGAGCAAGCAAGGAGACCTGAAAACGAGGATCTTTGGCAACAGACCTGCATTCTTTTTGAAACACCCTGATGTCATCACTTTTATGAACACTGGTCAGATGGCAGACCTTGATCGGCATGTTATTTTCCCTCCAAAAATTATCTAGAATATAATCGATTGTCCCGATTAAAGCAATTAGACCATTAGGGAAGGATGGTCTAATTTTAAAATTGTTACCGTCTTTATTTTTTAGCTCGGAGGGTCTGCTGAGGCCAGTCGAACCCAGCTAAGGTCAACAAAGTCCAGCTAAGGTCAACAGAGTCCAGCTAAGCCCCACCAAATCAGCCAAAGTCCAGCCAAGTCAAACCAGTCGAGCCACCCGCCCCATATAAGCCCGACACCCTGACCAAGGGGCGGGGATTGTGTTAAAATATTAAACTGAACTGAGGTTCTCGAAAAAGCAGGAGAAGAAAAGATAGATGAAAGATATTTTGCTGGAAAAAATAAAAGATAAAAGCCTGGTGATGGGAGTTGTGGGACTCGGCTATGTTGGCCTCCCTCTAGCTGTTGAAAAGGCCAAGGCCGGTTTTAAGACAATAGGCTTTGATGTCCAGAAACAAAAGGTTGACCAGGTTAACCAGGGTAAAAACTATATCGGAGATGTCGTCGATTCTGACCTGAAAGCTATAGTTGAGTCCGGTATGCTCTCGGCAACATCGGACTTTTCTTTTGTGGCAGATGTCGATTTTATTGCTATCTGTGTTCCAACACCCCTGGACCCCTACCAGCAGCCGGATATTTCTTATGTCAAAACTTCCTGTGAAAATATAGCAGACCACCTCAAAAAAGGTTCGATTGTTGTCCTTGAATCGACAACCTACCCCGGAACGACGGAGGAGCTGATCAAGCCTATCTTGGAAAAGGAGTCCGGCCTGGTTTGCGGAAAGGACTTTTACTTGGGCTTTTCGCCGGAGAGGGTTGACCCCGGTAATAAAGAATATAAGACTAAAAACACGCCTAAGGTTGTGGGAGCGATCGGTGAAGATGCGCGAGAGGTCATTGCCGCAGTCTATTCGGCTGTGCTTGAGAGTGAGGTTTATACTGTTAGCTCCCCGGCAGTAGCAGAGATGGAAAAAATCCTGGAAAATACCTACCGCAATATTAATATCGGCCTAGTTAATGAGCTGGCGATCCTCTGCCACCGGATGGGAATAAATATCTGGGAGGTCATTGAGGCGGCCAAGACTAAGCCCTATGGTTTTCAGGCCTTTTATCCCGGCCCCGGTCTGGGCGGTCATTGTATTCCCCTCGACCCCTACTACCTGTCCTGGAAGGCGAGAGAATATGATTTCCATACCTCTATGATTGAGGCATCTATGATGATTAATGACCGGATGCCGGAATATACGGTAGACCGGGCTGCTGATATTCTCAATAATTCAGCTAAGGCCCTAAGGGGGTCAAAGATTCTGGCTCTGGGAGTTTCTTATAAGGCGGATATTGATGACTACCGGGAAAGTCCGGCTTTGGAGGTCATTGACCTCCTCACGCAAAAAGGAGCTGAGGTTGATTTTTATGATCCCCTGATCCCTTGCTATAAGTTTAAGGGCGAGCTTCACCAAGGCCTGGCTGCTATGCCTGATCATCTGCCTGACTATGACCTGGTGATTTTGCTGTCTGCTGATTCTGCTTTTGACTATGACGAGATTAGCCGGGAAGCCCTTTCTATCTTTGATACCCGCAATGCTTTTGCCGGCGTTCAAGACCGGACAAAGATCCACTTACTCTAAGATTTAAGGAGGAAACACATGCTCAATTTTGCAATAATCGGCTGTGGTCGAATTTCTTATAATCACTTTGCGGCCGCCCTAGACAACGGACTCAATATTGTGGCTGTATCGGATATTCTTCCGGAAAGGATGGAAGAAAAGCTGACCAAGTATGGCCTCAGTGAGGTAAAGCGGTATAGCGACTACCGCGAAATGTTGGCCAATGAAAAACTTGACCTGGTTTCAATCTGCACAGAGAGTGGCAAGCATGGGCAAATAGGCCTGGACTGCCTCTCGTCCGGTGTCAATATTATAGTTGAAAAGCCGATTGCCCTTTCTCTAAAAGAGGCTGACCGGATGATCGACTTGGCCGAACAAAAGGGCCTTGTCCTCTGTGCCTGCCACCAAAACCGCTTTAACAAGTCGATAGCGAAGATCAGGGAAGCCATGGAGGCCGGCCGTTTTGGTAAGCTCTTTCACGCTGCTGCCCATATCCGCTGGAATCGTGGCAAGGCCTATTATGACCAGGCGAACTGGCGGGGAACCTGGGCTCAGGACGGTGGTGCCCTGATGAATCAGTGCATCCACAACATCGACCTCCTCCGCTGGATGATGGGCCGGGAGATCGATGAAGTTTTTGCCTTTACAGACCAACTGAACCACCCCTACTTGGAGGCGGAGGACCTGGGCCTAGCCCTGGTTAAATTTAAGAACGGAGCCTACGGCCTGATCGAAGGCACGACCAATGTTTACCCTAAAAATCTGGAAGAAACCCTCTACATCTTTGGCTCTGATGGGACCGTCAAGGCCGGGGGAAAATCGGTGAATGTGATCGAAGAATGGGCCTTTAAAGATGGGGAGGACGACCCGGAGGCAATTAAGGCAGCCTACCACGAAAACCCACCTAACATCTATGGCTTTGGCCACAAGCCCTTGTTTGCCGATGTGATCAGGGCCATTGAGACCGGAGGCCGCCCCTATGTTGATGGCCACGCCGGCCGGGACGCCCTGGAACTGGTTTTAGCAATTTACAAGTCCGCGGCCACCGGCAAACCGGTCAAACTACCCCTGACCGATGCCTCCAGCTTGGATTTTGTCGGCCGTTTTGATAAGTGACAAGCTTGATGAGTGACGAGAGCTTGATCAGTGATGAGCAGGAAAGGGCAGGAGAATAGGATGGACTGGTGGAAGGGCATAGAGGCTGTATCCTACATAGGTGAACCACAAGCATGGACGGCCATGTTTGTCACGGCTAAATCGGCACAACTCTTGGAAGGGCTTAAAGACCTAAGCGAGTGCTTGGTTTTTGCTGAAGAAGGGATGGCAGTACCGGATGCACTCTTGGCCAAACACCACTTCGCTTTTTCCAAAAACCCCCAATTGGCCTACTACCATTTTAGCCTGGACCTTGCCCGAAAACAGGCTGAGAAAGATAGCCGGCGCAGTTACCGGACCTTAGCCAACGGGGCCAGGGTGGGGGAGAATGTCAGCCTGGGTCAAGGCGTTGTGATAGAAGCCTTTGCCTTGGTAGACCATGATTGCCAGCTGGGTGACAGAGTTCACATAGGAGCTGGTGCAGTGGTCAAACGAGCCAAACTAGCTGATGCTGTTCAGCTTGGTCCCCATACTGTGATCGGCGCTGACGGCTATAATTTGGTCAAGCTCGATGGCAACACTTACAGCCAGCCTACCCTTGGGTCGGTCGAGGTCGGCCGGTCCGTTGTTATTGGTAGCCAGGTTGTTGTAGCGGCAGGTTTGGCCGGTGTCACCCGGATTGGCGACTATAGCCAGGTTGACAGTTTGTGCCATATCCACCACGATTGCCAAATCGGAAACAATGTTGAACTTTGCAGTTCGGTAAGCATGGGCGGCTTTTGTCAGATCGCAGATGATAGCTTTATCGGTATCGGTTGCCGTCTCAAAAACCGTATAAAGATAGGTAGGCAGGTAGTCTTAGGAATGGGGTCTGTCCTCCTAACTGATCTCCCGGATGGGGTTACCGCCTTTGGGTCGCCGGCGAAGGTTAGGCCTGAGCAAGACTAAAGTTCCAAGGGTTTAGTTAAAGCTGCAAGGGCTTGATTTAAATTTTTACAATGTGAGGGAAAGATGGAATTTCGAGATTTAAAACAACAATACCAGCATTTACAGGCTGACCTAGACAAGGCCGTGGCTGAGGTTATGAGCCGGGGCCAATTTATAGGGGGAGGCCCGGTTGCAGACCTAGAGAAAACCTTAGCGGACTACGTCGGGGTTAAACATTGCCTGACCTGTGCCAATGGAACAGATGCCTTGAGCCTGGTTCTTATGGCCTGGGGGATCGGTCCCGGCCATGCTGTTTTTGTCCCTGACTTTACCTTTTTTGCTACGGCTGAAGTCGTCAGCTTTGCCGGGGCAACCCCTATCTTTGTGGCTGTCGATGACCGGACCTTTAACCTAGACCCGGAAGACTTGAAAGCAGCAATCGCTGAAGTTGAAAAGGCCGGCCGACTCGAAGCAAAAGCGGTTATACCGGTCGATCTTTTTGGTTTACCGGCCAACTATCCGGAAATTTTAAAAATTGCCGAAGAGAACGACCTACTTGTCCTAGCCGACTCGGCTCAAGGCTTTGGTGGCCGAATCGGTGACCGGGTCAATGGCAGTTTCGGCCAGGCGGCAACGACCTCCTTTTTCCCGGCAAAACCACTCGGTTGCTATGGGGACGGGGGAGCAGTTTTTACCAATGATAGCGATTTAGCGGACCTCGTCTTGTCCTTCAAGGTCCACGGCAAGGGCAGTTATAAGTACGATAATGTGAGGATCGGGGTAAATTCCAGGCTGGACACTATCCAAGCTGCCATCCTAAAGGTCAAGTTGCAGGCTTTTAAAGACCATGAGTTGAAAGCTGTCAACTGGGCGGCTGACCTCTACCGGACCTACCTGGACCAGGCCTTTGTTACACCCCAGATTCCTGAGGGCTACCTTTCTTCCTATGCCCAGTTCACCTTGCTTTTAGATTCTGCGGAAGAGCGGGAATTCTTACAAAAGGCCCTCAAGGCCAGGGATATACCGACGATGGTCTACTATCCCATCCCCCTTCACCGACAAAAGGCCTTCGCTTATCTGGGTGAAGACATAAGGCGGCCGGCTAACACAGCTAGCCTCTGCGAGAGGGTCCTCAGCCTCCCCATGCACCCCTACTTATCCGAGCAAGATGTGGCCGGGGTTTCCGAGAATCTCCTGGCTGCCCACAAGGACTTTCAAGCCACTCGTTAAGGGGGTGGATTACTCCTTTAAAATACCATTCAAAAAGCCGGCTACCAAAGGCCGGCTTTTTGCTAATTTTCTCTTGTGTTGTAGATTATTTCTTGTCCAGGGGCTGGGTTTCACTTTCTAGCCAAGCCCGTTCGCTTTCTGTCAGATAGGGGCTGAGTAAGTCGTAGACTTTCTTTTGGTAGGCATTGAACCAATCTACCTCATATCCCTCCAAGTAGGCTGTATCAATTGCTGCCCGGTCAAAGGGGACAAAGGAGAGACAATCCAACTTCAGGTACTGGTCGGCCCCGACTTTTTGGTCCTCGGCGACGACATAATCGTTTTCCAGCCTGATCCCGTGCGAACCTTCCTTATAAACACCGGGTTCATTGGTGATAACCATGCCGGGCTGGAGGGGGACAGGCTTGTAGGTCATATTGAAACGCTGGGGTCCTTCATGGACACTCAAGAGGTAGCCAACCCCGTGGCCGGTTCCGCACTTATAGTCCATATGGTGTTGCCAGAGAGGCTGGCGGGCCAGGACATCCAGGTAGTAACCGGTTACGCCGGAGAGGAAAACCGCCCTGGCAAGGTTGATGTGAGACTTGAGGGTCAGGCTATAATCCCGGATTTCTTCGTCCGTCAAGGGGCCACAGGAAATCGTTCGGGTAATATCGGTTGTGCCGTCAAGATAATGACCGCCGGAATCCACCAGTAAAAAGCCGGATGGCTGAATCTGGCTAAAACTTTCGGGCGAAGCACTATAGTGCATCATGGCAGCATTGGGGCCATAGGCCGCAATGGTTGAAAAACTATCATCTAAAAAATTCTCTTGTTCAGCCCTCAGATTATGGAGGACTTCTTCAACCTTGAGCTCATCCAACTGGACCTTGCCTACATTCTTTTTAACATAGTAGATAAATTTGGTCAGGGCGACTGCATCCCGGACGTAGGCTCGCCTTTGGTTTTCAAGCTCGACGGGGTTGAGACAGCTCTTAATAGCGTAAGGATAGTCCGTCTTATCGAGAATCTTGACTCCCTCCGGTACTTGGGCAAATAACTTATGGTTAACCATGTTTTTGTCAACAACCAGACTCTTACTCTCGAGTTGCTCTAGGTCACTAAAAACCTGAGCGTAGTCCCTAACGGTTATCCCATTCTCTGCGAGGTGCTTTTGAACATTTTGATCAAGCTTACTTTGGTCGACATAGAGGGTGGCCCCATCCCGGCTAATCAGGGCATAAGAAATAACAACCGGTGTATTTTTAATATCATCAGCCCGAATATTGAAAAGCCAGCAGATGTCGTTTAGTCCGGCATAGAGGGCGGATTCAACTCCATCCTCAGCCATCTTTTCTCTGACCAGGTCGACTTTTTCAGCAGCAGTCAGGCCGGTATATTGAGGCTCATGGACAAAGACTTTGCTTTGGGGCATAGGGGGCCGGTCTGACCAGATATCTTCCACCAGCTGGAGGTCACTTTTAAGATCGACACCAAGGGGGTTGAGAAGGGCCTGAAAGTCCTCGAAGGCCTTTTGTGAAACCATTTCGCCGTTTACACCCAGGCTATCGCCGGCCCTTAAGGTCTGGGCCAGATATTGGTTGAGGGTGGGATAATCACTGTTCCCCATCTTCATCATCTCAAACTCACTACCCGCAATCTGCTTAGCTGCCTGAATATAGTAACGACCATCCACCCAGAGGAGGGCAGCATCGGCAGTCACCAGGGCGTAGCCGGCAGAACCGGTAAAGCCGGTTAACCAGGCACGGTTTTTAAAATGATCCGCTACATACTCACTCTGGTGCGGATCAGCCGTATTTATGTAGTAGGCAGTCAGCTTATTTTGGGCCATCTTTTGCCGCAGCTTAGCCAATTTCTCATTCGTTGTCAGAATCGTCTTCGCTTCCATGATTAAGACTCGCTTTCTAGTACTTTATTCCAGGAAATATCTTAGCACTATCCAAGAAAGCAGGCTAGAAGATTGGTTGCTAGGTGGGAGAGGCTGCTCCTTTTGGCTCTGGTAATAAAGACAAGATGGTGACTTTTTATTTGTTACCATCTTAACTTTTTAGCCGGGGGGGTGGTTGGCTTAGCCAAGAGGTGATGGGCGGCTTAACCCAAGCGACCCCACCAACACCCCACTTAAAAAAGCCCTTAAAAGGGTAATCGTCCAAAGAGCCTAATCATGGTACAATAAGCTAAAACTTTAGATAACTGGAGCAGCAAGATAATGAGATTAAGTAGAGATTATTTTTTCACTCTGAGAAATGATGTCAAAGATGAAGATTCGGCCAGTGGTAACCTGCTGGTTAGGTCCGGAATGATCAAGAAAACGTCATCCGGCATATATATGTTTTTACCCTTGGGTCTAAAGGTTTTTCGCAAGATAGAAAATATCGTCCGTGAAGAAATGAACCGGATCCACTGTATGGAACTGACAATGCCGGCCCTCATACCGGAAGAGGTTTATGTTGAGTCCGGCCGCCGGGAAAATTTCGGTAAGTCCATGTTCGCTCTGTCAGATCGCTTTGGTAAACCGTTCGTCCTCGGCCCGACCCATGAAGAACTTTTTGCTGCTGCCGGTAAGATGCATATTAAATCTTACAAAGACCTCCCGGTCAGCCTCTACCAATTTCAGAACAAATATCGGGATGAGCCCCGCCCCCGTTTCGGCCTGATCCGGGTCCGAGAGTTCGTCATGAAAGACTCCTATACCTTCGACCGTGACCTGGAGGGCTTAGACCACTCATACCAGCTCATGTTTGAAGCCTACAAAAAAATCTTTGACCGCCTGGCCATCGACTATGTTATTGTTCGGGCGGATACCGGCGTGATGGGCGGCCTTTTGTCCGAGGAATTTCAGGCTGTTACTGACATTGGCGAAGATATTCTGGTCGTCGAAAAATCTTCCGGATACGCTTCTAACCTGGAGGTTGCGGCTTGTCTGGTTGAAGGAGAAATGCCAGACGAAAAAGAGCTGGCTTATGAAGTAAAAGATACTCCAGGAGCCGGTACCATCGAAGAAGTAACCGCCTTTTTAGGGCAGGATGTCAAAAAATTTGTTAAAACTCTAATCTACAAGATCGACGGCAAGATTTACGCCCTCCTAGTCAGGGGAGACCACGAGGTAAACGAGACCAAGGTTCTCAAACTCCTGGGTGCCAACGAGATTGAGATGGCCAGTCCGGATGAAGTGGTGGAAGCGACCCATGCCCCGGTAGGTTTTGCCGGCCCGATTGGCTTGGAAGTTCCCATTATTATGGACCAGCAGATTACGGTTATGAAAAACTTTATCGTTGGGGCTAACCAGGCAGACAAGCACTATCTCAATGCCAACCTGACAGACTTTAAGCCCGACCAAGTAGCCGATATTCGCCAGATCAAGGAAGGGGACATGTGTGAAAATGGGGCCGGCCCGGTCAGCTTTATGCACGGTATCGAAGTCGGTAACACTTTTAAGCTAGGCGATAAATATTCTAAGGCCATGGACCTCTACTATACCGATCAGAACAACGAACTTGTCCCTGTGCAGATGGGTTCTTACGGGATTGGGATTGCCCGTTGTATGGCTGCTATTGTCGAACAAAACCACAACGACCACGGCATCCTCTGGCCCAAACACCTGGCCCCTGTCCAGGTAGCTATCGTGGTCATCAATTCTAAAAATGAAGAACAAATGGTTATTGCCAATGACCTCTACGAGCAATTGAGCGAGCAAACCGACCTGGATGTCCTGATCGACGACCGGGACGAGCGGGCCGGTGTTAAATTCAACGATATGGAACTGATCGGAGCCTATGCCCGGATTACAGTCGGCCGTGGAGTCAAGGATGGCCAAGTCGAACTGAAAATCAGCGGCTGCGAGGACAAGGAAGATGTTGCCATCGACCAGGTTTTAAGCCGGGTTAAAGAGATTTTCACCGCCGAAGATTAGGGTGGTTTGGTCCCTGTCTTAACCAGCAATACTTTTGTAGCCGGAGTAACCTATAAAGATGAGCAAACTCAGAGAAGAACTAAAAGCAAAGCGAGATGGCCTGCCTGGCGACCTGCGGAACCAAGCTTCCCAAGAAATCTGTCGCCAGCTCCTGGCCTCTCCCAATTATCAGGCAGCAGAGCTCATCTTTGCCTACGTCAATTTTTCTAGCGAAGTGCAAACCTTTGACATCATCAAGGCTGCCCTGGCTGAAGGTAAAAAGGTTGCGGTTCCCTTGATCCTTTCTGGAAATCGAATGGAAGCAGCCCTTATCTCCGATCTTGGGGAACTCAAGCCGGACTCCATGGGCATCCCTTCCGTTACAGCTGAATCCGCCCGACTGGTCGAGCCGGAACAAATTGACCTGGCCCTCATCCCTTGCCTGGCTTTTGACCTGAGGGGTTACCGCCTGGGCTACGGAAAGGGTTACTACGACCGCTATTTGCCAAAGCTTAGGCTCGGCTGTACCAAATTGGCCCTAGCCTTTGACGAACAAGAGGTAGATAGCCTGCCCAACAACATCTACGACTACCCCCTGGACGGCGTCCTTTGCCAATCAGGTTTTAAGCAGTTAATGACCCGGGTTGAAACCCACTGTCACTCACACTTTTCCTTTGACTGTGACCGCCAGCTCGACCTCCTCATCCAAGAAGCCGAGCAGAAAAATTACAGCTTTCTCAGCCTAACCGACCACTATGACAAGGATGTGAAAGATGGCCAGGTCCAGCCCGGCCTCAGTCGGGTCGGAGAAGATCCGGCCGAGGGTGAATGGGCAATCCCGGTCGCCCGCTATATTGACTACTGCCAGTCTAAGAAAAGTGAACTCCAAGACCGAGGTTCCAAGCTCCAGCTCCTGATCGGACTAGAACTCGGCTATCAAGACTATCTGGTTGAGGACTTTAACCGGCTGACCAAAGCTTACCCCTTCGATCTCCTGGTGGGCTCAGTTCATACCATGAAGGGCTATGACTTTGCCGATATTGGCGAACCCCTCTACAGCCAGGGCAAGCACCAGGCCTTTAAATCCTACCTGGACACCCTCATTGAAATGACAGAATCAGGGCTAGACTTTGATATCCTGGCCCACTTTGACTACGTCACCCGCTATTCGCCCTATCCGGACCCCCATATTTACTACCGTGACCACCCGGAAAGTTTTGACCGACTTTTTGAAGCGATCATTTCACGCAACATTGCCCTGGAGGTCAACACCCGCACCCGTTACCGGCAAATTCTTTCCGGCCGGGATGACTGGGGCCTCGCCGACCTGGAAATCTATAAACGCTACTATGAATTGGGTGGTCGCCTGATCTGCTTTGCCACGGATGCCCACGAGACCGGCAACTTGCAAATGCTCATCTCAGATTCGATCCAACAAATGAAGGCCATCGGCTTCCGCCAGGGCTGCTATTTTAAAGGACGCCAAGCCCACTTCTACGATTTGCTTTAGAGGGTTACCGTCTTGCTATTATGGTCCGTATTGGGGATTGGCTGGTTAAAAAACAAAGATCGTAACAAAATAAAAGTTACCGTCTTATTGTTATGGCCAGAACCAGCCCATGGCTGGACAAAAATCAAAGACCGTAACAAAATTAAAATTACCATCTTGCGATTATTACCGCCGTAGCGGCGGTCGGTTAGCAGGTGAAACAAGCAAAAACATTAAATATAGTATAATCACCAGAATCTTGTCAATAAATCCTCACTTGAAAAAATTCTCGGGGTAAAACACCAAACTCTGGCCCAAAACCGATGGCCCTCAAACTCCGAAAAACTGCAGCTGAAAAGCGTATAAACCTGCTTCTGCAAAGGCCTAAAGTCACCCCCTCTCCCAAAAAAATCAAATTGTACACGTTTAGGGAAAATCTTTAAGATTTTTAAGTTTATAGAAAAATGAAATAAAAAGCGTCACAAAAGATACCGTTTTTGACGTTATTGCAGAAAGTAAACTTGCTTAAAAAATCAGGGGCTGTTAACCTGATTTTATAAATCGATAGAGTGTGTGTCGAGGGACCTAACTCTTCATAAATCAAACATCAAAGTTTTGATCTTATGAGTGGCGCAAGAGGATAGGCAAGAGCAAGTGGTATAAGTATGTATTTGCACGCTGTTGCGATTTGCTGACCTGTAGCCATAAGGGGTGCGAGTAGATATGATAGATAAGCGAAGTTTTTTGGAACGCATGGTAATTGTAAGCTTACTGGTTATCATGGTCATACAGATACTACCGGTTTCGCTGTTGGGTCAAGAACTTGAAATTGACCCGGACGATAGTACCCTTTCAGTTGAGAC
>CAMYEY010000019.1 GCA_947254895.1 uncultured Clostridia bacterium
TCCAAAAAAATTGGAAGGTGTCGAAGTTTTGGGAATGGTATCAAGAAGATCAAGTCAATAAACTCCATGCTAAAATTGAGCAACATTTCCTTGAGAAGTATGATTATCATCTATTTAAGCAAAATTCTTCTGCCAATCAAATTCTCAAGCAAGGTGAATGTGGACTTCTAGGCTTGGCTTTTAATCAAGAAGGAACAGAACTGTATGCAGTTGATGTTGCTTTTCATGAAGCAGGTCTAAATTATGGACGGCGCCAGGTTTCTGTTATGAAAGTTATAGCTAAAATGGCTAGGACTGCCCTTTGTCTTGTTAACTATATTAACTACCAGCGGGCTAGAGTGATTTTTGCGTCTCCCAAGATTGGGAAAAACATAATGAGTGACCTCGAGCCTTGTATCAAAGACCTTAATGAGATTTTCAAGTCGGAAGGCATTGATATAGAGTGCCAGGTAATTGCCAATGCTGATTTTTACCAGGAAATCCTTGCTCCAACCGTTGCTGAGAGTTTTGAGGTAGCAGATACTTCTGAATTGTTCCTCAGGTCTTACCAGATGCTTAGGATGTTTTTTGAACTTGATTTTGAACAACAAAGCCTTTCGGTGAAGGTTGACCCAAAGACAGCCCTAGAGGGCTCTAATACCCAAGACGCTACTTTGTCTCATGAATAAGAAATTTGCCGAATTTTTAAGTTGGATGGATCAAAAAAATATTGCTGTTGTCGGTATGGGCATCAGCAACCGTCCTTTAATTGAAATTTTGGCAAAGCGGGGCTTAAAGCTGACAGTTTTCGATGCTTTAACTGAGGATGCAGAGCCGGTCCGCATACTTAAGGCTGAGTATGCCAAGTCTGGATATGATATCAATTGGCAGCTTGGTCCTGATTATTTAGAAAAGCTGAAGGGTTTTGATCTGATTTTTCGCACGCCATCCTTAATGCCTTACCGGGAACAAATCATCCGAGAGAAGGAAAGGGGAGCACTTGTCACTTCAGAGATGGAGGTTTTTTTGCACTGCTGTCCCGGGCAGACTTTTGGGATTACCGGTAGTGATGGTAAATCCACGACCACAAGCTTGACCTATTCCATGCTCAAGGCACAAGGTTTTGAAACTTACATTGGGGGAAATATTGGTCGGCCACTCCTATCCGATTTAGATCAAATGACGGCTGACGCCAAGGTTGTTGTAGAATTATCTAGCTTTCAGTTGGTTGATATGACTCTCAGTCCCAATGTGTCTATTCTTACGAATGTAACTCCTAATCACCTTAATATTCATAAAGATTTGGCCGACTATGTCACGGCTAAAAAACAAATCTACCGACACCAAAAGCTGGGAGATCGATTGATTTTAAATGGCCTATGTCCGGAGTTTGCAGCAGATCGTTTTGAAGTTAAGTCAGAGATTACTTGGTTTAACGACAGATACCCTGGTTGCCGGCAGATGGTTTTTGTTGAGAAAGCCGGACAGCTTGGTTTTAGGGCTCGAAATTCGGAGGTTTTTGAGCCTGTTTGTCCAACCTCTGATCTTCATATTATGGGAAACTTTAACAGGCAAAATGTCCTGGCGGCGATGGCTGCAACCCATGATTTTGTTGAAACGACCAATATGGCGAAAGCTGTAGCAAGTTTTAAGGGCTTGGAACATAGACTAGAGTTTGTGCGGGAAATAGCGGGGGTCAAATATTACAATAGCTCCATAGACAGTTCTCCGGAGAGGTCAAAACACTCTATTGCAGCCTTTAGTGAGGCCGGTAAAAATTTAGTCTTAATTATGGGTGGAAAAGACAAGAATTGCGACTACAGCGGTTTAGGTAAAATTATAGCTGGGGCCACTGATAGGCTAATTTTATGCGGGGCTAATGCTGATCTCATTACAAATGCTGTTAGACTGGAAGCAGGCCAAGCCGGTAAAACACTAGCCCAAATTCAAATCGTAACTTGCCATGATTACCCTGAGGCTGTCGCAGTTGCCCAGTCTTTAGCAGGAGTAGGGGATAGTGTCCTACTAAGCCCAGCCGGCACCTCCTTTGACCAATTTTCTAATTTTATGGAGAGGGGACAGGTCTTTAAACATTTAGTCAACCAGCTCCGTTAGACTCGACAATTTTCCTGCTAGCAGGAAAACTTAGGGGAAACTTAAGAAGTAATCTTTCAAATTTCATCAGGCTTGTGCGATAATAGTAGCCGAGCTATAAGAATTATTTGTTCAGAAGGACAAGCAAGGTAGATCATGCTTAAGAAAACAGATAAAAAGTTCATTGTGGAAATACTCCTAGCTATATTAGCAGGAATTTTAATTGTGGTGAAGATAGACAGTATCGGGAATTTTTTCTCAAGTTTTCTTAGCCTCTTATCGCCCCTCTTTGTAGGTCTTGTTTTGGCTATGTTTTTAAATAGACCGGTAGAGTATCTCAAAAGACAGTTTCGTAAAATTCCTTTTTTCAACAACGAAAAGGCTGCTATACCGGCTATCCTGATTAGTTACTTGCTCTTCTTAGGGGTTGTGGTAGGCCTTTTCCTGATTATGATTCCACAGCTGATTGCCAGCTTTAGTGAGTTTGTTTCTAACTTTGACCGCTATTCTGCAACCTTTAACCATACTGTAGATCAGGTATCCGATTGGTTGGTGAAATATAAAATTGACCCGGAAGTGTTTTCTAACATAGGTGTCCAAGGTTTGAAACTGATTGAGTCTGTGGTTGGTAAATTACCTTCGGTCATTTCTACTTTTGTTTCCAGTCTGGTTTCCGTAATCGCTTCATTCTTCCTCGGCTTGATTATTTCTATCTATATCCTCGTTGGTAAGAAGAGTTTAAAGAGTCAGTTCAGAAGGACAACGGGAGCCCTGGTACCAGAAAGACAACATGCAAAATTTAGCCATATAGCAAATGTTGTTCAGAGAATCTTTTCAACCTACATCTACACTCAAATAACCGAAGCTGTAATTTTAGGAGGCCTCTTTTTTATAGGGTGTAGTGTGATTGGCCTGCCATATGCTTTGATAGTCAGTGTTGTTAACGGTCTTTCTGTCTTTATACCCGTGGTTGGTTCATCGGTCGGAGGCTTGGTGGGTGCTATCTTTATCCTTTTTGCTCGCCCTGACCAGTTAGGTATCTATGCCATCCTTGTTGTGGGTACACAGCTTTTTGAAAATAATGTTATTTATCCACGTAGAGTAAATGATTCGGTTGGTTTACCTCAACTTTGGGTCCTGATTGCCATCACCTTGGGCGGAGGCCTCTTCGGGGTAGCCGGTGCTTTGGTTGCTGTACCTGTGGCGTCAGTCATTTATCAACTTGTCTCTGAAGCTGTTGTTCAGACAGAGCAGGCAAGGCGGAGACGAGCTAACGAGCAACTTCAAGAAGTTCAATATGCCTCTTCTGACCACATGTCCGGTGAGGATAAATAGAAAGAAATTTCAGAGTAAGTCCCTTTATTTTTGTCGATTGTGCTAAGGTCGGTTCTCAAATTTGCAAAGCTTATGGGTTAGCGTAGACTAGGAAACATTGTCAAAAAACAAGAATCAAATAAGAGATAACATTTATATTATCGGTGGAGGTTTATATGTCAAAATTATTTAATAAAATTACCAGCTTGAGTTTGGGTCTCCTCTTGACCTTGCTATTGCTGAGTTCTACTTTGGCTGCCAAGGGAAATTGGGAGCATGATTATTTTACTTATGGAGCCGGCCTGTCTGAGGCTCAATTGGCCGAGACTGAACGGTTAATCGGAGTTCCTCAGGATAAAAACTTAAAGAAAATTGTGGTGACGGGAGCAGACTATAAGGACTTTACAGGATACAGTATTTCTGATGTAGGTATGTATTCTTCAGCTGTCATCACCAAGACGGCTGAGGGTTCTGGCGTCCATGTTTATATCAATACCCCGTCTAACATTACTCAGATTAAAGACCACCAGTACATGAATGCAGCTCTCACATCAGGTATCACAGACTGTAACATTGTGGTTGGTTCTCCCGTACCTGTAACTGGTGAGTCCGCCTTGATTGGTGTCTATAAGGCTTTTGAAGATGCCGGTTACAAGTTAAACAAAAATGCCACAAAGGCAGCTACGGATGAACTGATCGTAGTTAATGAGATCAACCAGAACAACTCCTCTAACCCAAACTTCAATTCAGAAGATTTTTCAAAAGCGATTGCGACGATCAAAGAACAGCTGGCGACAGTTTCTGATAAGTCAGATATGTCATCAGAGCAGATTTTAGTGACTATCAATAACGTTCTAAACCAATATAACATAACGATATCTGAAGCAGACCAGCAAAAACTTGCCGGCTGGCTGGATGAATTTAGGGCTCTCGACATTAATTGGGATGCTATTGGGAAGGAATTAAGTGGACTCGGTAACTTAATTTCCAATAAGGCTGGTGAAATTTACGAATGGGGCCAGGCCAACGGCTTTTGGGCTAAACTTTGGGAGGCTGTACAGGCTTTCTTTAACTCTCTCTTTAGCCGAAATTAAAGGCCAGGAGACTGTTGCTTTACAAAATAGCATGATTGAAGTAAACTAGTTCAGATTGCCCCTGCAAAGTTCTTGGATCGTCCGACCATTACTTTGCTACGGGAGATATAGGAGGAATAATAATGGACAAAGAAAAGAAACAAAGTATCATTTCAGAGTTTAAAGTAAATGAGAACGATACCGGTTCACCGGAAGTTCAAATTGCTATTTTAACTGAGAGGATTAACCACTTAACCGGCCATCTAAAGGTCCACAAAGGTGACCACCATTCCCGTCGAGGAATGCTGACCATGGTTGGTAAAAGGAGAGCCTTGCTGAACTATTTGGAGAAAAATGATATTGAACGCTACCGTAATATCATCGCCAGATTGGGTTTAAGAAGATAAGCAACGGGGGCGGGTTTTTAGGCCCGCCTCTATTAATTTTACTGGAGCTTGGCTGTGGGAGGTAGATTGAAAAGCTGTTTTACCTGAGAGGGATGGTGACACAGATTTTGAATCTACATACTACGCCTAAGCTCCTTGATGGAGGAAATATGACAAAAAGAGTATTTGAAACAGATTATTGCGGCAAAAAACTGGTTGTGGAGACCGGTGAGATTGCTAATTTTGCTAATGGATCAGTCCTGATTAGGCATGGGGACACCGTTATTCTCTCAACATGTACTTCAGCCCAGCCTAGGGAGGGAATCGACTTTTTCCCCTTAAGCGTAGACTACGAAGAAAAAATGTACAGTGTCGGGAAAATTCCTGGCGGCTTTTTGAGACGCGAGGGTAGACCAACCAACCATGCTATGATCACTTCTAGGATGATCGATCGGCCCATGCGTCCCCTCTTTCCGAAAGATTTAAGGAATGAGGTTTCCATCAATAACCTGGTTCTTTCAGTTGACCGTGACTGTGCTCCGGAGATTACAGCCATGCTTGGTTCATCATTGGCAACAACCATTTCTGATGTTCCTTTTAATGGTCCGATTGCCGGTGTCCAGGTTGCCTTGGTGGATGGACAAATTATCCTCAACCCCAGCCAGGATCAGCGGGCGGAATCAGATCTTGACTTGACTGTTGCAGGGAGCAAAGAAAATGTTTGCATGATTGAAGCAGGTGCTAATGAGGTGCCGGATGATGTCATGCTTGAAGCGATTATCAAAGCCCATAAAGAGATCATAAAAATCTGTGAATTTTTTGATGAAGTAAGGGCAGAGGTAGGTAAGGCCAAGTACGAATATGTTTCCTTTGCCTTACCCGAAGACCTTAAGGCCCGCCTCAAAGAGTTAGCCTATGACCGGGTTAGAGAAGTAATTCTTAATCCTGACAAGGCTGCTCGTGATCGAGATCTAGGCTTGGTCAGAGATGAGGTGAAAGGCCTGATCGAGTCTGAAAACGATAGCTGGTTAGCTAGCTATGGTGAAGCCTTTACCAATCTAGAAAAAGAAGTTTTAAGAGAATACCTCTTCAAAGAGCACAAGAGAGTAGATGGTAGAGGTCTCGATGAGATTAGACCCCTTTCTTGTCGGGTTGGTCTTTTACCAAGAGTTCACGGGTCTGCTATTTTCCAGAGAGGGCAAACACAAGTAATTAACATTACCACCTTGGCCAGCTTGGCCTCAGCCCAAAAGCTAGATGGTATTGATGATGAAGAATCTAAACGCTATATGCACCACTATAACTTCCCACCTTATAGTGTAGGTGAGGCTAGACCTAATAGGTCACCTGGACGTCGGGAGATTGGTCACGGTGATTTAGCCGAAAGATCCCTGATCCCCGTTCTGCCAAGTGAAGCAGAGTTCCCTTATGCGATCAGGACTGTTTCAGAGGTCACCATGTCCAACGGTTCGACCTCGCAAGGTTCCGTATGTGCCTCAACTCTATCCTTGATGGATGCTGGTGTTCCCATAAAACGCCCGGTAGCAGGTATTTCTTGCGGCCTTATGACCGACAAGGAGACTGGCCTAAAGGATTACCTTGTATTTATGGATATTCAGGGTGTAGAAGACTTCCATGGTGACATGGACTTCAAAGTAGCCGGAACTACAGAAGGTATTACCTCTATCCAGGTAGATATCAAGGTTCAGGGGTTAACCTATGACATCATAAGAGACGCCTTTGCTATGACTAAGAAAGGCCGTCTCCAAATCATCAATGATATTATTTTACCCTGTATCTCAAGCCCACGTGACCATCTATCACCCTATGCCCCAATGATTGATGTGATCGATATTCCGGCTGATAAGATTGGGGAAGTGATTGGATCTGGTGGTAAGACTATTAAACAGCTGACAGAGATGTCCGGTTGTGAGATCAATGTAGAAGAAGATAGTGCCGGTGGGCACGTCCATATTGCTGCACCTTCGACTGAAGCTGCTGAAAAGGTCAAAAAGCTGGTTAAGTCAATCATTGAAGATCCAGAGCCGGGCGAAGTCTTTACCGGAAAGGTGACAAGACTTATGTCTTTTGGTGCTTTTGTAGAATATGCACCGGGTAAAGAAGGTCTCGTTCACATCTCCAAGATGGCATGGCATAGGGTCGAAAAGGTTGAGGATGTCGTTGAAGTCGGCCAAGAAGTAACTGTAACTGTAGAAGAAGTCGACTCCCAGGGTAGGATTAACCTGTCCATGCGTGATCCAGCCGAAAAACCCGAGGGTTTCCAGGAAAGACAGGAGTCCAGGGGGGGCCGTGATGGTGGTTCCCGAGGAGGCCGGGGTGGCCGTGATAACCGGAGAACATCCGGCGGACGCTACGGTGGTAGGTCTGGTAGAGACCGTGAACGGAACAACGGTTATGATTCCAGGCGAGAAAGACGTGACTATGATAATGAGAGGTCTGTTGACTTGCCGGATGATGCCAATTTCCACGAGTTTTAATTAGCATCATAATTGGAAAATATTAGCAGAACAGCTTGTCCTTATGACCTGCTGTTCTGCTTTTAGTTTAGGGCTAAATTGTTTATAATTAAGGGCATGCAAGAAAGTCTCTCGTACGTAACCTATCTGCTCCGCTATCCCTTGGCACTTATTTCTATCGGGGTAGCCGCAGCCCTACTTTGGCGGTCTTTGACAAGCCTTTTGCAAAGATTTCGCCAGCATGGCCAGCCTGCCCATGGCTTTTTTCTTATGTCTCAGTCATCCGGTGCCGGGGATATTGTTGAAAGCTTTTCCCTCTATCCTACTACGATTATTGGTAGATCAAGCAGTTCCGATATTCGCTTTAAAGATAAGGCGATTCTTAAACGACATGCTATTATTTATCTTTACCAGGGAAGGTGGTATATTAGGCCGGCTACAGATGGGGCTCAGCTCAAACTGAATGATAGACAGGTCAGACAACCTCGGATTATCAAAAACGAGGATATAATCCAACTGGCCGATAAGATTATGGTGTTTGTTGATGAAAGAGACTCCGCAGAAGCTGCAGGCCAGGATTTTGCAGGCTCAATTGCTGATTGGCGTTACGAGGATTTCACTGAAGTACCCATCCGGACCGATGGTTATTGGTTTTTCACCAGCCTCTTTTATGTACTGGGAAATCTTGCGGTTCTTTTTGCATTTCCGGTGGAATTTTACCCCGTTAGGCCTTTTTACATGATCCTGGTGGGCATTTTCTTTTTGTTTAGCCAATTGGGATACATGGTTTTGCCACGCTGGTTTGAGAATTTTGACCGAGCTACTTACTGTTGCTTTATCTATCTTTGCTCGATAGGTTTTGTGATCCAAGCGCGTTTTGCTTTTATTGATAGGATTAAACCGAGTGATTGGCAAGAGGTTCAGTTTTTAAATTATGTGCAAAAAGATTTTCTGATACAGGCTGGAGTCACCATTGTGGGAATCGTCATCCTCCCATTGATTATCCTGCTTGTCCAGAGGACAACTCTGCTGGAGAAAACTTACTACCTATGCCTAGTTGCTACACCCCTTTTTTACTTGGCCAGTCTGATCCTTGGCCGGGGAGGGGCGGAATGGGGAGCAAATCTTTGGATCAGCTTACCGGGTGGTTTTTCTCTCCAGCTGACTGAATTTGCAAAAATTACCTACCTCATAGTGTTAGCTTACTTTTTTAAAATAAGACCCCCGCTAAAAACTCAGGTCCTTTTTGCTGTGTGGGCAGGTTTTAATTTTGTCCTCATTATGCTATTACCAGACCTGGGGTCCATGATGATACTTTTACCTGTTACCTTGATTGTTTTTGTCATCATGACTTCCGAATACCTTAAAACAGCTCTTATTTTATTTGGAGGGTCCGCTATTTTTTTTCTGGCCTACCAAATACTCCCCTACGTTAGAAATCGCCTGGAGGGCTGGCTTACGCTTTGGACTGAAGTTAATTCAAATAACGAGCAAATTATTTTTGGTCTGCAAGCAGTTGCCCGGGGTGGGATAGTTGGCCGTGGCTTGGGGGTAGGTAACCCTAGATCAATCCCCTTGGCTTCATCGGATATGGTTTTTTCTGTCATTGCAGAAGAAATGGGCATCCTTACAGGTCTGGCTATTCTGATTTTTTTCATTGCTGTTTGGCTTAGGTCAGCCTATTTTGCCTCTAAGGTACGTGATGGCTTTTCTTCAGGCTTGATTTTAGCCATAGCATCCTATTTTTTTATTGAAGCCGCGGTTGTGATCGGGGGTACAACCGGTCTGATTCCACTTACCGGAGCTACCTTGCCTATGATTGCTAAAGGAGGTAGTTCTATTATTGCTAAGTGGCTCCTCGTAGGTATGTTGCTAGGCCTATGTTGCCGTAATGAGGAAGGAGCTTATCACAGGTGAAGCAGTTAATTAGAAGTTTAAAAGTTGTTTTTCTGCTTTTTTGTTTGCTTTCAGCAACCCTGTTAGGGGGTATCATTTGGCAGCAAAATAAGAGCCAGAAGCTCTTGCTCCAGTCAAGCAATGAAAACAAACAAGCCCTCAAGTCCCGTTATGCTGAAGCTGCAACAGTTTATTCTCGAGATAAGGTTAAGTTAGCCTACAGTGAGGAAGGTGACCGGGTTTATGCAGAAAACCCGGAATTGGCCCGGTCTCTCATTCAGACTTTAGGTGACTACACCCATAATATTGGTAATACCATAGAGGGTGCTTATCAAGATAGGCTCATCGCTACCGGGAGGCCGTGGTATAAACAAATTATTCTGGATTTTATGGGAAAAGGAAAGCAAGGAGATGATATTCTTTTGACTATCCATTCCCAGCTTAATCTGGCTGCTCAATCCTATCTCGAGGGTTTATCCGGTTCGATTGTTCTCTTGAATTACAAGACAGGAGAGATACTGGTTGCGGTTTCCACACCCAATACCTATCCGACTAATGTTGTCAATTGGGAAAATATCCCTGATTCTGCACTTTTTAACCGGTGTTTTGCCAGCCAGTATGCACCGGGATCTACTTTCAAAATTATTACTGGTACAGCCTGGACCAGGTCTCCAGATTACGATCCCGATTATGTTATGACCTGTAAGGGGCAGGAACCCCTATTGGGTCCGGGCTCAGTTGTGGAAAATAGAAATGAAGAGAGCCATGGGCAACTCAATATGCAAACAGCCTTTGCCGTTTCCTGTAACCATTTTTTCGGAGATGTTGGACTTAAGGCAGGTCCTGACCTGCTAAGCGACACGGCAGAAGAATATGGCTTCAATAAAAGTCTGAATCTAGGTAAGCTTGCTGCGAGGACAGGTAAATATAAGACAGCTGTTAATGACCGCTTCCTTTTGACTTGGCAAGCCATAGGACAGCCAATCGATAAAAATGAGTTGACGGTATCAACTCTCCACTTAGCCATGATAGCAGGTGCTGTGGCCAATGACGGTACGATGATGACCCCTTACCTGATTGAAAATTTTATTGATCCCCTGGGGCAAGCATATGAGAAAACTAATCCCAGTGTTTTTAGCCAGGTCTCGCAGAAAGCAGACCTTGAGGCGATTAAAGAAGACCTTATCTATACGGTAAACCAAGGAAGGTCAGCTGGTTCTTATATAGCTGGCTACCAGGTTGGCGGCAAAACGGGGACAGCGGAATCAGTTAATGATAATGGGGAAGTTCAATCAAACTCTCTGTATGCAGGATTTGTTGCTGATCCGGACCATCCCTATGCCATAGGTATAGTTATTGAAAACGGCATATATGATCTTGCAGGAATAGCAGGTGGAATGCTTACCCAAAGCATCAATTTACAACCTTAAATTAATGATCTTAGCAGGACTAAATAAGGAGACAGAATGTCAAACAAACAGAAGCAAAAACAAAGGATAAATAATAAGGATCAGGTTACAAGGCGCCAAAGAGTTGATCGGACCGAATTGGGTTATGGGAGTAAGGTGGCTATCATGTCTATAGCGGCCATCTTGGGAATCTTGACCGTCATAATCATAGTTTTATTAATTTACTTTAGGGGCATACTCTTTTAGAAGACACTTTAGGTCTAGAGAAGCCAGAAAGAAAGCTAGGAGGAGTAGATTTGCAGTCAGATTTTTTTGCTAAAAAGGGCCGGAAGCATCTTATGCTAGTTGATGGTAATAGTTTAATCAATAGGGCTTTTTACGCCGGTTCAGCTAGAGCCATGTTGACCACGCCAAGTGGGCAGGTTAGCGGGGCGGTATATACTTTTCTCAACATGTTGCTTAGCTATCAGGAGATGATTCAGCCGGATAACATAGTCGTTGCATTTGACGTTAAGGCTAAAACTTTTCGCCATGACCTTTATGCTAGTTATAAGGGAACGCGAAAACCCATGCCGGATGACTTGAGAAGTCAGATACCCCTAGCTAAGGAGATGTTGGATGCCTTAAATATTTGCCGCTATGAGGAGGCCGGTTTTGAGGCTGATGATATTATCGGAAGTTTGGCCAAGCAAGCTTCGGAGGATGGCTTTTCTGTCTATATAGTGACGGGCGATAAGGACAGTCTCCAGTTGATCAGAGACCAGGTTTTTGTTGTCCTTCCGGTGACTAGTAAGGGGACGACAAACGACTTGCTGATGGACCGTAAGGCCTTTTTCGAAGAGTATGGTTTTGAGCCTGAACAATTTATCGATTATAAGGCCATAATGGGAGATAGTTCAGATAACATCCCTGGTATTAAGGGGATCGGGAAGGTGGGAGCCGGCAACCTTATCGCAGACCACCATTCTTTAGCAGAGATTTACCAAACGCTGGCTGAGGATCCGGACAAGATCGATAAAAAATACCGCCAAAAATTGCTGGATGACCAGGAGACGGCAAAACTTTCATATGACTTAGCCAAAATCAACCGGGATATGGACCTCAGTTCTCCCTTAGCTTCGAGCAAAGTTGGTCCGTTTAACCGGGAGAAATTAACACAGTTTTTTAATAATATGGGCTTCCAGTCAATGCTTGCACGCTTTGGTTTAACCGGTCCCGGTAAACTATTGGATCCTGATAAGCTTAATGCCATTAAAGATCAGAAAAGCCTAAGGGATTTCTTACAGGCAGCGGGTAAGGATGAACTTGTTTGGCATTTAGCCGATACCGGACAGAGTTACCTCTATAGCCAAGAGGCAGGCTTTCTTCTTTTGGAAAAAATTGAACTTGAACTCTCTTGGGACCTTCTTGCCCAACTCGATAATACGATCATTGTTTGGGATTATAAAACTTGGCTAAAAAACATGGACTTTCGTTGCTTGAAACAAGAGGTTTTTGATGTTCAGATTGCAGCCTACCTGTTAAACCAAGGCAAGGCAGAAGATTTTTCCTCTGTTTTTCAGGCCGTCTACCAGGAAAACTTTCCTGTTCTACCAAAGTCCCCCACTGAAAGTGAGATCCAGTTATACTATCGTCAGATGACCTATGCATTAGCTTCTATTTATGACAAGGATAAGGTCTTGCTTTCAGAGCAAAATATGGATTATTTAGCTTATACCATTGAAATGCCTTTAACGTCTGTTTTGGCCCAAATGGAAAAAACAGGTGTAAAGGTCGACCAGAAAAAGCTCAGTCAACTTGGTGATTTGATGAACGAAGAGATGGCTGAACTTGAAAAGCAAATTTTCACATACGCTAATTCTGAGTTCAATTTAAATTCAAGCCAGCAATTAAGTGAGGTGCTCTTTAATCAATTGAGACTACCCCCAGGTAAAAAGTTAGCCTCAGGCTACTATTCCACTGCGGCCGGTGAACTGGAAAGGCTCAGGGATAAGCATCCCATCATTGACCTTATTTTGGATTATCGAGAAGTGAGCAAACTCAATTCAACCTTTGTCGATGGACTCAGTAAGTCCGTCGACCGGGTAGATGGACGGATTCATACAACCTATCACCAGTGTCTGACTTCAACTGGACGTTTATCTAGTTCTGATCCCAATTTACAAAATATTCCGGTTAGGTCTGCCAGGTCTAAAGCCATTAGAGAAGTTTTTGTAGCAGATGAGGGGTGTTTGCTTGTTGGTGCCGACTATTCACAAATTGAGCTAAGACTCCTGGCCCACTTATCTGAAGACCCTAATTTGATCGCAGCCTTTAGAGATAACCTTGATATCCATACAACAACGGCCATGAAAATTTTTGGTAAAACAAAAGAGGAGATTACAGGAGCAGAACGTGCCTTAGCTAAGACTGTTAATTTTTCTATCATCTATGGGGTATCCGCTTTTGGCTTAGCCCAGGATCTAAAAAGTAGTATAAAAGAAGCTAAAAGTTATATTAAGACCTACTACGACCACTATTATCAGGTTAAGCCCTACTTGGATTCCTTAATTGAAAAGGCCAAGTCCGATGGCTACGTAGAAACTCTTTACGGCCGGCGCCGCTATATCCCTGAACTCAAGTCTAGCCAGTTTCAAACCAGGAGTTTTGGTGAAAGAGCAGCGATGAATGCCCCTCTCCAGGGGACTGCTGCTGACCTGATTAAGTTGGCGATGAACAAGGTTGCTAAGAGCCTTAAAGGTGCCGGTTGCCGTGCGAGACTAATCCTCCAGGTTCACGATGAATTGATTCTCGAGGTGCCGGAAGGTGAGTTAACAGAGGTTACGAAGATCCTAAGAGAGGGCATGGAAAATGTAGCAGAACTGAGAGTTCCTCTCCTAGTGGATGTGGAAACAGGTAAGTCATGGTCAGATATATAGGATCTGACCATGTACTAAATCTTTTTGAAGTTTAGGCCGCGTGATGTTAGTTCTTTATCTAATAACCGATTGAGGTCATTCCTTAACTGGTCAAAATCACCGTTGTTGTCAATATCAAGGTCAGCTAATTCACTGTAGCCTTCCGGTGGCATTTGGATGGCCATTCTTCGTTCGGCGTCAGCCTGGCTGAGCCCCCTATCGACGAGGCGTTTTAGGCGGAGCGAGGGGTCTGCCGTGACATTGATAACAAGGTCACAACGGTCCAGAAACCCTTCTTTGACAGGTATGGGAACATCTAGGACCACTGCTTTTTCTCCACTTGCCTCTAGCTGTTCAAGATAGGCGGACATTTGGTCCAAGGTGTGTTTATGAACTATTAGGCTGAGCCGGTCGAGGGCCTTTTTGTTGTGAAAAACGAGGTCCGCAGTCATTTTACGGTCAAGTGATCCATCCTCTTTAATATAACTTGGACCAAATGTATCCCTGATCTCAGCTATGGCAGAGCCTTGGCTTTGAGTAACATTGTGGGATATTTCGTCAGCATCCAGTACGGCTAGGCCAGCTTCACGGAGGAGACTGGCTACGGTGCTTTTTCCGCTACCGATTCCCCCGGTGATTCCAATTACAAACATTAAAACTCCTTATCCTTTATGCCCTTTAAACATTAAAGCGGAAAAGGGTAATGTCTCCGTCTTGCATGACATACTCCTTTCCCTCGGACTTGACCTCACCCTTTTCTTTGGCCTTGGCCATGGACTTATATTTCATGAAGTTATCAAAGTTTATAACTTCAGCCCGTATAAAACCACGTTCAAAGTCAGAATGAATTTTACCGGCAGCTTGTGGAGCCTTACAGCCTTTTTTGATAGTCCAGGCTCGGATTTCGTCCTCGCCTACGGTAAGGAAAGAGATGAGCCCTAGAAGGTCATAGCTTTCGGCAATAACTGCCTCAAGGCCGGATCTCTTGAGACCCAATGACTCCATGAACTCCTTCGCTTCATCTGCTTCTAGGCTCTGTAATTCTTCTTCAATCTTAGCACTGATTGGAACAACTTTTGCCCCTTCTTTTGCGGCATATTCTGCCAGTTCTTTAGCCTGTTTAGACTGACCGAGGATATCGTCCTCGCTGATGTTAGCAACGTAGAGCACGGGTTTAGAAGACAAGAGAAAGAGTTCTCTAGTAAAGGGCATCTCGGCTTCTGTCAAGGGATAAGTCCTGGCTGGCTTTTCTGCTTCCAAGTGGGCTAGGAGCTTTTCTAGGAAAAGCTTTTCTTGGACCAGGTCTTTGTTGTTTGATTTTGCCATCTTGGCTACTTTTTCCAGGCGACGTTCTACGTATTCAATATCAGATAAGATCAGTTCAAGTTGGATTACCTGAGCGTCGTGGAGGGCATCAGATTGGCCATCTACATGGATCACATTTTCGTCATCAAAGCAGCGAACGACATGCAAAATGGCATCCGTCTCTCTGATATTGGCCAAAAATTTATTACCCAACCCTTCGCCACGGCTGGCTCCTGCAACCAGACCGGCTATATCGAGAAATTCTATAGTGGCCGGGGTAACCTTTTTGGCGTGGTAGATTTCGTCTAGGGCCTGGAGACGGCTATCAGGTACATTGACCACTCCTATGTTAGGATCAATGGTACAGAAGGCATAATTTGCAACCTCGGCTCCTGCCTGAGTTAAAGCGTTAAATAAAGTGCTCTTACCCACATTGGGCAAGCCAACAATTCCTAGTTTCATGTTTGCTCCTTGTTTTTTATACTCCCTATATAGTAGCAAAATTTGGGGGAGATTAAAGTTAATTCACAAATATTTTTAGAAAAAGGATCAGTTTCCTTCTGCTTGCTTTTTTACTAAAGATAGCTTATTTTGCAGTCAAGGCCTATGGCTATATTTGACAAGAGGAGGAGTAGGATGGATCGGATAGAAAATATTAAAAAGATGGAAGAGATCTTGAACAAGCACCAAGACATACTGAATAGATTTCAAAAGAGTCTTGCAGAATTGGCTGAAAGTCAGGCCGCTTACCAGGAGTTGACACGTTATTACTATAGTCCACAGTATAGCAAAGATTACGATGCTTCTAATAAGGGAGAACTACCGGAAGATTTAGCATGTGGTGTTTTATCTGAGGACGCAGTTTTTGACCTGTTTGGCGAAAATTACCAGACAGCCATAGACATGCTGGACTTAGCCACCAGTATTATCAAGCAACACTAGGCTGTGGCTTTATGTGATCTGGGCTGAGTTTCAAACCAGAATCCACTAAAAAACTTAACTTTTACAAAAATAATCACCCTTGAACTGCCTTGAAAAACTTATTCTTTTAAGAAAAAGGCAGGATATAACGTGAAATATGTAAAGGTTAAGACGGCGACTATCGATGGGCTTAAGATAATTCCCTTAGAGCTTGAAGTAACTATCCTTAAGGGGCTACCCCGTTTTGAGATATCAGGCATTCAGTCAGCTAGGGGACAGGAGATGTTTAGCAGGGTCAGGGCGGCCTTGCTAAATAATGGATTCAAGATACCTAATAGTCGCATCGTATGTAATCTAAGCTGTGAGGTAAGATACCAGGAGCAGACGGCTCCGGATCTTGCTCTAGCTCTTGCTATCCTTTTAGCAGACCGACAAATTTCCAGCGTAGAAAAAGAATATTTTGTCCTAGGACGACTGAGTTTATCAGGTCAAGTGAGTCCTATAAGAGGACTTTATGCCATCTGGCATAGGGTGGAGAGGGAAGACAAGAACAGCTGGCTTATACCGAGGCCGAGCCAGGGAGAGCTCTGCTATGAAAAAATCACCAGGAAAGACAAGGTATTTAGCATAGGTGACATCAACCAGGCTGTAGACGTTGTTAGTGGAAAGAATTTAGATTTCTACTATTATCAAGAAAGCACTCAGAACAAACAGAAAAAGAAGCCGAAAAAAGTATTGCCCCTGGTAGCCCAGCCGCTAGCACAGAGGGCCTTGACCATAGCCCTGGCCGGACGCCACCCGCTTTTGCTCATAGGTTCGCCGGGCTGCGGTAAGACAAGCTTGGCAGAGTCTGCAGCAGATTTTTTGCCGGATCTTGACCCGGAAGAAAGGCGGGAAATTAGGGAGCTTTATTCACTGAAGGGTATGTGGGAGCAGCACGATTTGGATGAGACCAGTGCCTCTTTCCAGGCTCCTCCTTATCAAATTAGCCAGGAAGCCATGCTTGGGGGTGGTAGGGATCTACTGCC
Organism: uncultured Clostridia bacterium; assembly: GCA_947254895.1. GTDB lineage: Bacteria > Bacillota > Clostridia > Saccharofermentanales > DTU023 > UBA5436. Next base: position 16,780 of record CAMYEY010000019.1, read on the forward strand.
CGGTTTGATAAGTCTGGCTCACCAAGGAATCTTGTTCTTAGATGAATTTAATCAGTTTAGACCAAGTGTCATCCAACTCCTTAGAAAACCGATGTCCGAACAAAAGGTTGAGCTTAATTACCGAGGCAGGTCCCTAAGTTATCCCGCTAATTTTCTACTGATAGCTGCTATGAACCCTTGTCCTTGCGGTTATCTCTTTGAAGGGCCTGATCGATGTCACTGTAAGGAGTATGAGATCAAGCGCTATAAAAAGAAAATTTCAGCATCTGTCCTTGATCGTTTCCAACTTGCTGTCGTTATGAAAAATTTGCATAAGGAAGATCTGATTAAAACTGCTAATGTTGATGGCCTAACGGATTCCCAGATTAAGGAAACCAAGGAAATGATTGTAAAGGCGCGGGCTATCCAAAAAAGTCGCTGTATGGCAGCAGGTATCCCTAACAAGGCTAATTCTCAAATTCAGGAGGGGAGATTACTGGAGTTTTTTCAAGTAGATAGAAAAGCCTTAAGTGAGTATAACAACTGGCTTGATGCTTATAAACTTTCACCGAGATCTTACCTGGCGACGATCAAGGTTTCTCGAACCATCGCTGACCTTGCTCAAAGTCCAAATGTTCGATTATGTCACCTCCAAGAGGCTCTCATGTTCAGAATTCGGGATGAAATCTACTAGAGTTTAGGAATATATAACCTAGTCAATTAAAACAGGAGTTTGTGTATGGCATATCTTTATAATCGGGCCTGGATAAAGCTTGAATCTTACTTTCAGCAAAAACAGCTGGGTCGCCAGGGGAGGACTTCATGGATCAATAGTTTTCCTTCAACCCCAACGGTTTTTGACTATTTAAAACTTGATAGCCAGCTTGAATTATCAAACGATACGCAAGCAATCAGGGCTATGACGATTCTTGATCCTGACTACCCTAGTTTGCTTAGGGAAATCAAGGATCCGCCGAGTGTTCTTTATCTTTTGGGTAGAGACCTCAATTATGAGGAAAAACTAACCGTGAGTTTGATTGGATCCAGGCACCCTACTCCCTATGGGGAAAAGGTCGCTAATATGGTAGTCAAGTATTTTGCTCATCCAGAGGTAACAATCATTTCAGGTATGGCGGTGGGGATAGATTCAATTGCTCAAAAAGCAGCCTTAAAAGTAGGAATGAATTCAATTGCTGTTTTGGGATCAGGTGTGGATATATGCTACCCCAAGTCACAGTACCGACTATATAAAGATCTCGTTTGCCAAGGTAGTATAGTTAGTGAATTTCCTCCCGGAACTTTAGCCAAGGCTTATCACTTTCCTTTACGTAACAGGATTATCTCCGGTTTAAGTAAGAGGCTGATTGTAGCAGAGGCGGGTCTAAAGAGTGGAACTATGTTGACAGCAAGGTCTGCTCTTGAGCAAGGTCGCGATGTTTATGCCGTGCCCGGGTCAATTTTTATGCAGCAGAGTCAAGGCTGCCACCAGCTGATCAATGATGGGGCAAGGATTTTGATGGGGTTAGAGGATTTGGCAGAAGCAGTAGAAGAGCATGTTGTTAACTTAAGTCCAGGTGACAAGAAATGCTTGTTGGTCATAGGGCAATTTGAACCTGACTTTTTAAGCCTACAAAGTCTCTTGAAGCTTGAGACGACGGAGCTTCTTGTAGGTCTAGCAAAATTGGAGGGGATGGGACTAATTAATCAAAATAATGCACGTTACCGGTTAACGGACAAGGCCTTAAGACTTATTTCTGCCTGAGACAAGCCTTTGTAGGCTGATTTAAAGTTTTTGACAGCCCATGGAAGATCTTGTATAAACTTAATTTGAATGTTGTGCAGAAAAAAGCGAGGTAGGAATGGGAAAAACACTGGTCATAGTGGAGTCACCGGCCAAGGCCAAAACGATTAGCAGGTATTTGGGGCCTGGTTATAAGGTTACAGCTTCAGTCGGACATATCAGAGATTTGCCGGCATCAACCCTTGGCGTGGATGTTAAGAATGATTTTAAGCCGCGCTATATAACTATGCGGGGAAAGGAGAAGGTAGTCCGTGAGATTAAGGGACTCCAGGAAAACAGCAAGGATGTTATCTTGGCAACTGACCCGGATAGAGAAGGTGAGGCAATTGCTTGGCACCTAGCCCAAGCCTTGGGCCTCGATGAAAACGGAAATTGCAGAATAGCTTTTAACGAGATCACCAAGCACTCTGTTGAGGCAGCCCTTGAAGATCCCCATCCTATAGATATGAATTTGGTCAATGCCCAGCAGGCTAGGAGGATCTTAGACCGCTTGGTTGGTTATGAGTTAAGCCCTTTGCTTTGGAAGAAAATCAGAAAAGGGCTTTCGGCCGGGCGTGTTCAGAGTGTAACTACAAAAATTATTGTCGACCGCGAAAGAGAAATCAAAAGCTTTAAACCGGAAGAATACTGGTTACTCACAGCTTTTCTTAAGAAAGTCAAAACAGATCCTTCTTTTAGAGTTCGCTATTATGGCGAAAAAGAAGGCGATAAGGCTAAAAGAGTTAAACTGAATAATGAGCAGGAGACCAAAGCCCTGCTTGATGACCTCCAGGGTAAGGACTATCTTGTCGATAAGGTTAATAAAAAAGAATCCAAACGTCAGTCCAAACCCCCATATACTACATCTACACTCCAACAAGAAGCGTCCCGTAAATTGGGCTTTACTTCATCCAGGACAATGCGGATTGCCCAGCAGCTTTACGAGGGCGTCAATCTTCAGAGCCACGGGCCAACAGCTTTAATTACATATTTAAGAACAGACTCATTTAGGATTTCGCCGGAAGCAGCAGGAGCTGCCAGATCCTATATCAAAAAAAATCATGGGGATGATTTTTTACCCCCTAAATCTCGCTTCTTTAAAAATAAAAAGGCTGCTCAAAATGCCCATGAATGTATTAGGCCAACTCACTTTGACCTCCCTCCGCAATCTGTGAGAGACCAGTTGACAAATGAGCAATTTCGCCTCTACAAGTTGATTTGGGACAAATTTATTTCTTCACAAATGGCGGCTGCTATATTTGATACCGTAACTGCTGATATCACAGCCTACAGCCATGTTTTTAGGGTGAAGGGGGAGACTTTGAAATTTGCTGGCTGGATGAAACAGTATGGCTTTGAAGTTGAGGATACAGAAGAAGAATCTGATGAGCTCAGTAAAGAAATCCTGCCAGATCTGGAAGAGGGAGATCGATTGATATTTGATAAGTTGGAGACTGAACAAAAGTTTACCAACCCACCCCCTCGTTACACGGAGGCAAGCCTCATTCGGACACTGGAAGATTTGGGTATAGGGAGGCCCTCCACCTACGCTCCTACTATAGCGACGATACTTAATCGAAAATATGTGGAAAAGGATGGGCGGTCGCTCGAACCAACAGATTTAGGTTTCCTCGTGACCGAAATGCTTGAAGATAACTTTAAATCTATCATTGATACAACTTTTACTGCTGAAATGGAAGAAAAGCTGGATGAGGTTGAGGAGGGTAAAAAAGATTGGATCAAGCTCCTCAAGGAATTTTATCCGCCCTTCCATGCAAGTGTAGAACAAGCAGAGCAAACCATCGAAAAAATTGAAATTCCGGATGTTCCCATCAACGAGCAGTGTCCTGATTGTAAAAAGGGAGAATTGGTCATCAAACATGGCCG
>CAMYEY010000020.1 GCA_947254895.1 uncultured Clostridia bacterium
TAAAGTCAGTTCCACCGCAGGAAGCATCAACATTGACTATCAAAATCATACCGATCCCGTAAATTACCGCAGCCATCACCGCCGATAAAAACATATCATCAGTGAGGTGGAAAACTGGTATAAGGTCCGTAAGTGCACTGGAAACCACAACGGAAAAGAGGGAGAGCAGGACAAACTTTTTGCCGACATGGAAATAAGCATAGATAGCTGGTGCGAGATTAAAGAAAACGTTAATAACAAAGTAAGGAACATCAAGGCCAAAACGTCTCGCCAGGATTCTTTGTAAGAGTTTGGAAAGTCCAACGAATCCGGCCGGCAAGAGACCGGCATTTTCAATAAAGAGATCCATGGCCAAAGCTGCCAGAAAAGATCCCAATAAAACTTGTCCAATTCTCCAAGCTAGGCTATGGCTTGAATAGTTGAAAAAACTCGGACCAACTTTAATTTTATAGTCTTTTTTTGCAGGTTTTTGTTCGGCATTGGCCACGTTACCCTGAATATCATGACCTGGTTCAGCAAGATCTTGTAACTTGTTTAAATCCGTTTCCGGCTTACCCTTTAGCACTTATACTCCCTCTCCCATTAATCTGTCTCTGCTCGTCTTAAACAAGCCATCTGGCACTAAAATTTTTAATCAACTGTGTCAACTTAGTAAAACCGCCAGCCCTGCCAGCGGTTTCACTAATAAGACATACTTTTAGTTTTAACCAAACTATTCGCCACTCAATACTGCTGTGAGGCCAGCCATAGTAATGTAGTTATAGGGCTGGTTGAAGTGTGGCATAAAGAAGATATCCAGCAGAGCAAGTTTCTCTATGGTCACCTGTTCCTGAATGGCTAGGGAGAAAAGGTGAATCGTTGCAGACATATCAAATTCTGACATCAACTGGGCGCCGATGATAACATGGTCATCTTTTCTGTAAACAATTCTGATTTTAACCTCAGGGTTAGCTCCAACTTCATCCATAAAAGCCGGCTTTTGTTGGGCAGTGAAATCAACCTGGGTAGCTTCAATACCAAATTTGGCTGCGGTTTCAACCGTTTGGCCGGTACAGACCATCTTAAGCCCATAAAGCTTCAGGCCTGATGAACCCTGTACACCCAGTGACTCTATCTCTGTTCCACAGATATTAAAGGCAGCAACTAGGCCTGATCGAACTGCATTTGTAGCCAGGGCTATGTAGCTGGTAGCCCTGATAGAATTGTCGTATACTGTAGCACAATCACCTATTGCATAGACACCCGGCTCACTCGTCTCTTGTTTCTTGTTAACCTCAATAGCACCATTTCTAAAGAGGTTCAGCCGGTCAGCCGCTAGCTGATTATTCGGCTTAAAGCCGATACAGAACATAACAAGGTCAGTGTCGTAAGTTCCCTTATCAGTAACCACTTTTCTCACCCTACTATCTCCCTCAAAGCGTTCAACCTTTTCAGAAAGATGAATCTTGATGCCATGGGATTTAAGTCTTTCGGCCATTACTTCAGAAAAATCTTTATCAAAGTGGGTTCCCAAGATCCGGTCAAGGGCATCTATCAGGGTTACTTCCTTGCCCTGTAAAGCATAGGCCTCTGCTAGCTCTGCGCCAATGTAGCCGGCACCAACCACTGTTACTTTTTTTATAGATTTATCTGTCGCCAATTGCTCTACAGCCTTGGCTGCATCTTGGTAGATTTTAGCTTTTTGGACGTAAGGCAGGTCCAGACCAGGAATGGGGGGCCAGACCGGGCTGGAACCGGTAGCTAGAACCAATTTGTCATAAGAGCAGCTACCGGGCTGGCCATCTTTGTCCGTATAGTGAATGGTTTTACTATCATAGTCTATGGAATCTACAGCTGTTTCCATATTGACCTTTACACCTTTTTTCTCAAAGTCTTCTTTACAAGCATAAAAAAGACCATCTCCACTTGTGATTTGTTGGCCAATCCAAAGGGCCATACCACAGCCTAAAAAACTAATATTGCTATTTTTATCAAAAACGGTAACATCCGCTGATGGATTGAGGGTCATAATTTGGTTGATGCAAGCTGTACCTGCATGGTTTGCACCTATTACTACGATTTTTTCTGACATAATTCCTCCTAATTAACCAAGATCATTTATATGACCTAATTATTATCTAAAAACTTTCCTGCCAGCACATATACCAGCTCTACCGTGGATTATAACACTTCGCACCCATTAATTGAATGAATACACTTGATCTGTCTAATGAGTCCGGACCAATTTCCTATGAACCCTTGAAGCATTGGATTTGAACCGATAGACTGTAGTTATCAAATTTTTCTGAGGAGATTAACCGTGCAGTATAGATCCTTGTTTATAGAACTTGCCAACAAATCGTGTTTTGTCATAGGGGGAGGTACCAAAGCTTTGTCTATAAGCAAAACACTACTCCAGGACGGTGCTTTGGTCACCTGTTGGAGTGAGGAGTTCATTCCTAACTTTTCCGACCTGGCAAAACAATACCAAGGTCAACTCAGCTTACTCCAAGCAACGTTTAGTCAGGAGGTCGCCGAGCACTATTGTTCAGCAAAGGTCAGACCCTTCGTCGTCATAGCTGCCTCTACAGACCCTAAGGAGAACCTCAAAATATGTCAAGTTTGCAGAGACAACAATGTGTTGTCATGTAACCCTGATGCGGTCGATAGTGAAACGGTCCTAGTCACAAACTACAGGTCCTCGCCGGCCAACCTTGCCGTCATGATTGAAGGTCAAACCTATCTCAGTCAGCTTATTCAAAACAAACTTGCTAAGGACATGGCGGAAAACTGGCTACCGGCAATACAAAGCTATAGCGACTACCAATATTCCGACTACGTTAGCAACTTAGATCAAGTTGAGCAGAGAATTTTTCTTCGCCTGTTAGCAGAACAATTGGTTAAGCAGGGAGGTAACTTTACAGCAGCTGAAAACGCAGCTAAAAAAGCATACACAGACCTGCAAGACTCCGATGACTTTTTGCTAGAATTGGCTGATGAACGTGCTCAGATGGGTTGAACAGACTGCCCCCATGGCCTTTGCGGCAGGTATCTTGCTAGGCTTTATATGGTCCCCTGACCGTTTGTCTTGTCTAGAAATCCCTTTAGTCAGTCGGGATATATTAGAAAACTTCAAGCCCTTAAATCGCCTTCAAGCGAGGTCTAAAGGTCTCTTTTTAAGTCTCTGGCTAATACTCCTCTCCATCTTCACAGGTAGTCTGGTATATTTTCTCCTAAACCTTTCTGCAGGTCTTTCTGTCCCATTTAACTTTGTCATTCAAGTCCTCCTGTCCTGGCAAGCTTTTCCTCTTATCCCCACCCTTTTTCGACTCACCAAGGTCAAGTCAATCATGTACAGTCAAGGAACTTTGGCAGGCCTAGCCTCGTTGTCTAGTAATCCTTATCCCATCGCTCCACAACTTAGCCTATTGCAAAAGTATCATTTAGCCATCCACGGACAAGTAGACCTCCTGGCAAACTTTTACTGGCTGGCCTTTTTGATATTCGTGCTAGGATCCTGGCCCTTTCTCTTCTTCTACCTAGCCTTTTTGATTCAATATCGGTCTTTTCAGTTGGAAAATGTCTTGTTCGATTTTTGCTTAAGCTTGTCTATAAACCTACAAATCCTCCTACTCCGCTTCTACCTGAGATTAACCTCAGCCAGTCCTGCGGACAAAAAGGCCTTTAAGGCAGACTTTCTAAACTACCAACCTTTATTGAAGAAAAATCATAACCCACCTTTAACAGCTGAAGTAAAGCAAGAAAAAAATTCCTCGGCTAGACCAGAGAACAAGCAAGATCAAACAGGGCAAAGGTCTACAGACCAAACTGAACAGTCCCGGCAAAAAGAAGAAAAGCATGAGCAAGTTGAAAATACCCTGCCTGCTAATATGAATGATGCCGGAAGCACACAAGCAGGGCATGTCCAACCTGATCGCCAGCTTAACCTAGCCTATCTTAATATCCTCAACCAACTAGCCTGCCTAAGCCTATCTACCTTAGCCTTACTCGGCCTCGGCTTGCTATATTTACGAATCTTTATTTAAAATGAATAGATAACAGCTCAAGGAGTCCCTTATGTTGAAATGGATTGCAATCATTAGTATGGTCATTGACCACATAGCCTATTATTTTTTTGACCAGATGCCCCCCGAACTTTACGAATTTATGCGGTCAATCGGACGTCTGGCTATGCCAATCTTTGCCTTCAGCCTCGCTTTTGGCTTTATTAAAAGCAAAAATTGCTTTAAGTATTTCTTCCGACTCACAAGCACAGCTATAATTTCTGAAATTGTTATCCGCTACACTTTTCAAATGATCGGCTATGTCCGCCACGGAATTAACATACTCTTCACCTTTGCTCTTTCTTTAGTCTTCCTAGCCGCTCTAAAAATTCTGCTCAACTCCGGTTATGATCTTCTCGTGAGGATGCAGCCGGTTGGTTCCACAGGCCTACCCGAAGACCAACTCCCTTATCAATTCAGAGTAAGTCTTGGCGGTATAGAGTTACCTCCCTTAGTAGGATTACTTTTGGGGCTTGTGTTCATGACGATCAGTATTTTTTGTACTGTATATTACGATGTGGAATATGGTCTTTATGGGATTCTCATGGTCTTGGCCTTTTACCTCGTCCTGGAATACAAACATGAAAAACCTCTCTATTGGGCCTACGGTCTAGTCTTTGCCGTCAACCTGCTTTTTCAAGTTGGAGAGTGTTTGTCTCTAGGAGAACCCTTTGACTTCAACCCAAGCCAGTGGCTCACAATTTTAGCTGTTCCTATCTGCTTTACCCCAGGAATCAATAACAAGGTCCAAACAAGCTGGCAGAAATATTTCTTCTATGCGTTTTATCCCTGTCACCTTGCTCTCCTTGCCCTTCTCCGCTACTGGATAGTGAAATAGTGAATAATTGTATCAGTTAATAGCAAACCACTCACATCTAACGCCGAACTCAAACATATTGGCTAAAAGAGTAAAGGGACCTCGAGCGAGGTCCCTTTATAGGTGTGTGTAAGGTAAGGAGAGAAACTACTTAGATCTCTATGGTCACTAGGTTAGCATTAGCTAACGCCTTTGTCAACACTCCTTTTATAAATTTTTAAAATAAAGCGAAATAAGCTATAAGCAGCACACCAAGGGCGATACGGTAGTAGGCAAAAACTTTAAAGTCATGCTTCTTAACATAAGCCAAAAGAAAGTTGATGACCAAATAAGACACTGCAAAAGCTACCAGACTACCAACTAGGAGGACCATCCACTCCAGCTCTCCCATCAAACTAAAATCCATTTTAAGCAAGCGCAGCAACGAAGCACCAAACATTACAGGTATAGCTAAAAAGAAAGTAAATTCAGCCGCCAGTTGGCGAGACATTCCGAGTAAAATACCACCCAGTATTGTAGCCCCCGACCTGGAAGTACCGGGAAAGACAGCAGCTAAAACTTGAAATAAACCGATCATAAGAGCCAGCTTGTAGCTAATCTGGCTGGTCTCCTTTAGCTTAACTGTCCTTTTTTTATTATATTCTTCAATCAAAATAAAACAGATACCAATCAGGATCAGCATAATTGAAACCGTCCAGGGATTATAGAAAAGTGCATCAATCTGATCCTCAAAAAGTATACCTATGACTGCAGCAGGTAAACAGGCGACAATAATTTTTAACCACAGGCTAATAATCGGCCGATCTAAATACAAGCCTCGACCGGCTTTCTTTTTCAAGGGAAAGATCTGAGGCCAAAAAAGTACTACTACAGCCAGGATAGCTCCAAGCTGAATAACAACTAAAAAGAGTGACTTAAATTCCACTGAAAGGTTTAAGGTAACAAATTGATCTAAGAGAATCATATGTCCTGTGCTGCTAACCGGAAGCCACTCCGTAATACCTTCTATCAAGCCGAATAAGACCGCCTTAAAAACTTCTAACCATTCCATATATTACATTCCCCCTCTTTAAGTCTATTGCTTTGTTAGCAACCGGGACATAAGCCAATAAATGAACCATCCCAGAATTAAGCCACTAATATTGAGAAAAAAATCATCGACATCTAAGATTCCCCAAACCGTTATCAATTGTATGCCTTCTATCAAAAAGATCAAACAAGCTCCTGAAAGGAGGGTTAGAAGAAAAGTCTTCTGTCTTTTAGTCAAAACAGGGAATAAAATTCCGTAAGGTATAAAGGCCAAAACGTTACCAAGGAGATTCAAAATAGCCGACCAACTACCCGTACCGGCATAGGTCAACCAATAAGATTTGATCGTTTTGAAAGGGATCAGATTATAGTTGGAGGGCTTTCGAAAAGACGCCTGATAAGCCTGGGTATAATCCAAAGGAGAAAAACGTGGATCCGCCTTAAACAAGAGGACATAAAACAAAAAAACGAGATAAATGATAAAAGCAATCCAGCAAAAACAATAAAAAATCTGCCGAATATTACTTTTGGCTTGTTTTGATAAAGGCGGGTTCATGAATCAGGCTGCCTGCTTTACTTTAGCAAGATCTCATTTCGCTTGTATCTGGTCCGGGTCTAGGCCTCTTCCTCATCAGGCACAAAATATTCACCCGCCTGCATCATGGTAGAGATGGTCGCCATCGAGCCTGCCTCAGCCTTATCCCGACGGAAAGATCTGAGTAAATCTTTCTCGGTAAAGGTATCAAGACCTACTGTGTAAATGTTTTCTGAAAGAACTCCCACATCCAGCAGACTTGTCACGATTGCCTTTTCAAGATCTAAAGTAATACGATCGGAATCATCTTTGAAGATAATCTCATCATAATTATAAAAAGCACCATAGAAGAGATCAGCGACATCATACTGAATCTCATAAGATTCTCTAGCAATATGAGGGCCTATGCCAACAATCAGGTTAGCCGGATCAACCTGGTAGGCCAACTGGAAGTTTTTAATAGCCATCTGGCTAATCTTTGCCAAAGTACCTTTCCAACCAGAATGCAAGTTTGCCTGGACTTTTTTAACCGGATCATATAGGAGAACCGGCACACAATCCGCTTCGGACGAACTGAGAACAAAGTTATGCTGACTAGTAATTAAACCGTCAACCCCAACAGCCCTGTGACCGAAATTATACTTGCGACCAAGCTCAACCTCATCGACTATCGAAACCCAGTCTGTATGTTTTTGGTCCATGAAATAATACTGTTCCGGCAAAATATCCATCACCTCGTAAATCTTCGTCAGGTTTTTCTCCACCTGCCTATCTTCCTTACTGTCGGTCACTTTCATATTCATATCAATACTGGTAAAAAGGTGGTTAAGACCTTGATTGTATAGCTCCGGAATTCTCAAATATCTAATATTATCTACAGTAATTATCTCGTAGGATTGTTGCATCTTTTTCCCTCTTTTTATAATTGTCCTTGCTCAAATCTGACCTCTTGTACATCTTGATTAATTCTTTGTTTGTCGACTTGATTTAGGACCGAGCGTCCAAAAAATTAATGTATTTATTATAGCACATAGGCTATTTTATCGCACCTTTGGCCAGTCTCACCCACAGAATAAAATGTCTTTGATAGCCGTGGCTAGCCCTGCTATAATGGCGGCATAAAAAAACTAATCACTGATGGAGTAAACGATGAGCCAACAAACAAATTACGCAAGTTATGCTGAAAAATTAATAAACTTTATTAACAGAGCCGTAACACCCTACCAGGCAGTTGATCTTATGGTAAAAAAACTTACCGACCACGGCTACAAGGCCTACCAGATCAATCAGGCCCAAACTTTAGAATCAGGCGACCGCTACTATTACACTAAAAACGGCTCAGCCTTGATCGCTTTTGAGATAGGCCAGGATCCTATCCAACAAGGTTTCCGGATTTTTGGAGCCCATACAGACTCACCCTGCCTCAGGGTCAAACACGAAGCTACTAATCTCAAGGATAGTGTGATCCGGCTTAATACTGAGATATATGGTGGACCAATCCTTAACACCTGGTTTGACCGTCCCCTGTCCCTGGCAGGTCGAGTCATGGTCAAAGGGCAGGCCGGCCACCTACCCCAAAGTCTCTTATTTGACTTTAAGAAACCCATACTGGTCCTCCCTAACCTGGCTATTCATATGAACCGACAAGTTAACCAAGGAGTGGAGATCAAGGCCAATCTCCACCTGCTGCCCTACCTGACAATGAGTCAAGAAAAGCCCTTACCAGAAAACTTTTTACAGGGACTCATTGCTAAGGAGCTTACTTGCCAGCCAGAAGATATCCTAGACTTTGATCTTTTTTGTTATGATCCTACCCCAGGTCAGGTTGTCGGCCTGGAAGACGACTTTATTATGGCTCCTCGAATTGATAACTTAGCTATGTGTCAGGCCGGCTTAGATGCCCTCTTAAGCCTTGACCCAAGCCGGACATTCACGGGTATAAACGTCCTCCTGTATACTGATAATGAGGAAGTGGGTTCAAGGACCAAACAAGGTGCTGATGGCCTCTTTATGCGAGATGTTTTAGAGAGTATTTATCTCAATCTAGGTGCTTCGCGCCAAGACTTCTTAGCTTCTTTTGACCACTCCTATATGATCTCAGCTGACCAGGCCCATGCCGTCCACCCCAACTATGGTGACCTAGCCGACCCGGATCACAGACCAAAAATTAATGGTGGACCGGTCATCAAATTGGCAGCTTCCCAGTCCTATGCTACTGACAGTCTAGCCTCATCCTATTTTATAGATCTCTGTCAAAAAGCAAAGGTACCATACCAGTGGTTCTTCAACCGCAGTGACCTAAGAGGGGGGTCTACCATTGGGTCAATTACCTCTGCCAGACTACCAATGCCAACAGTGGACATTGGCAATGCAATCTGGGCCATGCACTCCTGCCGAGAAACTGCAGGCTGCAAAGATTTAGCCTACATTGACGACCTGTTAAAACTTTATTTTGCTTGAACTTCTACCCGTTCTAAGATGCCAATCGCTAGAGCTTCAGTTCTGTGAAATCAACAGAATCCCTGCCATTTTGATCGGACATGATCCGGCTAATCATATTTTGGAAAATGGGGGAAAGGTCTGATGCATAGAAGCTAAAACTAGCCTGCTGGTCTGGTTGAGCCAGCAGGCCCTCGCGGGTAAGGCTGGATTTCAGGGCTAAAGCTTGGTAACTAGCGGGATTTAACAATTTTACACCCGGATAAAGTTTCTCTATCCGATGTCCAATCAAGGGGTAGTGGGTACAACCCAAGATGAGATAATCCGGCTTGTTAGCCATCAGATCATCAAGGTATTTATGGATTAAAGAATCCATAACCGGGTCATCAACCAGTCCTTCTTCTATCATATTAACAAAGAGGGGGCAGGCCTGTGCCCTGATCATCGTCTCGGGCAAAACGGAGCTAATTTTTTTCTGATAGACCCCCGATGCTATCGTCACCTCTGTTCCAATAATAGCCAGACTGGCATCACTTGCCACAATTTTAGGCAAGGCCTCTACCATAGGGCCAATGATGTCTATGAAACTAACAGAAGGAAAATTCTTTTGGAGATAGTCCAAACTAGATGAAGAAACCGTATTACAGGCGATCACAATAGTTTTGACTCCCTGTTCCAATAAAAACTTCACAATTTGTCCTGAAAACTTTTGGATAGTCTCAACCGACTTGGACCCATAAGGGGTTCTAGCTGTGTCACCAAAATAAATGATACTCTCCTGGCTGAGGATATCCCTTATAGCCATAACGGACGTAAGTCCACCAAGACCAGAATCAAATATTCCAATCGGATTCACCGGCAATGTATGCGGATACGCCTGTATCATCTATACCTCCTGCCCGGCTGACCCTATCTTCGTCTTGCTTTTCTTCAAGAGGGTCTTCTTTGTTGTTTCCGGTCGTCCGCCTTGTCTCGTCTTTGACCTGATGAGGCTCAAAGCTAAACGTTTGCCGGCCTTATCATAATCTATAACCTCAACTTTCACTTGGTCACCAACCTTAACAATATCCAAAGGATTCTTAACAAAGGTCTGGCTCATCTTTGAAATATGGACTAGGCCATCTTGGTCAAGACCAACGTCAACGAAAGCCCCAAAAGCCACAACATTTCTTACAGTCCCCTGTAAAATCATTCCCGGTTTAAGGTCAGAAGCTCTGAGGATTTCAGTCTTTAGCTGAACGTGCTCTAGGTCATCTCTAGGATCACGGTTAGGCTTCAAGAGGCTTTCTCTGATCTCAGTCAAGGTATAACTATCAAGACCAAATTTTTCAGCCAAAGCTTTCTGATCAGACTCAGCAATTTTAAGTCCCAATCTAGCGGACGGGGCAACAGCAAAATATTTGGCTATAGCTTCCGTGGCCGCGTAGGACTCAGGGTGGACTGCCGTTCGATCGAGGTAGAGTGGAGCATCTGCTATTCGCAGGAAGCCAGCAGCTTGTTCAAAACTTTTAGGTCCCAAGTACTTAACCTCTTTAAGTTGTCTTCGAGAAGAAAAGCCTGATAACTCCTTCCTCTTGGCAACAATTTCTGCAGCTATCTTTTTATTAAGTCCTGCCACATATGCCAGGATATGGGCAGAGGCGGTATTGAGGTCAACTCCGACTTGGTTAACACAATCTTCAACCACCTCTCGGAGGGCCTGATCTAACTTTTTGCTATTGAGATCATGCTGGTATTGACCCACTCCAATCGACTTTGGATCAATTTTAACGAGCTCGGCTAAAGGATCTTGAACCCTCCTTGCAATAGATACAGCCGACCTTAAGTTGACATCAAGGTCCGGAAATTCCATGCTAGCCAAACCAGATACCGAATAGACCGAGGCCCCCGCTTCAGAAACAATTATCCAGGGTATTTTAATCTTATGCCGACCTATAAAATCAGAAAACCAAAGTTCCGACTCACGTGAAGCTGTCCCATTGCCTATAGCAACCAAGTCACAAGAATTTTCAGATAAAATATCAGCTAAAATCTGGTCTGCTGAAAGACTATCTTGTTTAGATTTGAAGGGATAGATCGTATCCCAGTCAACAAGATCACCCCTCTGGTTAATCACTGCAAGTTTACAACCGTGACTATAGCCGGGATCCCAGCCAAGGATCCGTTTTCCTCGCACAGGCGGTTGGAGCAAAAGATTTCTCAAATTGGCAGCAAATAACTTAATAGAAGCCTCTTCCGCTTCCTCTCTCTTGCTTTTAAAAAGATCATTTTTAAGTGACGGCTCAAGCAATCTCTGCCAGCTATCTTGGCAAATCAGGTAGAGGCGACTATAAATGCGGCTCGAATCTGGAATAAAAAACTTAGCCAGATAAGATAGAAGTACCTCCTCTTGAGCATCAAGGCTAACTCTGATACATCCCTCTTTTTCGCCTCTCTGGATAGCTAGCCAGCGGTGAGCTTCCATAGTCCGCAAAGGTTCACGGTAGGAGTGGTACATCGCATAGTTGTTATCCGGATCAGATTTCTCTGCAGTCTCAACGATAGCCTGCCGCCAAATCAGTTTTCTGAGTCCTTTGCGTACATCAGGTCGATCAGCAATCCTTTCTGCTAAAATGTCTCCTGCCCCCTGAAGGACATCCTCAACATCCTGCCGCTCCTCAATCTTATCTAAATAGTTCGTAGCTTCTTTAATCAGCTTACTTTCGGTCATTCCGGCAAGCAAAAAGAGGTCTGCTAAAGGTTCTAGGCCTTGCTTAATCGCCCGATCTGCTCGCGTCTCTCGCTTAAGCTTATAGGGACGATAGATATCCTCAAGGCTAGTCATACTATCAGCTGCAGCTATATCCCTCGTCAAGCGATCAGTCAGTTGCTCCCTAGACTTCAAATTTTTAATAATTTCTTCTTTGCGTTTAGCTAAGACTTTAAGCCTTTCCCACTCTTTAACAAAGGCTCTTAGCTTTTGATCTTCTAGATTGCCGGTAACCTCCTTACGGTAACGGGCTATAAAAGGAACAGTATTCCCATCCTCAAGTAGGCTAATAATAGCTTTTACCCGACTTGGGCTGAGTGAGAATAACTGAGACAAGCTAACTGTTGCAGAATCGTTGGGCAATACTCGTTCTGTCATCTACTCTTCACCCTCATCCAAGCTCGTTTCTGTTGTCTCAATCAAGTCTATACTTTCGTCAAGTCCGGTATAGACCTCAATATCAGATGCATCCTGCTTTTTAGGACAAGGACATTCCTTTTTTTGGCAAAGAGGTGATATCTCATCTGCAGAAAAAGTTTTGGTCTCTGTATCACCATCAACCTCTAGCAATACTCGGGCTGTTTCCCGCAAAATATTAACAGAGGTGACCTTGCCTTGTCCAAGGGGTGTTTTGACCATCTGACCGGCATAAGGCATACGCTTTTTAGCATCCGAATAAGCATCATATTCATACTGAAGGCAGCAAAGCAAACGCCCGCACGATCCCGAAATTTTTGAC
The DNA here is from genome assembly GCA_947254895.1 of uncultured Clostridia bacterium. Classification (GTDB taxonomy): domain Bacteria; phylum Bacillota; class Clostridia; order Saccharofermentanales; family DTU023; genus UBA5436. The sequence continues at coordinate 12,352 of CAMYEY010000020.1, forward strand.
GGATTCATAGCCAAGTTCTGCTGTTTAGCCATCTTGATAGAGACCGGATAAAAATCCTGTAAAAAGGAGCCACAGCATAGCTCTCGGCCACAAATACCGAGCCCCCCTGTCAACCTAGCCTCATCCCTAACACCAATCTGCCGAAGCTCAATCCTGGTCCGATAGTTGCCGGCTAGATCTTTAACCAGCTCCCGAAAATCGATCCTGCCATCTGCAGTAAAATAAAAAACAATCCTTTGGTTATCCAGCATGCATTCCACATCAACCAGGCGCATAGCCAGGTCATGGGCTTGTATCCTGGATCGGGCAAAATCAAAAGCCTCTTTTTCCAGTTTAAGATTTTCAGAAAAAATATCTAAATCTACTTGGTCAGCAGGACGAACTATCGGTTTGAGTTCGTGCTTGATTTTAGCATCATCCAAGTCGGTTATGTAACCTGTACAGAAACCCAGATCTAAGCCCTGGGACGTCTCGACAACCACTTCATCTCCCTTCTCCAAGGGATAGTCCAGGGGGTCAAAATAATAGGCTTTTCCCCTACCATGGATGCGGACACTAATTACTCTTGCCATCTATATATAAATCCTTTCTTAAGGTCAATAATAACTGGCCGATCATACCATCAAAACTAGCGTTAACCTGACTTGCCTTGCTAACCTCGGCCAGGGCTGCAAGGGCCTCGATAATTTTATCTTTCCTTTCCTCAAGCGGAAGATCAGATTTATCTATGTAATAGCTAACTAGCCTCTTCAATCTATCCCGCAGGTCAAGCTGACTGATGTTCTCTATTGTAACATCTTGAAGTAAAATCAAGCTATCATGGAGCAACTCCTGCCAAACCCCCAAGTAAAAGTCAATTTGGTCCTTTTGCCGGGTTAAGCCCGCCAACACCTCAGTCAAGAGAGTAGTCCTAGTAGCTGTAGGAAAACTAAAGAAGAGGTCAACCGCCTCTTGGCGCATCTCCTTATATTGAGGATCCGAGGCAATCTGTAAGGCTCTACCGGGATTTCCCTTGGCTAAAGTCAAACTAAACTCTAAATCTTGAAGGCTGGCTCTATCTGCTGTGCTTTGTTCCAATATCTGCTTAAGCTCAGACCTACTATAGGGTTGAAGCTTCAGAATTCTAACTCGAGAAACAATCGTATCGAGCAACTTATCTAGAAGCCTACATGTCAAAAGAAACACTACATGTTCAGGTGGCTCTTCCAATGATTTCAGGAGGGCATTTTGTCCCTGCTCATTGAGGTCGTCTAAGGAGAATAGGTACACCTTATAGGGTGAAAGCTGAGGCAAAATGCCAAGGTCAGAAATAACCTCCTGGCGAAGCCGATCCAACTTGATCAGTTTATCCTTCCCCCTATCAACAATTTTAAAATCAGGATGTGTTCCAGCATTAAAATACTGACAAGAGAGGCATTTGCCGCAGGCTGCACTACTTGCATCTTCCTCACTAGCGTGAGAGGAGGACTTGTTATTGAGGCATAAAATTTCCTGAGCAAAAGCCAAGGCAAAGGAGCGTTTCCCCATTCCTTCCTCACCATAAAAAAGGTAGGCATGATTAAGAGGACTCCCGTCCAGCATGGAATCTTTCAACTGCTCTTTAAGGGTCTTTTGCCCGATTAACCTGTTCAGCTTTTGTCTACTAATAGGCAACTACATTCTCTCATAGTGGTCTACATCAAGGACAAAGACCGTGGCTCCGCCCACTGTAACCTCAACAGGAAACGGCATATAGGATGAGCCCATACCTGTAGGAGAAGTTGTCGTATTGATAGTTGTTTTCCTACTGGATGAGTTTTTACGCACGATGTCCAGTGCATAGTCGAGATCCGGTTCATCAACCCCAACCATCAAGGTTGTATTCCCTGACCGCAAAAATCCACCTGTGCTACTGAGTCTGGTGACCCGAAAGTTAGCTTTATTTAAGGCAGCAACTAAACGTGAGCTATCTTCATCATTAACTATGGCAAATATTAATTTAATCATTATATCCTCCCAACTTCCCAGTTCTTAGTCTAGTTAAAAATATTATAACGATTTTGCAGGCTTCTTTTCAGGCAAGAATAGATCTCATCTGCCGGTCGATCAGCAGCAAGCACCGTAAATCTCTGCGGATTTTCCTCAGCTATTTTCAAATAACCCTGGCGTGTTCTCGTCATAAAATCCCGACCTGCCTCATCGATTCGATCCGTCTTGTGGCTACGGTCAGCCAGCCTTGCCAGTGCGCTATCTACTTTCAAATCAAGATAAAAGGTCAAATCAGGCTCCAACCCTTGACTGGCATAGGCATTAAGTTGTTGGATAAAGGCCAGATCCATCTGCCGTCCATAAGCTTGGTAGGCTGTTGTCGAATCATAAAACCTATCTGATATGACAATCTTTCCCTGTTCTAATGCCGGTTTGATCACCTCTGCCACCAATTGGGCTCGGGCCGCCGCAAAAAGCAGGAGTTCTGTCTCAGCTACCATCTCCTGATTCCTTTGTCTGAGGAGAACTTCTCTAATTTGCTCACTGATCGAACTCCCTCCAGGTTCTCTGATAAAGATATGGTCCAATCCCGTTTTTTGGATATCTTTCTCGAGATACTCAATTTGGGTAGACTTACCCGATCCATCTATCCCCTCAAAGGTCAAAAACAATCCTCTTTCAAGCTTCATACTTACCGCCTATTTTTCTTCGTCTTATGATAGCACATTAGCGTTTTTGAGAATAGAACTCCTTCAAAGCGGATAACCTGCTCCAATGGTAAGCACCCCCTTCCTATAGGTCATCTTTGTTAAACTTTCCATGAGACTAATCCCCTAAAAAACATCGTTGACTTTAGTCTTATATATGGCTATAATTGACTTCACTGTTCATCGGATATCTCTGATCAAGACAGTTGCCAATTTAGCTCAGTAGGTAGAGCGCATCCATGGTAAGGATGAGGTCACCAGTTCAATTCTGGTAATTGGCTCCAAAATAAAACCCCTGATCCGTGAGATCTCAGGGGTTTTTCTCATTTAAGATAACTCCTCCAATACCAGGCTCCTAGCCCTTGCCCATATAGTGATAGATAATAAACTTTTCGTACTCGTCATCAAAAATTGATTTCAAAGGAATTGATCCTATTCTCTGAAAAAATCGGCTCCTTGCCATGACCTGCTGCCATTCGTATAAAGGGTAATACAAAATTATGTCTGCCGGCCTGGGACACTCGGCTAAAGATTTTTCAATATTCGATAGCACTTGCTTAAAAACACTGGCCACAAAGGGATTAAAAAAGTAAAAAACATTGTTATCCGGCTGGATCGGATAATTCTCAGCAGCTTCTTGGATAAAATTCAACTCACCATCACTGACAGCAAATACAGACCGGTACCGCCTCAAATTCTCTAAAAGGTCAGGAAAAACATCTTGATTGAATTCCAAGCCTGTTACTGGAATATTAAAATATTGGTGAACATAAAAGGCTAGTCTACCGGTTCCACAACCGAAATCAACTAAATTAGGCCGATCCGGCCACTCATAGACATCAAAAAGTTGGTCTAGGACTTGATAGGGAGTTGCCTCCGTACGGTTATAAATACGCATTTGGGCCCGGTCAGACCATTCTCTAACATCCTCTGTCTCTATGTTGAGGAAGTTATCCATCCACCTTTCATACCACAATTCCAGCATCAGCACTCAGTCCTCACTTAAAACTTGATAGTATTATACATAATTTTCTATGAATATGAATTTCAACAAAAAAGTAGATCAAGGTCCACGGAGGACCTTGATCATGAGGAGACGTATGAAGAGGTGTTTATTTTAAGTCGCCTCTTTTGCGACTACGTTTTCTTAACGTGATGATATAGTAGCAATAAGTTATGGAATTAAAATAGTTAAAAAATGAAGCTTTGTGAAATTTTTACCACAATAATTACAAAGATTTTACAAGTAAGGTTCTGAGCTTAACCGAAAGATATGCTGCAAGAAGCAGGGAGACAAGATCTTTCAGTAAAAATGCTAAGGAACCGGCTACAAAGGCTTGAATAAGACCTATATGAGCGATATAGGAAAGCCAAATTACACCAATTAAATGGCAAGAAACCAGGCCTAAAACGGACAAAACTACAGCCTTAAGCTTCTTTTCTTTAAAATGATTTCTGGCCAAATTGAGTAGAATCAGCATAGGAATAAATCCGATGAGATAACCACCAGAGGGTGAGACCAGCTTGGCCGGTCCGCCCGTAAAGCCGGAGAAAAAAGGTAATCCTAGGAATCCCAAAAGTAAATAGGAAAAAATAACAAGCAGAGCATTTTTCATATCTAAACTATAGGCAAGCAGGGCAACTGCAAGTACCTGGAGCGTAAAAGGAACACCTATTGGCGTAGGGATAATAATTTGTGATGCTATGACTAAAAAAGCCAGCATCATGGCGTCCAAACTAAGCTCAAAGCTGGACATTTTTGTATTGGAAGATTTGGAATGTGTTTGCTCTTTATTAGACTGCATATTTCACCTCTAAAAATTTATATTGTGTTCTTTCCTGTGACCCTCGCGAGCTCCGGATCGTTTGTTTTCAGCAAGTATCATGCTACAGATTTAGTCAGTATGCAAACTGGCTTCTCCTTGGTTAAGGGCTAGCTCTTGACCGTCATCCCCTCTAACGAGCAGGCGAAAATGATTGTCTATCCCTAAGACATAAGCCAAGTGGGGCTGACCTTTGATAGTAACTTCAACCCTCTTACCCTGAAGGTAATCTTTTTCCCTAAAAGTTCTCAAGGCACTTTCCCTGGCCTCAGGCCGATTAAAGTCTTCCCAAGTATTTAAGAAAGTAGCTAAAAGCCTGCTCTTGAGACCAGGTTGGGGTTCCTTATCCCAAGCACAACCGGCTCGACCAACAAGTTCTTCCGGAAACCCTACCTCAGGTTGATAGACATTGATACCGATTCCCAGGACAATAAAGGCTGGTTTTTTTTCCTCCGGCAAAAAAATCCCCTCACAGAGGATTCCTACAATTTTTTTATCATTAAGATAAATATCGTTAACCCATTTAATGGAAGTAGAGCAACCACAGACTTGGTCAATTGCCCGAGCTGCTGATACGGCGGCCAATGCTGGGCTTTCATCAAGACTTACAGTCAGTTCTGAAGACTTAAGTAAAAAACTAAAATAAAGCCCCGTAGCAGAAGGTGAATAAAAACTTCTGCCCAGTCTTCCCCTTCCTCCGGTTTGCTGACCCGCTATCAACACATAACCACTCTCGGCCCGGCCGGATCTAGCAAGCCTTTTAAGAGCCGAGTTAGTCGAATCAATTTGTTCAACATAGTGGAGTTGGTAACCTTCCGGCCGTACCAGAAGGGACTGTGTAAGAGATAAATCAATCATCTTGCTTTTCCTCACCATAAAGAAGAATGTGGTCATAAAAGCTTGACCGCCGGTTAATCTCTTTTGCCAAGTAAGCATAACCATACTCCTCAGCCAAGGTATCCCTATCTGAAAAAAGATTAGTTCCTAAACCTAAACGGTCACCCTCGATGTCGACACCTAAAGAAGCTAAGATGGTTGGATAAAAATCAAGAGTCGTAAATCTCCGATTCTTCATTTTTAAAGGCTGTTCTGCAGGATTAATAAAGGCATTATAGACTTTACGAAATCCCGCTATATCGGACTCTTTTGTATTTTCCTGTGGCACAGTTGGGTTGGTCGGCGAGAAAAAATTAGGGTCCATACTGTCATGGTCACCGGTTATCACTATACTGGTATTTTCATAAAAATCCTGCTTCTTAATCCAGTCAACAAAATCCTTAATTTGACGAGACGAGCAGGCATAGACATTGGCATATTGATCGGCAAATTCATTTTGACATTTTTCACATTTGTAACCGCCAATATGATGGGTATCGACCGTCAGAATACTAAAGTTGAAAGGTTGGTCGGTTGGATTAATTTTCGTCAACATTTCCTTAGCAAAGTCAAATAACTTTTGGTCCTCGTAACCCCACCAAACAAAGTAATCCTTTGGTATGCGTCCCTGTCTCTTATACACATCTCCGAGCCCACGAGACGTCCTG
>CAMYEY010000021.1 GCA_947254895.1 uncultured Clostridia bacterium
GACCAAGGAGATGTCCTCAAAAATATAAGTTTTAAGACTAATAGTCACAAAAGTCTAGCAATTATCGGACCGACGGGGTGCGGCAAAAGCACGATTATGAACCTGCTGCTTAGACGCTACGATGTATCATCCGGTAGAATTTTAATCAACGGCCATGACATCAGAGAATTAGCACTAGCTGACATCTACAGGGCTTTAGCTCCGGTTCAGCAGGAAAGTTTTATTTTTCAAGCGAGCTTGGCTGAAAACATTGCTTTTGTACAGGATGCAGAAATAAATTTGAGTAGAGTCAAGGAAGCTGCAAGTTTTGCTGCTATAGATGAAGAGATCAATCAGATGGCGGATGGTTATGATAGCCTAGCTGGTGAAAGAGGTGCTAACCTTTCAGGCGGGCAAAGACAAAGGCTTGCTATAGCTAGGGCTTATTATCAAAAGAAAGCTATTTTAATTTTAGATGATGCTTTGTCAGCTGTTGATACCAATACAGAGCATAAAATATTAGTTAACCTTAAAGACCATGACCAAGGTTTGATTATAGTCAGCCAGAGAATTTCAACGATTCAAGGAGCCGATGAGATCTTGGTTCTTGAATCCGGACAAATAAGCCAAAGGGGAAAGCATAAGGAACTGATGAAAGATAAGAGTGGTTTTTATGCTAGGCTCTATCAGAGACAGTTGGTTGAGAAATCCGTAGAAGATGATTATAGGGAGGGGGGGAGAAGCAATGGCTAAGGCAAGGGAAGAGAGTCTTGAAGAATATACCCAAAGACAACTTGCCGGCCGTAAATATTTTTCTTTGACCCGGCTTTATCGCTATGGACTGGCCTATTGGCGGCAAATATTACTAGCCTTTTTTTTGATTGTGGTTGCTATAGTAAGCACCCTCATCCAACCTAAGATTATTCAGATGCTGATCGATGGTGAAATTAAGATTTTACTCTCAAAACAACTGGGTGAGGAGCTTAAAATTGCAGCCTTAAAGTCAGGCAGCATAAAAGCCTTACTATACCTTGTAACAGTTTTAATTAACTTTGTTGCAGGCTACTTTCAGGCCTTGATTCTTCAGACAACTGGCCAAAAGATACTCTACACTCTTAGAGGGGAGCTTTATGAGCATATTCTAAAACTTCCGATGAGTTATTTTGACAGACACCCCCAGGGTAGCCTAGTCACAAGGCTAACAAATGATACAGAATCTTTAAATGAAATGTTCAGTACGGTCTTGTCGAGCCTTTTAAGAAATATACTTTACTTAATTGGTATCTTAGTCAGCATGTTTTTGCTAAATGCTCATCTGGCCCTTTGGATCAGCCTACTACTGCCACTCATAGGATTGATTTCTTACATTTTTCGGAAGGTGATACGAAAGGTTTATTTCGGTCAAAGAAGGCTACTTTCTATGATCAACACAAAGCTATCCGAAAATATAGCCGGCATGAAAACAATTCAAATTTTTAATCAGGAGGAAAGAATTAAAAATGAATTTGATAGTTTAAGCCTTGACCACCTGAGCTTGAGTCAAAAGGAGGTTACGTACTTTGCTGTGTATAGACCCTCTATTGACCTCATCCATAGCCTGGCTCTAGCCGGTTTGGTCTGGTACTTGGGTGGCAGTTTTTTACAAGGCCTAGTGAGCTTTGGGATACTTAATGCTTTTATTGATTACACACGAAGATTTTTTGAACCGATTTGGGAATTGTCTGAAATCTATAACCTGATCCAGTCTGGCATCACTTCTGCTGCTAGAATATTTCACCTGCTAGATGAACCGGAAGAAAAGACAGGAGAGGGAATAGATTTCGGACAAGAAGGACTAAAGGGGGAGTTGGAGTTTAAACATGTGTATTTTGCTTATAAACCGGGTGAGTGGATTTTAGAGGATGTCTCTTTTAAAGTCGAGCCAGGTCAGTTTGTCGCTTTCGTTGGGGCTACTGGGGCAGGCAAGTCGACGATCATGCACCTACTCTGCCGTTTTTACGAGATAGATGCAGGTCAGATTTTAATCGACGGACGGGATATCAAGGACTATAAACTTTCTTATTTGCGTCGCCAGTTAGGGGTTGTTCAGCAGGCTGTTTTTCTCTATTCCGGTTCTATCTTATCCAATATTAGTTTAAAACGACCAAGCGTGGGCTTAAATGAATCCAGGAAAGCAGCAGAAATTGTTAATGCTGATAAGTTTATTGAAAAGTTACCTCGCCGGTATGACCAGTATGTAACAACCAAAGGTAGCAGCCTGTCAGCGGGGCAAAGGCAACTTTTATCCTTTGCTAGGACCCTGGCTGCCAGTCCGTCTATCCTCATCCTTGATGAAGCAACAGCCAACATAGATTCTGAAACTGAGGCTCTTATCCAAAGTGCAATAGTCAAGATGGCTGAGAACCGAACAATGCTAGCCGTAGCCCATAGAATTTCAACAATTGCTGATGCCGACCATATTATCCTTTTGAAAGACGGTAAAATAGCAGAAGAGGGTACTTGCAATGAATTGTTGGCTCGAGATGGTTATTTTAAGATACTTTATGAGCTCCAATACAAGGAGCAACTCACTTAAGTGGAAATGAAAACCGGCCCTCCTTTAAGGTTGGCCGGTTTTACAATTTACATTAAGTCTTATAGCTATTTCAGGATAAAGCGATAAAAGTTCTTTTTGCCGCGACGGATAATGGCTTCTCCAGACTTAAAATCTTTGCTCTCTAGGCAATAAGCAAAATCTTTGATGGGTTCATTATTTAAATAAACACCACCCTGTTTAATGAGGCGTCGGCCTTCACTTTTAGAAGGGACCATCTTGTGGGTGGCTAAGAGGTCTAGGAGGGGAACTGTCAAAGCCTCATCCCGGGTTAGTTCGGTGGTGGGCATGGTGTCGGACCGACCGGCTTTTGAAAATAATTGCTTAGCCTGTTCTACGGCTATTTTAGCGGCTTCTTCCCCATGGACAATTTTGGTTACTTCAAAGGCTAGGCGCTCTTTGGCTCGGTTAATTTCTTGTCCTTCCAGTTTTGCGTATTCCGCTATTTCTTCTAAAGGCATAAAAGTTAATACTTTCATGGTCTTGATAACAGAAGCATCTTCAAGGTTACGGAAGTATTGGTAAAAGTCGAAAACACTGAGTTTGTTAGCATCCAGCCAGAGGGCCCCCTTAGCAGTTTTCCCCATTTTTTCACCGGCTGCAGTCTCTAAGAGGTTAAAGGTCATGCCATAGCAATCCGCTTGCTCTGTTCTACGGACCAGATCGGCACCGGATATTATATTAGCCCATTGGTCTTTACCCCCTAACTGTAGACGGCAACCGTAACGGCGGTAAAGTTCTAAAAAGTCATAGCTTTGAAGTAGGATATAAGAAAATTCAAAGTAGGTTAGTCCATCCTCAAGTCTATTTTTATAGATGTCTGTTGCCAGCATTTTGTTGACGGTAAAATGGACGCCGATATCTCTTAAAAACTCAACATAGTTAATATTAAGCAGCCAGTCGGCATTGTTCACCAAGATGGCTTTGTTGTCTGAAAAATCGATCAACCTGGTCATTTGCTCTTTGAATTTTTCAACATTGTGGTTGATTGTTTCAGCGGTCATTAATTTCCTCATATCTGACCTACCGGAAGGGTCTCCGATCCAGCCAGTACCTCCACCCATTAGGGCTATGGGAATATGACCTGCCCGCTGCATATGGGCCATAACCATCATTTGGGTCAGGTGACCGATATGAAGGCTATCTGCTGTAGGGTCAAAACCTATATAAAAAATTGCACCAGGCTTAGCCAGGTACTTTTTAATCTCTTGGGGATGGGTGGCCTGAGCAAAGTAGCCACGGTCGACCAGGGTGTCATAAACGTTAGTCATGAAGGTCTCCTTTCACTTTTAAACAAAAAAATCTTATCGCATAATTATGGGACTGTCAAAAAGCTGGTTTAAGGGTAATTTTGCGGTGTTTAACCAGGTCCTGGCTGCTCTAATTTCCAGCTTTTCTTGCCAGAGATCAGCTTTGCTGATTTGTTTTTTTAACTGACTAAAGTTTGTGATAATAGGAAGTTTAGCTTTTTCTCTCATCTTCTTGAGAAGGTAACGGCCATTTCGGCTAAAACCTAAAACATATATATATGCCGGTTTAAAGTCCTCAACCGTCTCAATGTTGAGCAGGAGGTTGGTTAAGGCCCTTTTGACTCGGGTGAGTGGGTACTGACGGGTCATAGCAGCTTTAGTTAATTCTTCAATGGAAGGATAGTTTGGCCTATTCATAGTGAGGTTTGATTTTAGACGGTTAAATAAGTCTTGGTCGAGGTATCTGGTTTTGGCTGTTTGCGTGTTCTCTAGAATAGAGTAATAGAGGGGGGCGAGTTCTTCTTGAACCATAAAAGCGTGGTTGGATATTTCTTTCAACAATATGGCAAGTGATTGGTGGGGAATATGGTAGGTTAATGTTTTAATAATATCAAGGTCTAACTGATTTTGGGGTGTTTCTAGTAGCTTAGCCAAGTTGGACCTGATAGCTAAGGCTGAGGCCTGTTTGGCTTGATCAGGAGCAAGTTTTTCCGATAAAAAATCTTCACCAAGTCTTTTAATAAGAATCGGTTTAATGGTGCTTGACCTTTTTTTGATTGCTTTGAGATATTCAATGGCCAGAATCTGATTTGGCTGTCTTAAAAGCGTAGCATAGCTGGCCCCTAGCCTTTGTGCAACATACAGTTCTCTGGCTCTAGCATAGGCATGGCCTTCTTTTAATTTTTTGTCGATAAAAGTCCAAAGGTCATTAGCTTCTTCTACAATGAGGTCAGCTACAGTTTTAAGTCCTCTCAAGTCATCTGTTTCCGAACCGAAAACAAGCTGGCTAACGAGGCCGGTTTGATTGAGAAGGGTTACCCCTGTGTCTGCAAAAAGTTCGGCTGAGGCCAGGCTTGCGTAACAAGGCAATGCCAGGACCAAGTCAGCACCTGCACTCAGTGCCATGGCAGTTCTAGCTCTGGGGCTAAGACAGGCAGGCTCACCCCTTTGACAAAAGTATGTTGACATAAGAGCGATGACAAAAGCCCGAGAATTCTTATTTTTGCAGCTTTTGATTTGATATGCATGACCCTTATGAAAGGGATTGTATTCGGCTATGATTGCATTTACTTCCATATGGGCAAAGCTTTATTTAATCCTCCATTTCTTCTAAGATATAGCATATTAAATGGGAAAACAAATGGAGGTAATATGGGCAAGAAAATAAACATAAAGGTGGTCCTTATTATTTGTTTGTTGTTGTTTTTACTTACTTTAGCTATTTTGCTCTTTGTTTATCCCGGCTTTTTGAGACCTCAATACGGGCTCTCTGCCTTGCCTAATCGGAGGTTATCGAGTCAAGATGAGGTTAATCTTGCCGCAAAGATAGCTGGGGATGATTCAAGATTGACTACGGTTTTTAGGCAGAACTTTTTGAAAGATTTAAAAGTTGAGGGCAAAAAAAGAGAAAATCAAATTGTTATCGCGGGCTACTCATTGGAAGACCATGATACCATTGAGCAGAATAGTGATATATTGTTGTCAAATCAATTGTTGTGGGGACGCTACTTGGCGAGCAAAGGAAAGCTATCTGAATTCGAGTCTTGGCTTCAACTCATCAAAGAGCATTTCATCTTAGAAGATGGCTGGGCCTTAAAGATTGATTTTCAGGCGAATGTGTTAGATCAAAGCAAAATCAGCTGGGCATATGACTTGACTTATGCGGATATTCTGCTAACAGCTTATAACAGAAATCCTTCCAGCCAAATTTTATTGGAAATACATAAAACCATGGATAGGGCCTATCCTTATTTTACCAATAGCCAGTCAATGCCTAATCTCGATTTAAAGCTGGAAAGAATATTTTATCCGGAAAGTTCTGCTCAGTCTGAACCTTCCTCGAATCCTCAATTATTAGACCCCTACAAAGAGGCTAAATTTATCCGACTTTCAGATATCAATTTATTTGTCCTAGAATCATTTAGTCTTTTGGACAGTAAATGGCAAGCGGTTTTTGATCAGTGGCAGGCTTTAATCGAGCACTCCAAAGAGACTTCTAGTGCTTTTTACCCCCTGGGGATTATGCCCAATTTGCAAGACTATGTTGCGACCGGTAGACAGGCTTTTTTAAGTTTTAGTCTAGATAATGTAAAATTACTTTACACTTCTTCTAGCAAGGCCTCAGACCAATATTATGCGGCCTGTAGGGCTTTCTACAAGCAGACCATCCTAGATGGTTCCGGTTTATTTACGGCTTACCACATTAATTCACTTGAACCGATGACGGGTGATATGGATTTACCTTCTTTGGCCCTTTTAGCTGATTATTTTATGCTCAAGCAACAGGCTGCATACCCTGAAGCAGATGACTTGGTCCAGAGGATAAAAACACTTGCAGAAGTCTTTCGGTATAGGGATCAGTTGAGTGAGTTAGACCAACTTTTTTATCGGAAGAGGGATGATGTTAGTCCTTTACAATTTCAGGCTGAAGATCAGATTTTGCTTATGACGACAGGACTGTTTGACTAAAATATTGACAAAAAGCATAAAAATAAAAGTAAAAATCCTTGTTTCTTTGTGAATAATTTGTTAATGTATCCTTGCACATCGGCCAGGTTTTAAAACTGGCGAAAATCGTGTACATGGAGGAAAACATGAAAAAATTATTAGCTTTACTTTTGACATTTGTCATGGTATTGGGACTTGTCGCCTGTGGTGGAAGCAAGCAACCGGCTGAGAGCAAGGCTGGAGATGCAGCTGAGACTAAAGCAGCTGAAGCTAAGTCAGGCGATGCTAAGGCACCGGCAGCCGAAGGTGACTTAAATGTTGCTGTTTTCTATTATGATTTTGCGGACGCTTATATAGCTACGGTCCGTAATGAGATGGACAAGATGCTGGAGGAAGCTGGTATAAAATATACCAATTATGATGCAGCAGGAAGCCAGCCAACCCAGACTGATGCTGTTAAGACTGCTATCACCAGCGGTGCTAACCTCTTGATCGTTAATATTGTTGAGACAGCTGCTATTGATGCTGCCCAGGGCGTTGCTGATGCAGCTAAAGAAGCAGGAATACCTGTTATCTTCTTTAACCGTGAAATTGACAGTAGTGTTATCCAAAGTTATGAAAAAGCTGCCTTTGTCGGTACAGATGCTCCTGAGGCCGGCCATATGCAGGGTGAGATGATCGGCAAATACTTGCTTGACCACTATAAAGATATTGATCTGAATGGTGATGGCACTATCTCCTATATCATGCTCAAAGGTCAGGAAGGTAACCCGGAAGCTGAGGCCCGTACCCAATTTGCTGTTGAAGATGCTAACAAGCTCTTGACTGATGCAGGCAAATCTGAACTGGCTTACTATGATGCTAATGCTGCAACCAAATACCTGGTTGATCCTAACGGTAAATGGTCTGCTCAAGCCGGCCAGGACTATATGACGACAGCCCTTTCAACCTTTACCGAAGATAACGGCAATATGATTGAACTGGTTATCGCTAACAACGATGATATGGCCTTGGGTGCCTTGGCTGCTCTGCAAAACAATGGCTATAATAAAGAAGGTGGGAAATATATCCCTGTCTTCGGTGTTGATGCTACCGAAACTGCAGTTGGCAAGATCAACTCAGGCGAAATGATGGGTTCGATCAAACAAGATAACGTCGGTATGGCTAGCACCATCATGGCTCTCGTTAAAAATATAGCCAAGGGTGAGGATATTATGGCTAATACCGATTCTTTCAATGTTGATGCTGATGTTGCTAAGATCCGTGTGCCGTATTCGATCGTTACCAAGTAGGATGTTCTTACTATAACTAAAGTTAAATTTGGCGAGATGGTGAGTCTCGCCAAATTTTTATGACTGAGATGCTGATGGGTATCTTAACTTGTATGGAGGTTATATGTCGGAGCACGTCTTACTGGAAATGCGAAACATAACGAAAAATTTCCCTGGGGTTATAGCTCTTGATAAGGTCAATCTAACCGTTCGTTCAGGAACTGTCCACGCCCTAATGGGAGAGAATGGTGCTGGTAAGTCAACCTTGATGAAGTGTTTGTTTGGAACTTATGCTAAAGATTCCGGCCAAATCCTCATCGAAGGTGAAGAAGTTAATTTTAAAAATGCCAAGGAAGCCCTGGAACATGGTGTGGCTATGGTCCAACAGGAATTAAACCAAGCCTTAACGAGAACTGTTAAGGATAACCTGTGGTTGGGCAGATATCCTAAAAAAGGCTTGTTTGTTGATGAAAAGGCTATGTCTGAGCGGACAAGTCACATTTTTAAAGACTTAAATGTCGATATTGATCCCAAAACTGTCATGTCGAATTTACCCGTTTCTAACAGGCAGATGGTAGAGATTGCCAAGGCCGTTTCTTATAACTCAAAGATCATAGTCTTTGATGAGCCAACTTCCTCACTCACTGAAGTTGAGGTTGAGCACCTTTTTAGGATTATTGGAGAGCTCAAAGCAAAGGGTGTTGGCATTATCTATATTTCGCACAAAATGGATGAGATTTTCCGGATCAGTGACGAAATCACCATTATGCGGGATGGCCGTTGGATTGCAACAGAGTCAGCAGATGACCTGAATGTTGAACAGGTTATAAAATTGATGGTTGGACGTGAGCTTACCAACCGTTTTCCTGAGAAAACTAATGAGCCGGGAGAAGTTTTACTCGAAGTAAAAGATATTTCCGGTCGCTATACCAATCTCCACAATGCCAGCTTTGAATTGAAAAGGGGTGAGATCCTGGGGGTCTCCGGGCTGGATGGATCCGGTAGGACTGAGCTTCTCGAAAATATATATGGCTCTATGACCCGAGAGGGTGGCATGATTAAACTGGAAGGGCGAGAAGTGAAAAATACCAGCCCTACCGAGGCTATTAAGAATGGCTTTGCCATGTTAACGGAAGAGAGAAGGGCCACGGGTATCTTTGGTATTAGGAGTATACTTGATAATACCGTCATTTCCAGCCTGAAAAAATATGTTAAAGGGATCTTTCTTAACCAGTCCAAGATGAAAGAGGCGACAAAATGGTCTATTGAATCTTTGGCAATCAAAACTCCGAGCCAAAGAACACAAATCAGGGCCTTGTCAGGGGGAAACCAACAGAAGGTCGTTTTGGGACGTTGGCTTTTGACAGACCCAAAGGTTCTTTTATTAGATGAGCCGACTAGGGGGATTGATGTTGGAGCTAAATATCAGATATATGAGTTAATTATAGATTTAGCGAAACAAGGTAAAGCCATCCTTGTGGTTTCATCAGAAATGCCTGAGCTACTCGGCATCTGTGACCGAATTTTGGTCATGTCAGGTGGTAGGGTAGCAGGAGAGGTTGACGCAAGCAAAACTAGCCAAGAAGAAATTTTAACCATGGCTGCTAAGTATGCATGAGGAGTTTAACAGATGAATAAAGATATTCTTAGAACAACTGAAAATAAATTACTGCGGGGCAGGTCACTTGGAGACTTCCTAATCAACAATGCCCTCTACATAATCATGTTGATCTTGGTGGTCTATGTAACTATAACCCATCCGGATTTTTTAAAGCCAACTTCTTTGGTTAATTTGCTTAGTTTAACTGCTGCTTATCTGCCTGTAGCCTTGGGTATTGCAGGATGTATTGTTCTTACAGGGACAGACCTTTCAGCGGGCAGAATTGTTGGTATCACAGCTTGTATTTCAGCCTCGCTTTTACAAGCTGCTACAGCGCCAGGGAAGATGTGGACCAATTTAGAACCGCTCCCTCTCGGATTAGTCTTACTCTTAAGCATCCTCCTGGGGACTGCCCTAGGTGTTTTTAACGGCTTTTGGGTTGCTAAATTTAAACTTCATCCTTTTATTGTTACCCTGGCTACCCAATTGATTGTTTTTACCGGCCTTCTACTTTATATGCAAGCCGGGGCTTCTACAGGTCAAGCTATTTCCGGCTTGACGGATGAATACCGAGAATTTGTTACCGGTTCAGTTGTTAAGTTGCCGGTTGGTGGAGGGAGCAGTGTACCAATTCCAAACTATGTTTTCTTTTCGATAGTTCTTTCAATCCTGATGTGGATAATTTGGAATAAGACGACTTTTGGTAAAAATATGTTTGCCCTTGGTGCCAATGAAGAAGCGGCGAGAGTTTCCGGGGTAAATGTCTTTATGACAACTATAGCGGTGTTTGCCTTGGCCGGTGCTATGTATGGCTATGCAGGATTTATTGAATCAGCTAGGATAGCTTCTAACACAGCTAATACAGGTGCTAACTATGAACTAGATGCCATTGCTGCTTGTGTCATTGGGGGAGTTTCCTTTGTAGGTGGTATCGGTAAAATTTCAGGTATCATTACAGGTGTCTTGTTGTTACGTTTGATTTTTGTTGCCTTGCCTATGGTTGGGATGGATCAAAACTTACAATATGCCATTAAGGGTGCCATCATTCTGGTGGCCTGTGCACTAGATATGAGAAAATATTTGGTCAAGACCTGATACATACTTACCCGGGCTTATGGAGGCGGTTATGGCAACACTAGGAGAATGGCGGAAACGGCTGGATCGGGGCGAACTCGATCACATCTTTGACCAGCTTCTGCTTTTTGGGGCTGAACACAAACCTGATGGGCAGGCGAGGGAACGTTTTAGACAACTTTTGGATAATTCTGCTCTAGCTTTTGCTGGTTTGGAGAAGACAAGCGGTCAAGATCTGCTGTTCTTTTCTGCCCCTGGCAGGACTGAGATCATTGGTAATCACACAGACCACCAAGGGGGAAAGGTTATTGCAGCTGCTGTTAACTTGGATGTGTGGGGCATGGCAGGGTTGAGTTCTGAACCTGTTATTCATTTTCATTCTGCTGGCTGGCCTTCAATCAGCTTGCCTCTGGGAGATTGGGAGGCTAAAGAGGAGGAAAGGGGGACGAGCCTAGCTATCTTGAGAGGTCTGGGAGCTGCTTTTGTTAATTTGGGTTACATGGCTAAGGGGCTGAACATTTATTGCCAGTCTAATGTCCTCCAAGGATCCGGCCTGTCATCATCTGCAGCTATCGAGCTTGTTTTAGCTAAGATCTTTAATGAGTTTTGGGCTGATGGGCGTGAGACAGATGTGAGTCTGGCTAAGCTGGGACAGTTTGCTGAAAATCAATTTTTTGGCAAACCGTCCGGCTTAATGGACCAGCTGGCTTCTGCTTTAGGTTCAGCTGTCTATGTAGACTTTGCACCGGATGCCGGTTTACCGGTAGATGTCCTGTCAATTGACTTGGATCGAGAAGGTTATGCTCTTTGTATCGTCGATTCCGGTGCAGACCATGCAGACCTAACTCCAGCTTATGCGGCTATCCCTCGGGAGATGGGACAAGTGGCTGGATTTTTTGGCAAAGAGCTTCTAAGCGATCTGAAGCAAGATGAATTTTACAGGGAAATCAGGGAGTTGAGAGAAAGATTTGGAGACCGGGCCGTCCTCAGGTCTATCCATTTTTTTG
Organism: uncultured Clostridia bacterium; assembly: GCA_947254895.1. Classification (GTDB taxonomy): domain Bacteria; phylum Bacillota; class Clostridia; order Saccharofermentanales; family DTU023; genus UBA5436. The sequence continues at coordinate 11,442 of CAMYEY010000021.1, forward strand.
AAGAACAAGTCCGAGTCGAATCGGCTGCAAATGCGATTAAAGCTGGTAATTTTTCAGATTTTCTGTCTGAAATAAGGTCCTCTGGTAGGTCATCTTGGGAGTACTTGCAAAATGTTGTCGTTGCAGGAGAAAAAGTTCACCAAGAGTTAGCTTTGGCCTTGGCTTTGGCTGACAAGGTATTGGATGGGAAAGGGGCTTGCCGGGTCCACGGAGGAGGGTTTGCCGGAACAATTCAAGCTTTCGTTCCCAAATCTGACTTGGAAAACTTTAAACTTCAGATAGAAAATGTCTTCGGCAAGGGTTCCTGTCACATCCTTAAAATCAGGGAACCTGGTGCTTTTTCACTAGACCTTACAAGCAAACTTGGTCTGAGGTAAACCAACTGCTCTAGATCAAAATAGTTTGACCTAGAGTTAGGCTTATTTATCGACTATATCAAAGCTGAAGCTTGTTTTTTTCAGTAAGCTTTGTCCCGGTTCGACTATATCCAAAGAAAAATTGGGCTGGTTTGGGGCGTTGGGAAAAAACTGACTCTCTAGACAAAAGCCTGACCTTGCTGGATAGGTCTGACCGGACTTACCCAAAATAGAGTTATCCAAAAAGTTTCCACTATAAAATTGAAAACCGGGGTAATCGGTCTTGAAGCTCAAACGGATACCGGTTTCTTCTGAAAATACTTGAGCATCATAAAGGGCTTCGTGATCGCAGACAAAACAGTGGTCATAACCTCCTGCTAGGCTAATTTGTCTTTCTGTTTTATCTATATCGCGGCCGATTTGTTTAGCCTTTCTGAAATCAAAGGCTGTGCCGGTAACGTCAACCAACTTGCCCGTCGGAATCATGGTCTGGTCAGCTTCCAGAAAATAGTTAGCTGTCATTTGGGCAACGTGGTCTAGGACTAAGCCTTTACCTTCTCCTTTTAGGTTGAAGTAACTGTGGTTGGTCAGGTTGGCGAAAGTCTTGTCCTTGGAGTCGGCCCGGAAAATCAGATCTAAATTCTTGCCATCTAGGCTAAATTCAACGGAGGCAGTTAGTTGGCCGGGGTAGCCGGCATCTCCATCCGGGCTGTTAATCTCTAGTTTTAACCCCCTATCCGATTTAACTTGTTGCCAAATTCTATGTTGAAAACCGTCTGATCCACCGTGCAAATGGTTAGGACCATCATTTTGTTCAAGTCGGTAGGATTTTCCTTGCCAGGATAGTATGCCATCCCTTATACGGTTAGCATAACGGCCAACCGTTACACCTAGGTAAACTGGATTATCGATGTAAGCTTTGAGGTCAGAGTAGCCAAGCACTATATCTGTTGGTTGCCCGTATTTGTCTGGCACAATAAGTTTAACGATGCTGGCACCAAGATTTAAAATATCAAGCTCTATGCCAAAATCATTCTTCAAGGTATAAAGGTAAACAGCCTCACCTTTGTAATCAAAACAATATTTTTTAGAAATAGTCACCTTGACCGCCTACTTTCTTAAAGTCAGCTATTGGAGCTGACTGCTTAACTTTTTGTGATACAGGATATTATAACATGTCATTGAGGCTATACTCCTGTGAATATTTAGAAATTAGGTGATGCTAAAGGTGAGTGCTTAGCTCAAAAGTTTGAATGAAAGTATGGCTTGTATTATACTCGACTTAATATATTTACAAGCTTTTTAGCGTAAAGAATGAAAGAGGTTATTATGGCAGGCTTTATTGAAGGAGTAATAGCAAAAGCAAAAGCTAATCTTAAGAAGATCGTTTTAGTAGAGACTGATGACCCTCGGGTCACAGAGGCTGCTTCTAGGATTTTAAAGTTAGGTTTGGCAGAACTGATTTTGGTCGGTAAGGAAGAAGATGTGCGTAAGGTCACTCCTGAATTTTCCTTAGACGGCGCTAGTTTCATTGATCCGGTAAGCTTTGACGATACCGAAAAGCTTAGCCAGAAGTTTTGTGAGTTAAGAAAAAATAAGGGTATGACAATAGAAGAGGCCCGCAAACTTATGCAAAACTACACCTACTTTGGCATGATGCTCGTTAAAGAAGGTTATGCTGACGGTTTAGTTGCTGGTGCTGTTAACACGACGGCTGATACCCTCAGACCAGCCCTTCAGATTCTTAAAACAAAGCCGGGAACAAAGCTTGTATCCGCATTCTTTATCATGGTTACCAAGACAAATTTTGGCGCAGATGGAACTTTGATTTTTGCTGACTGCGGTCTCAATGAGAATCCTGATGCTGACCAGCTATCTGAGATAGCCTTGGCATCGGCCCAGTCTTTTAAAGAGCTTATTGGGGAGGAACCGGTAGTTGCAATGACTTCTTACTCCACATATGGTAGTGCAAAAAATCCTTTGGTTGACAAGGTCGTAGAGGCGACTAAGTTGGCTAAGGAAAAAGCTCCGAACTTACGTCTAGATGGCGAGCTACAGATAGATGCAGCCTTGGTCCCGAAAACCAGTGAAAAGAAAGCTCCGGGCAATAAAGTTCAAGGGCAAGCGAATGTTTTAGTATTCCCAGATCTCAATGCTGGGAATATAGCCTATAAGATTGTCCAGTACCTAGGCCAGGCTGAAGCCTATGGCCCACTTTTACAGGGAATAGCTAAACCGGTTAATGATTTATCGCGCGGTTGCTCTGTGGATGATATCGTTGGTGTTGTAGCTATTACTTCAGTCCAAGCTCAAAATGCTGAATAGAAGATAGGGGATAATATCATGAAAGTTTTAGTAGTTAATGCAGGAAGTTCTTCTTTAAAATATCAATTATTCAATCTGACAGATGGTCAGCACCAGGTTATGTGCAAAGGACTCTGTGAGCGCATAGGTATAGCAGGTTCTAACATTCATCATGAAACAGCCGGTGGAAAAGAGTTTGATCTTCAGGCTGATATGCCCGATCACACAGTTGCAGTTAAGCTTGTTATCGATGCTATCTTATCACCGGAGCATGGTGTCCTTACAGATCTCAACGCTGTCAGTGCAGTAGGGCACAGGGTTGTTCATGGTGGTGAGAAGTTTGCTAAATCTGTTTTGATCAATGCTGAGGTTAAGCAGGCTATAAAAGCATGTTATCCCTTAGCACCACTTCATAATCCGGCTAACATGATGGGGATTGAGGCTTGCGAAAAAGCTATGCCCGGCATACCTCAGGTAGCGGTTTTTGATACGGCTTTCCATCAAACTATACCTGAAGCAGCTTATATGTATGCCTTACCCTACGACCTATACAAAAAACATGGGATTAGACGGTATGGTTTTCATGGAACATCTCATGCCTATGTGGCTGATCAGACTTATCAAATGCTTGGCAAACCGGATGCTAAAATCATTACCTGCCATTTAGGTAACGGGTCTTCTATCTCAGCTATCAAGGCTGGTAAGTGTATTGATACCTCCATGGGTATGACACCCTTGGCAGGTGTCCCTATGGGAACCAGGTGCGGTGATATAGATCCTGCAATTGTGACTTTTTTAATGCAGCAGGAAAAAATAACTAGCGAAGAAGCGGACAAACTTATGAATAAACAGTCTGGCTTCCTAGGGATTTCTGGAGTTAGTTCAGACTGCCGTGACCTAGAGTCAGCTAAAGATTCAGGTAATGCTAGGGCAAAACTTGCCTTAGACATGTTCTATTATAACTGCCACAAAGTTATCGGTTCATATGTTGCAGCCCTTGATGGGGTTGATGCCATTGTATTTACAGCGGGTATTGGTGAAAACTCAAGCAATACCCGTGCCGGTATCTTAAAGGGTTTTGACTATTTGGGACTTAAACTTGATGAAGCTGCAAACCAAAAAAGGTCAAAAGAAAATCTTGAAATTTCAAGGGCTGATTCAAAAGTTAAGGTTTTTGTGGTTCGGACAGATGAGGAGTTAAGAATTGCCCAGGATACAGCAGCCCTCACCAAGTAGATTTTATAAAGAGGGATTTTGATCAGGGATGAAGATAGAAAAAACAGCAAGAATCAATATTGTCAGTGAGCAATGGACTGCAGGAGAGCAGGCTGAGCCGATCAAGCTTATGAGCATAGGTAAGCTGCAGTATGATGATAAACGAGATGAGTGGACAGTCTCCTATGACGAGAGTGAAGCTACAGGTATGGAGGGAACCAAAACCAGCCTGTGCCTCACCAGGTCCGGCAATATCTTGTTTTCACGGTCTGGTTCAATCCAGATGAAGGTCCTGTTTGAGTCTGGCAACCATTACCAAAGTCAGATGGAGACCCCTTATGGCCTAATTAACGTTTCAATCATGACCAATGAGGCCAGGGGACAACTGTCTGAACGAGGGGGTGAGATTGTTTTAGCCTATTCGCTGAACCTCCCCAATCAAGAAAAGGTTTCGACTAAATTAAATCTGCAGATTGAGGCAGAGGGGGTTAGCTCTGAGGGTCTGGCTAATTGATAATTTTGACCTTTGTTGAGCTTGGGAGTTAATGTTAAGGAGTTCTTGATTGTAAAGTTAAATTCCAGAGTAATTGCCGAAGCATGAAAAATTTTAAAATCCTCATGAAAGCAGCTATTTCAAGAAGAAATTAGCTTTTAGCAACATTGCTTTTCTTGTGAAATAGCTGTATTTTCTTCTGTATTCTACAGTCAAAAGTGGCAAAAAAGGCAACTTAAGCCGGCTGGAAGTTAGTGGATTTTTCAAGAAAGACTAAATTCCAAAGGATATACCTGAGTTCAGCATGCCTCTTTTCCAAACTCCCTTTTTGCCCCGGTGACATATGATCGCAATAAAAAACTCTGGTCCTTTCCTGTTCTTTAAGATCTTTTGCTGCCGTCTTGAGCTTCATCTGCATCGTAGCGAAACTTATGAAAGCGACAATAACGATAGTCAGGCAACCGTTACAGGCACTTGGTGAGTGTTCTCTTCTCTGACAAGTAAAGGGAGTGCAGGAAGGTTGTTGTTCATGACAAAGTCTGCCAAAGGAATACATTTTGTAGCTCGTACATTCTAAAGCCATCTTGCAGGCATAAGACCTTCGCCGATTTAGGATTTTTTTGGTTCAATTCGATGACTTGCAAACTTTCAGATGGAGGGGTATGATACACATGGATTTTTGGTTAGTCAACGCTAACGAGCCCTAATGGCTACGTACTCCTGCGAGCCGTCATCGGTTTCTCGTTGGAAGGCTAGCCGGTAACTCGGCTTTGAGCAAGATTCATTTGCAAAGGTCGATATGCCAAGTTGGTCGCTGCGTCCGGATTGCGATTCCCGGGCAAAGCTAGCGGCCGCTCGTAAAGAAGAGGTGAGTGTCCATGAAAAAGAAACAAATTGCCAGAAAAGGTATTCTCTTACTAGCCGCAACCTTCGTATTATGTGTTGCAATCTTACTGCCCGGTGGGGTTGTTAATGCAGCCAAAAAACAATATGATAACTGGCAGGCTGTCGCTAAGGATATGCATACCGTCTTTGAGGAGGCGGAAGCAGCTGTTGAAGCGGGTGACCACCAAGCTGCCCACGACCACATGAACAATGCCTATTTTGGTTATTACGAGACCCAAGGCTTTGAAAAAAATGTCATGTTTGCCATCTCAGCCGACCGGGTCAACCACATCGAAGCTATGTTCAGAGATATTAAGCACTCTCTGCTTGGCAATGTGGACAATGACAAAGAAACCATTATCCAAAACATTAGAACCTTAGATATGAAGGTTTACCGTGATGCCCTCGTCCTCGATGGCGTAGAAAGTTTAGATTCTCCGGATGAGGTAGGTCAAGTTGTTTTTAGCGGTGGGGAGGTCAAGGCGATAGACCAAGGTCACGTGCATTTAACCTCTTTCATCACTTCTTTCGGTCTGCTGCTGAGGGAAGGTTTGGAAGCCATCCTGGTTTGTGTAGCCATTGTAGCCTACCTGGTCAAAACGGGAAACCGGCACTTGGTTAAAGGTGTTTATTGGGGCATGGCTGCCGGCGTCTTAGGCTCTGTCGTCCTGGCGGTTCTCGTAAACTTTATTTTTGGCGGAGTTGGTCAAGAACTTTTGGAAGGCTGGACCATGTTCATCGCCGTTATCGTCTTGTTTTGGGTTAGCAACTGGATGCTTTCGAGGTCAGAGGCCCACGCTTGGGAGGCTTATATCCAGACTCAAGTACAAAAATCAATCGTCCGTCGCAGCATGTATGGCCTGATCGGTGCAGCTTTCTTAGCGGTTATCAGGGAAGGGGCCGAGTTAATCCTTTTCTACAAGGCCAGTCTGGGTGGTGGCATGACCGACACGGGTTATGCAATCTTAGGCTTTGTCGCTGCTCTGGTCTTATTGGTAGTTATTTACTTGGTGCTCCGCTTTACCTCTGTCCGCCTGCCGCTCCGTCCCTTCTTTATAGTGACCAGCATTCTACTTTATATCCTTTGCATCAGCTTTATGGGTAAGGGTGTCAAGGAGCTCAGTGAGGCCGGCGTGATTTCCGGTTC